>JACPSF010000322.1 GCA_016193385.1 Deltaproteobacteria bacterium
CGAGGAAATCATCCACAAGAGTCGAGAGGCTCGTGGCTAAGAGGGCAGTATTTGATACAAATGTCCTCGTTTCCGCTTACCTCTGGACTGGTCCGGCCCGGAGGGCACTTGAAAAAGCCCGTAGCGGCGAATGGATTCTCCTAAACTCCAGACAAACTACAGATGAACTGATTCGAGTTCTCGCCTATGACAAGTTCGGGCTCCGCGCTGATGAAATCCAACCGATTATCGAGGACCTTTCAGACATTAGCGAATTTGTGGAATTCAAAACTCAAGTCGAGATTATCACGAGGGATCCCACGGACAACATCTTCTTAAGCCTAGCGATCGATGGCCAGGCTGACGCCATTGTGTCCGGAGATCACCACCTGCTTGATATCAAGAAATTCAAGGGAATCCCGATAATCACGGTCCGCAAATTCCTAGCCCAGTAGTTTTAAGGCACTACCCTCACCGTATCCTTGCCTCGGATGGGAGTTCCATCAGAGGTCTTGCCTTTTAAGACAGCCTCCGTATCAGTCTCGCTCAGCTCCAAGGCTGAGGTGGTCATATGGGCCACGACATCCGAGAGAGCATCACCATTGACATCTCCGAACGACAGCGAATTTGCTTTTCAGGGAAAGATCTATTATGTCTGCCTGCTAAATGGCCCTGGAGTGAGCCTGTGGAAATTGCGTACTCCGTCAACGGAGTCCCGGTTCGTCTTACGGAAGAAAGATGGGGACACATTGTTGAAAATAAGCCTTATATGAAGGCATATTATGAGAGGGTTCTGGCCACGGTCGAGAATCCCACTTGGATTTTGCGTGGCTATGGAGGGGCTTTGATAGCGGTCCTATCTCTTGGCAGAAGGCAGTTTCTCAACGTGCTTTATCGAGAGGTCAGCCGGCAGGACGGTTTCATTATCACAGCTTTCGTCTCAAGGAGAATCAATGGGGGTAATATCATATGGCCAAAAGAGAGACATTAGAAAAGAAAAGTATATTGCACCTGCTGAAAGCGGCCTCCCACCTCGTGCAACTACCGAAGACACACATGTGGCTCGACTATGACGAAGAGGCGGATGTGCTCTACCTTCATTTTGAGGAGAGACCTAGGTCTACCCACAGCGAGACCCGTGATGACGGTATCATCCTGGATTACAAAGGCCGCCGCTTGGTCGGCGTAACAATTCTCGACGCATCACAAAGATAACCTACGTCAGCAAAGCACTTCCCTTTCCGTTACCTCAAAGCAGATAAATCCTTACTGATTCCTCCTCTGCATTTACCGGGCAACCTCCTTCAAATTAAGGCACCACCCTCACAGTATCCTTTCCTCTGATCGGCGTCCCATCAGAGGTCTTTCCCTCCAAAACGGCTTCCGTGTCCGTCTCGCTGACCTCCAAGGCCGAAGTGCTGACGTGAATAACATGCACCAGCATTCCCTTGCATAAGACCTCGCTGAAACGGGAGCGAATTCACCTCAATCCGCAATGAATTTTCCGCCCTACATCATCAATTTCCCTCTCCCGTTCGCGCCTGTGCGATGTCTGCCTGCGCCCCGGCAGGCGGGCACGCAGGCAGGCGGGAGAGGGCAGGGTGAGGGCAAGATCCACGAAGCACCCTCACCTTTAATCCTCTTCCTCCAGAGGCTGACCTTCACCCATAAGTCTGGGCTGGACACGGGGGTGTGGGCACAGGTCTGTAAGTTCTTGAAAAAACGGTGACGGATGTTAGTAAACCAGTGGAAAGGCGCCCCGAGCCCTCCATAACCCCTCTTTGGAAAAGAGGGGCCAGGGGAGATTTCCTGGTCCTACGCTGCCCCCTAATCTTCTCAACGAGACCCGTGAGATCCTCAAGAACGTCTCCATCGGAAAATCAAATCCCCCTTGATCCCCCTTTTCCAAAAGGGGGAAACCCATAACTACCAGCAGTCTGCTGCTCACCCCTGTGTCCAGTCAAAAAGATGTGGGACATAGTCAGCTCCAGAGGAAGGCGAGGAGGGCCTGTGGGGTGGCTCTGAAGGTCACTACCGCGAAAAAGATTTTCGCAGCAGGGTTTACTTTCGACCGCTTTCGATTCGGCACCTATCAGATACTGCTGAGCCCCCGCGGAGACCGGCTATTGCGTGTGGATCACGATACTTCCACCCCCTAGTTGTGTAGTCGGATCAGCAGTGTCCGAAGCACCCGTCTGGTTATCGTAGATGACACCAGATCCCCAGATCTTGATGCGGAACTTGTCTACTCCTCCGCCTCCGGAGACCTGCCCATCGATCGCGGTCAGGATAAAGCTATAACTACCGGCCCCATTGATAGTACCCGTCCCTTTGTACTGAGCGCGCGCCCCACCAACCACCAGCCATTCGTAGTTAGAGCTATGGAAGTTTAAGTTGGCAACGTTGAACCGGAACTCGGTCTGGCCTTCCGGGACAGTCGCTCCAGGCCAGTACCGGGAGACGAAGCCGAAGTTTGCCTTGCCGGTGAGTGAAGGATCCGCCGCATACGCCCCGGCCGGCGAGTTGATCCAACCGCCGCCGGTTACGAACCCAGCGCTTGGATCAAAGACCACGACGAATTGGAAAATGGACTGACCCGAGCCGCCGTCATCGTCAGTCACAGTTAGGGTAACCGTGTAGACGCCTGCGGCAATATACGTGTGGCTACCGGTCACCGAGCCGGAGCCATTCGTCTCCGTAACGGTCCCCGCTGAGGTGGTGCCATCTCCCCAGCTCCAGACCGCCGTGTGGGTGTCAGGCACCCCTGGGTCTGTGAAGTTAGCGCTGGTGGTGACCGCCGTGGTTACCTGAACCGGCGCTGCGGGTGCACTAATCACGCCGACCGTCGGCCCCACGTTGGTAATGTTAACAGTCGCGTTGGAGGTCGCGCAGGCGTTATGAGTGTCGCAAACCCGCAGAACCACGGTTTGGCTACTTGGGCCATCACGCCCAGCGGCAGAAAAGCTTGGGTTTTGCCCTGGCGTCTCGAAGCTTCCGTTGTTGTCGAGATCCCAGGCGTAGGTTAAGGGATCTCCGTCCGGGTCGCTCCCTGAGCCAGTTAGTGTGGCCAGCATTGCGCCCTCGGCAACCGTGTATGGTCCCCCAGCGTTCGCCGTGGGAGGCTGGTTGTCTGTAATCTTCGCCACGAAAGCATCATCAATGCCGCCGCGATAAGAATCATATAAGGCATTCGCTACAGGAAAGTTGGTAGATCTACTTATTCCTGTAACGTAGGCGTTGCCGGAGGAGTCCAGAGCGATGCCATGGGCAACGTCGTTGTCGCTGCCCCCCAAGTACGTGGAATAGATTAGATCGTTGCCCGCCGAGTTCAGCTTCGTCACGAAGGCATCACCCCAGACGTTGCCGCTTCCGCCGAAAGTGTCCTGGATGGGGTTCGTTAAAGGAAAATTGGTTGACTTGGTGTTGCCTGTCACGTAGGCATTGCCGGATGGGTCCACTGCAATGCTGAAGGTGCCATCATCGCCGCTTCCACCCAAGTAGGTGGAGTAAATAAGAGCTGACCCTGTTGCATCTAGCTTTGCCACGAAGCCATCCCCGGTGCCCCCGTAGGTGGCCTGAAGTGGATTTGCTGTGGGGAAGTCGGTGGAAGAGGTTTGTCCCGCAATATAGGCGTTGCCCGCAGCGTCCACAGCGATCCCGATGCCATTTTCGCCCCCGCTGCCTCCCAAGTAGGTCGAGTAGACAAGAGCACTGCCGGCCGGATTCAGTTTTGTCACAAAGGCATCCACGACGACGCCGCCGTAAGTGGTCTGGAAGGCACCCACGGTCGTGGGAAAATTGGTCGAAGTCGCAAATCCTGTCACATAGGCGTTCCCGGAGCAGTCCGCAGCGATGCCGAACCCGCGGTCATAACCGCTGCCGCCTAGGTAGGTCGAGTACACGAGGGCGTCGCCTGCTGGACTAATTTTGGTCACGAAGGCATCCGAGTCGACACCGCCACCGAAGGTGGTCTGGACAGCTCCTGCTGTCACAGGAAAGTTTGTTGAATCGGTTAACCCAGTCACGTAGGTGTTACCGGAACAGTCCACCGCGATGTCGGAGCCAATGTCGCCGCCACTGCCACCCAAGTAGGTGGAGTAGATTAGATCGTTGCCCGCCGAGTTCAGCTTCGTCACGAAGACGTCGCTGCCACCGCTCTTAGCGGGCTGAAACGCCCCCACAGTCGTGGGATAGTTGGTTGAATTAGTCCCCCCAGTCACGTAGGCATTACCCGAAGCGTCCACGGCGATGCCGTCGCCATCGTCGACCCCGCTGCCGCCCAAATAGGTGGAGTAGATGACTGAGCCATTTGGACTCAACTTTGTCACGAAGGCGTCACCAGTGGCATTGAGAGGACCGGTGGTCCCTTGAAAAGTCGCCTGGAAGGGATTCGCTGTAGGGAAGTCTGTCGAATTGGTCATCCCCGTCACGTAGGCGTTGCCGGTAGCGTCCGCAGCGATTGCGAAGCCGCGATCGAGGCCACTACCGCCCAGGTAAGTGGAATAGCTCAGGACAGGATCGATGATGAGAGCCTTAGTCGCGTCATACGAGGCTAGCTGGAAGCTGACCTCCTGCCTGCCCTCACCCTTACCCTCTCCCACAGGGCGAGGGAGCAATACGTAAGAAGCGGAGATGGGTTTTCGGACGCCAGCGATTTCCTGATAGACGAGAGGTTTGTGGAGACGGAGATCACCCAGAGCAGTCCGAAGGATAAGATCTCCCTTGGTGTCCACCTCGATTTTATCAGCACCTTCGAAGGCAAGTTGGATCACTGAAGGATTGGTGCCAGGAGAAACGACAAAGTCGTATTCAAGTTGGCGCTGGTTTCCGTAAAAGACCAAGTTGATACCAGGATAAAGATCCTTGTACTCGATCCGTTTGTAGGTTGGAATGCTCCTGCGCCACTTCTTCGGATCATTGCCGATGAAATAGTTGACTTTACCAGGGAGCTGTTGAAGCCCAACTACCCGAGGGTCTGAATTGGCACCTACCAGCTTCATCCGGATCACGGCCGATTTTGGATTTTCGATTTTAGATTTTAGATTACGGTCGAGGAAGGATCTGACCTTCTTCCCATCGACTTGACTCTTTGGGCTGTGTTCCCTCAACGCCAGCACTGCTTCCGTAGAAGTAAGGAACAAGCTATAGCCGCTGCCTCTCGCAAGAAACTTAACCTGCTCATCCGTCTGCCCCTGGTTGGCCTCAAAGTGCAACGGGGCTCCCAGAAACGTAGCCTGAATACGGCTTTTGGTAACTTCAGGAATTTGCGCAGAGGCGGGATTGGTCAGCGGTTTGGCGTTAGCGGCGGTCGGAAGCCAAAACGCCAGCAGAAGGGTTAGATTCACACACACACACACAAGAATTTGCGCGTTTTCATAGCAGCCTCCTGGTCTATAGCTCCAACCATTAAAAAAGCCCGACTGGGTTTGACCCAACCGGGCTTTCGTGATGCCTTACCAAAGTTGTATCTCCGCCGGAAAGAACGGCGAATCGCTCACAGGATGACCAAACGGGCCGGACTATTGCACATTGGAAAAGAGGCTGTCAAGGGGAACTTGCCCTGAAAATAAGGCCGCAAAAAACACAAAAATACGGGGCAGTCAATCTAACTCAGGAATCCAAGCGCTTGTTAATCCGCTAGTTTCAGAATAAAATTCGACGATGTCTTAAAAGTGATGACTGGAGCAAAAAGAGCTGAGTGAATCAAATTGAATTTCTCTATCCCCTATCGGCGGATCTGGAAGACCGATTAAGAGTAAAGGCAACAAAAGTAAGGGGCAGAATCGTGAGTTTTGTCGTACAATACGAAGCGCGGATCCAGGGCCAATGGAGGGAGATCGTGCGGTATGACACCGCACATCGCTTTGCGCACAGGGACGTTTTGCATCCGGATGGCTCCGTTGATAAACAGCCTCTCAATTTTTCCAGTTTAAACCTCGCTTTCACGTTTGCAGTCCAGGATCTCAAGAGTCTCTGGCGCTGGTATCGTTACGGTTACGAGAAGGAGCTGAAGCAATGAACAAAGAAAGCATAGTCAAAAAAAACCTGAATCTCCTGGACGAGTTCATGAAGTACGCCTTTGACCACCCGGCTATTCTTGACGAGATCCCGCGGGACGCAACCTTGGTTATCCTACCCGAGGACGACCCATCCTTAGAAAGAGAAAATAGAAAGCTATTGCGCAGGCTAAAAGCCAAGGGCGAAGAGGCAGTCGCGATGAGAGTTAGAGTCGCTAGGCGCAAGGTCTCCAAGGTGGGGTAGGCCGACAGGCCCCGCACTGGATCCAGATCGTGCGTTATGGAGCAGGGGTCACTGTGAGAACACAATCTTAACGAGAATTTGCGTCTCGGGCGCAACCCGAATGGACATTTGGGGCTGCCTGGGCTCCGAACGGTCCGTTACAAGGAGAGGGCTATGGCTCTACTGAAACTCGACGGCGTCACCCACTGGTCTATTCCGGTCAACAACCTGGAAGAGGCGGAAAGGTTTTACCAGGAGGTGCTTGGGCTTGAGTACAAGGGACGACTCGGGAACTCCGGCATGGCTTGCTTAACCGTCGGGGGCCACTCGATTTTGCTCTGCCAGCGTAACGACCCTGTCGTCAGGACGCCCAAGCAGGACAATCGTCTTCATCATGCATTCGACGTAAGCCCGGAGATGTTCGAGCGGGCATGCAGGCTCTTCCACGAGCGAGGCATCCGCATCGCCGAGCCTATCGTCTACCGCGAGCACGGTTTCTTTACCGGGCGGGAGCTTTACTTCCTCGATCCCAGCGGCAACATGCTCGAACTGCGTGATGCTACGTGGAAGCCAGGGATGCCAAAACCCACTTACGAGGAGATCGTGGCCTTTTGAGATCAGTGCCGGCCTGTCTTGAGATCATAACTATGGGGTATGGGGACTTGGAGAATGCTTACCCCCTCTGTCTCCTCGATGTGGCGCATAAACCGGTACTTGTTCTCAAGCTCGTCATACTTGAGCGGGGGAACTTTAGCTCTTCCCGCCTCTATCGTCGCCCAGATGAAGTGCGGCCCATCATGGCCCAAGGCATGACCGACGGCTTCTTTTAGATCCTCCACCGTCGAAACGCAACGCGAGCTTTGGATCCCCGCGGCCTTCGCCACGCCGGCGAAGTCGATTTTCTCAGCCGTCGATACCGTCGGTTCCCCACCCGAAGACTCGTACTGCTGATTGTCCCAACAGATGTGAATCAGGTTTTTCGGTTGGTGCAAGCCGATGGTGGCAAGAGAGCCCATGTTCATCCATAGGGCCCCGTCCCCATCAAAGACAAAGACTTTCCGGTGCGGCATGGCGATCGCCATGCCCAGGCCGATGGAGGAGCAAAGCCCTAGCGTCTTCACCTGGAGATTGCCATCGCTCGGCCGAACCGCGTTCCACTCGGAGGTGGCGCCACCCGCGGTGGTGACGAAAAGCTCATCTTTCATCAAGGGAGCTATAGCCTGAAGGCATTCGTAACGCTTCATCGATGGCTCCTTATAAAACGGCCCGAGTTAAAACCAGCGCGACCGGGCGCTTGGAAGCCTGTGCCGACGTAACCGCCGCCGCGATCTCGCGCCTCACCTTCGCGGGATCACGCAGAACCGCGTACTTGACTCGCAGACCCGACAGCACGGGCTCGGTCAAGAGGCCCAGCATGTGAAAGGCATCGTCGCCCATATCCCCCGCGTAGTAAACCAAGAGCAGAATAGGGATACCGAATTGGTGGGCGGTGGTCGTGATGGCGTTACAGCTGTTCATCAGTCCGGCGTTCTGCATCAAAAGCGCCGGCCTCTTCCCGGCCAGGTAGGCGCCCGTACACACCCCTACGCCCTCCTCCTCACGTCCAACCGGTACATGCGTGATTTGCTTCTCTTTACAGAGGAGCTCGATGAGTTCTTTGAGATTGAGGTCGGGCACACTGGCCACGAGATCGATCCCTGCCTCCTTGAGCCCCTCCAGTATCTGGCGAGAATTTTCTAACGTTCCCATAGTGTCACCGTTCGACGACTGATTTCTTCAACGGGAACATACCCGAAAACAAACCGGCAAGTCAACGTCCGGCGCATCTTGATAAGAATGGCTCCCCGCTCAACGCGGGGCGAGGCTTCACCGGCGAGCTTGACATGCGCCGGGATGCCAGATAATTGAAAACAGAATTACCCTCAGGAGGTTCAGGCTATGGCGAGTGCAGAGACGGTGGAGTACAGAACGGACAGCGGGATTGCGCTGTTGGAGCTTAACCGGCCGCCCGTGAACAGCTACACGCACGAACTCCTGCGGGAGCTGGACGAAGCGATTTTGCGGGCTCGGTTCGACGAAAACATCCATGTTCTGGTCATCACGGGAAAGGGAGAGAAGTTTTTCTCTGCCGGGGCCGACATCAACATGCTGGCCAACCAGCCTCTGGCCTACAAGGTTAACTTTGCCCTGCACGGCCATGAAGTGCTGTTGCGCATGGAGAACACTGCAAAGCTCATTATCGCGGCCATCAACGGCCATGCGGTGGGGGGCGGCCTGGAGATCGCCATGGCGGCCGACATCCGCATCGCCAAAAAGGAAGGCGGCAGGCTTGGGCTGGCGGAGATCAACCTCGGGGTGATGCCCGGGATGGGCGGAACCCAGAGGCTTCCGCGTCTGGTCGGAAAGGCGAAGGCGCTCGAGCTGTGCGCGAGCGGCAGGACGATCGCGTTCGAGGAGGCTTTGGAGATGGGACTGGTCCATTACATCTACGAGCGCGAGAATTTCCTGGAACGGGTCATGGACTACGCGCGCCAGTTCGTCCCGCCGAACAAGGCCAGCCTGGCAGTGGGCAAGGTCAAGCGGGCAGTCCAATCGGGAGTGGAAATGTCGATGGCCGATGGCCTGACCCTGGAGCGGGAGGTCCTCTATCAAACCTTTGCGAGCGAGGACGGAAGCGAAGGCGTAAAGGCCTACCTGGAAAAGCGGACGGCCCAGTTCAAAGGAAGATAATCAAGGCAAATCACCTTTTACTTATCTTTTCGGAGGCTTTAAGATGGCAAAGATGTTAATCGGAGGAGAGCTTGTAGACTCGGTGAGTAAGGAAACCTACGAAGTGCGCAACCCTGCCACCGGCGCGGTGGTGGACCGGGTCCCCAAGGGCACGACGAAAGACGTCGAGCACGCCATCGAGGCGGCGGAGGAGGCTTTCAAGGAATGGTCCGATACCACGCCGGAAGATAGAGGCAAGACGCTGATGAATGCCGGCGAGTTGATCCGCCTGCGAGTTGATCCGGCAGAAGAGCGGGGAGATCGCTCAACTCCTGACCCAAGAGCAGGGGAAGACACTGTTTGAGGCCAGTCTGGAAATCCATCACCTGCTCCACGGATTGGAATTCTACGCGGGCCTGGCCTCGAAGGTGAGGGGGTCGCACGTGCCCCTGCCCCAGAAGGGCGCCTATGGAATGGTGATTCGCCAGCCGATCGGGGTGTGCGGCGGCATCGTGCCCTGGAATTTTCCTTTGACACTGATGGGGACGAAGTTAGGGCCGGCCCTGGCCGCCGGCAACACCATCATCATCAAGCCGGCGACGACCACTCCTCTGGCCACCCTTCTTTGCATCGAGCAGATCCAGAAAGCGACTTGCGGCGAAGGCAAGCAGCAGAAGATGCTGCCCAAAGGCGCCGTCAACGTCGTGACCGGCCCCGGGAGCACCGTGGGAGAGGAGCTGCTCCGAAACCCCCGGGTTCGCCGTATCGCCTTTACCGGCTCCACCGAGGTGGGCAGACACGTGATGGAAGTAGCCGGGCGTGAGATCAAAAGGGTCACGCTGGAGCTCGGAGGGAGCGACCCCATGATCGTCATGGAAGACGCCAACCTCGACATGGCTATCAAGATGGCAGATATCGGGCGCTTCTTTAACTGTGGCCAGATGTGCCTGGGTGTCAAGCGCCTCTTCCTGCAAGAATCTATCGCGGAATCTTTCGTCGGCAAGCTGGCTGACATCCTAAAAAGTAAGACCGTCGGCAACGGCATGAGCAAAGAGAGTCGCATGGGGCCGATCCACCTCGAATCTCAGCGCAAAGAGATTGAAGAGCAGGTTGAGGATGCCAAGGCGCGCGGTGCCAAGGTTGTCTTCGGCGGGGAGAAACCCAAAGGAGGCGAGCTTGATAAGGGTTTCTTTTACCTCCCTACCCTTCTCACCAATGTCCCGGACGACGCTAAGGTCAGCCGTGAAGAGACGTTCGGACCTGTGCTGCCTGTCTTTACCTTCAAAACTCTGGATGAGGCGATCGAGAAGGCTAACAGCTCGATTTACGGCTTGGGCTCTTCGATCTGGACGCGCAACCTCATCTCCGCCAACAAGGCGGTTGACAAACTCCAAGCGGGAAACGTCTGGGTGAACTCGCTCCACTACGGATATGACGAGCTTCCCTTCGGAGGAGTCAAGGCCAGCGGGGTTGGACGCGAGCACGGTCCGGAGGCCCTGGACTATTATCTGGAGCCCAAAGGCGTGGTGATCGTAAACGCGTAGCGGGTGGTGGCGTGACGGTCACTGGGCGGGGACCTGGCTGCGCCGGCCGAACCACCAGAAGACCAGAACCAAGGGCGTGAGCACCAGCGTCATAACGAGCGTCACTGCCGCCGCTTTGTTGAAGGTTCCTGAGGCCCAATAGCTCCAGATCACGGCGGGCAACGTAATGTTGTTATCGCTTACTAGAAATACCGCCACGGTGAGCTCGCGATAGACCAGAATCGCGGTCCAGATCCAGACCGAGAGTAGCGTGGGCCGCAGAAGCGGAAGCAGGATCCGCCAGGATGTCCGAATCGCCGAGAGCCCGGCCGCGTAGGCAGCCTCCTCCAATTCCCGGTGAATTTGCAGTAGCGAGCTATTGATCGCCCGTGTGGCAAAGGCCAGCCGGGCGATGACATACACGATCGCGATCAACCACACCGAGCCGTAGAGAGGCAAGAAGCTTCCCAAGACAAACAACGCCAACAACGACGCACCGATAGCCAGGATCACTTCCGGGAGCGCTTGCGGCAAAAAAGCGCCAAATTCAAGCGCGTAACGCGCATGGCTCCGCGAACGGACGACCAGCCATGAGATCGAGAAGGCGAAAACCAGCACAACCACGGGGACCACGGCAACGAGCATGACCGTGTGCTGGATTCCTCGAAACAATAGACCCCAATTGAGGTCGTGATAATTCTGAAGCGAGAGCCGGCCCAGCATCGCGAGGGACGGTGGAGCGAAGTAAGGCGTAAAGGCAGCATAGGCAAGCAAAAGCAGCGGGAGCAATTTCGAGACCAAAGCGTAGAGGGCGATGAACGCCCACCCGACGAACCCCCAGCGGCCGAGGTCGATGAGGGTTGGACGGTAGCCTTTGCCGGTGACGACCTCAAACCGATGGCCGTGTCTCAGCACCTGGCTATACCACCAGGTCAGCAGGATCGCGACCACGATCATAAAAGCCCCCAAGGCAGCGGCAATGCCGTCCTCCGGAGGCGTGGCGCCTGGCGGGTTAACCGACTTGATGTAAACAAATGTGCTGAGCATGTAGATGCGATTTCCCAGCCCGATGATCGCCGGAATATCGAAGGTGGCGATCCCGATCGTGACCATGTAGATCACAGCCGCCAGGATACCCGGCAACGCAAGCGGCAGCGTAATGCGGCGAAGTATCCGACCGTAACTCAAACCGTGGACTATGGCGGCTTCCTCGAGGGCCGGGTTCATGGCGCGAAACACTTGGGCCGTCAGAATAAACGCCAATGAAGCGAGGTTGAGCCCCTGGACGAACCCCATTCCCACGGGGGTTGCGATATTGACGGGACCGCTCTCAAAACCCGCCAGGTCCACCAGCCATCGGTTCAAAAGTCCGATGCGCGGATGGGCGATGAACGTCCACCCCATCGCCGTATAAATCCCCGGGATCAGGAGGCCCAGGGTCATGATCGTATAAATCACCGTCTTCCCAGCAATGGTTGTTCTCTCCGCCAACCAGGCAATCGGAAGGCCGATCGCCAAAGCAAAGAGCGTCGTTGACGCGGCGAAAACGGCCGTGTTCCGAAACACCTCGTAGACAAACGGATCACCGAAAATGGCCGCGTAGTTGCGGACCGTGTAGGTTGCAGAGGGGGTACCGACGAGACCCGTCTGGAAGCTGATCCAGAGCATGGTAGCGACGAATACAAGGATCACGCCCATCGGCACCGCCGCCAAGACCAAGAGCGCGGGCGGCATCTGAGACCGCAGCGCCGGCCAACGGGGCAGTTTCAGGACAGTTTCCATGGTTGGTCCCCAGCCTGGCGCGCGCTCTATACCCGAAAGACGCAACAACGGCACAGAGCGCGCAAAACTCAGGCTACCTTCCTTGCCGCAGGATCTTCTCCAGCTCGGCCTGCATTTCTGCGAAGCCTTTCAGGGAATTCAGCCACTGGGGCGAGTTGACCACCAACTTCGCGCCCGCGGATCGGACCTTATCTATGTTTTTCTTTTCGTTCGACTCGGGGTAAAGGTGAAAATCAAAACCCCCTACCTCCCACATCAGTTGCTGGCCCTCCTCCGTATGCATGTAAACGATGAACAGCGCCGCGGCATTGGGAGCCTTGGAGTTCGCCGGCACGGCGGCATAACGGGTATGCGATACCACAGCTTCCTCCATAACCGCGTAAGCGAGGGGAGTGCCGGTTTTTTGGGCGAGGTTGGCGTACTCGTCGCCACAGCTAAACACGAGCATCACAAACTCACCGCTCGTCAACCGGTCGTTCTCCCCGCAACGAACCAGCCCGCCGATCTGTTGCGCCAGCTTTTTGGTGTACGCGAGCATACGCTCCCTGCCGAGAAGGTCCGGCATAGCGAATTCCCGCAGACCCGCCGCGTAGGGAGTCGAGGCGATCTTTCCTTTCCACTTGGGCTTAAAGACATCGTCGATGCGGCGCGGGATATCGTCTCCCTTGACTAGGTCGCTGTTATAGGTAATGCCAACCAGAGTCGAACTCGACGCCAATGCGATGTTCCCCGGCGCGATCGGATCAAACCCCGGCGCCGACGGAAGCGACCGTTCCAGCAGGGAACGCCAATCCATAGGCACCATCACCTGGCCCTTGGCTCTCATGGCCTGGAGGATGGCCTCCGCATTGCCCCAGTAAGTGTCACTGCTCCCCTGCTGCCCGGCAGTGATCTCGCGTATGGTGGTGGCCATCATACGCTGCATATCCGCTCCGGGCGTAAATTGCGGGTTGACCTGGGTCCCATACCGCTTGTTCATACCGTTGACAATTTTTATGAACCCGCTTCCTCCGCCCAGGCTTGACGCCGACCACATCGCCCTGAGCGTCGTTTCTTTTTTCGCACCCTCAATCAGCTTTTGCAGCGCCGCCGATTGCGCCGCCTGAGCCGCAGGCATATAAACCGCGACGGTAAAAGCCATGCCAGCGGCAACGGCGAAAACCCGAATGAACCTGAAAAACACCGAATGACTCATCATAAATCGATCCTCCTTATCTAGAGACAATGGATTTTCCGACGATTGCGGAACATTTTCCTAAGCGCTAGCCGCCGCGCGTGATTCGGCCGGGACGGCCGAGGCACCGAGTTCTCCCGTAGCCGGGAAGACCAAAAGGTCGCCCGGATCCACGCGAAGACAAAGCTGCCCGTTCGGGCACACGGGTGAAATCCGGCTCTTGCCAATCAGCAGACGGTCTCGAACCACGACGCTGTAGACAAACTGGTCGCCCAGAAAGGTGCTCGACCGCAGGGCGGCGTGCAATAGGTTACTCTGGCCGCTCGGGTCTCCCGCCACAATCGACAGACACTCCGGGCGAATACCAAGCAGGACCGCGTCTCCCGGGTTGGCAGAGCGCTCGATCCGAAGTCTGCCGATCGGCGTCTCGACCAAGCCGGACTCGATGATCCTTGCGCGGAGCCAATTCACCTGTCCGAAGAACTCCGCGACTTCGGCCCGACACGGACTGCGGTAGAGTTCCATCGGGGCTCCGACCTGAAGCAACTCACCTAACTGCATGAGAGCTATCTTGTCGGAAACTGCCATGGCCTCGACCTGATCGTGGGTGACGTAAAGCACGGTAGAACCGAGCTGCTTCGCGAGTTCCCGTATCTTCCCACGGACCTCTTCGCGCAAACGGGCATCGAGATTGCTCAGCGGTTCGTCCATCAGAAGCAGTCGTGGATTGACCGCAATCGCGCGGGCGAGAGCCACACGCTGCTGTTGCCCGCCGCTGAGCAGAGTCGCGGAGCGGTGGGCAAGCTGCTCTATCTGCGCCAGGCGCAATGCCTCGAGAACTCTTTGATCTACCTCGCTCCGCGCTATTCGCTGCGCTCCTTCCGCCAGAGGAAGCGCCACATTTTCATACACGGTCAGATGCGGCCAGACCGCGTAGGACTGAAAGACCATTCCCAGCTTTCGCTCCTGCGACGAGACCCACGTTGGCGGGTGGTCTGACGAGACCACCTGACCGGCGATGCGGATCTCTCCACCGTCCGGAACCTCAAGGCCCGCTACGCATCTGAGCAGCGTTGTCTTTCCCGACCCGCTTGCCCCGACGATGGCGAAAAACTCGCCTTCGGCTACGCTGAGTTCCAAACCCTTCAGCGCAGCGACCTTGCCGCCGCTAACCGTGAACTCTTTCGTGAGATTACGGATCGTGATCATCGGAAGAGAACGCTTCTCCCGGAATTAGGGAGCCGGCGCCCGTAACGCCGTCCAGCCATCTCCTCAAGCCTGAGTGACAACTCGCTAGCAGGTTGCTGAAAAAGCCTCCGTTCACCCTTCGACACGCTCAGGGCGAACGGAGCAAGTGTTGAAAACATTGACGAATTTCCGTTCATGCTGAGGCTCTCGAAGCATGAAAATCACTTTTTCCGCAGCCTGCTAGTATTTAACACCGATCACGGGGTTCTCCACCGCCTCCTCCAGCGAACTGGCCCGCCGCCACTCGTCGGCCGGCCGGCTCTTCCCATCCCACCCGATCTGGTCCATACAGGCATAAATCTCGATCGTGAAACCGTCCGGGTCCAGAAACTCGATACCCGGATTGCAGCCCGGCCCCCGCCTTCCCTCGTAAACGATCTTCAAGCCCTTGGAGCGCAGAAAATCCCTGATCTTCAAGAGTTCCCGAACACCACCCACTTCCAGAGCGCAGTGGTCAAAGCCGAGCTGCCCTCTCTTGGGCAGGTCATGTCTCTCCTTGGCGGGCGCGAGAGCGATCGTATGGTGATCCGACCCGCAGCGGAGAAACACCATGCCGTGCTCATTGCGATCAGAGACTTGAAAGCCCATGACCTCGGTCCAGAACTTTGTGGTCCGCTCGGTGTCGCTCACGTAAAAGACCACATGCCCCAACTTTTTCACCTTGACCGGGGTTTGCTCACGAGCCGATTCCACGGTTTGACCCTCCTGAACCTCGCTGATCATAGCCCCTTCGCCCCCGTGGCATTGCTCCCGGATCCTGTCTTTACGCCGCGAATTCTCGCCTCCGGCATGACGCCTGGTCTGGACATGAGGCCTCCCGCCTCCCGGGGTTGAGAGCCCCGATGATGCAGCCAGCCTGGTGACTGGAGCGATTTTTGACCATGCGAGGGATGATGTCAAGCCCTTAATTACCTTGACAGGCGCGGCGCATGGCTTATAGCATGAGGCGACTTGACCCGGGGAGGTGAACCCTTTTGGACTACGAAACCATTGTTATCGAGCGGGAGAGCGGGACTGCGACGGTGAGCCTCAATCGCTCCCAGAAAAAGAACGCCATGAGCCCCCGGATGCATCGGGAAATGCTGGATGCTCTGGGGAAGCTGGCTGAGGATGATGAGGTCAGGGTGTTGATCCTGACAGGCAGGGGGGATAGCTTTTGCGCCGGGCAGGATCTTAAAGAGTTTTTCGCCGAGACGTACGGGGAACCAACCAAGGCGAGAAAGATCACCAGCCTCGCCATCGAATGGGCGGAGAAGCTCCGTGTGTTTCCGAAACCTACGATTGCCGCGGTCAACGGATGGTGCCTGGGCGGCGGGTTGCGGATCATGGCGCTGTGCGACATAGCTATCGCGTCCGATAAGGCGGTCTTCGGCCTGCCGGAGGTCAATTTCGGCATCTTCCCGGCCGGCGGGGCGATGAAGGCGGCCATGGAGGTTTTGTCGCACCGGGATGCCATGTACTGGGCCCTTACCGGGGAACGTTTTACCGCGGAGGAAGCCGATCGCTTGAGGCTCGTGAACCGCGTCGTTCCCCACGAGCGGCTCCTGGAAGAATGCCGCGCCTTGGCGCGCAAGTTGACCGAAAAGAACCCCGTTGCGCTGATGCTGACGAAGGAGGTCTTCTGGCGCGATAAGTACATGAACTATCAGGAAGCGGTGGACTGGGAGCTCGCCAACTTTAGCGTCCTCACCTATCTGCAGGGCGGCGAGTGGGTGCAGCAGGGCATCCCCCAGTTCATCCAGGGGAAATACAAACCGGGCAAGGGCTCGTCCTACCAGTCGGATCCAAAGGGAGGCCCCAAGGGTCGGGGGAAGTGAGTAACTCTCTCTGATCGTTCTTATCAAAAAGGGTATCCACTCATGAAGACGCTCATCAAGGGAGGCTATGTCGTCGGTTTCAACGGAAAAACGCATGAGATCCTGAAAGACGGTCAGGTCGTCTTCGAGAACGATCGGATCTCCTTCGTGGGGTTCAACTACTCGGGTCCGGCGGACAAGACCGTGGACGCCAGAGGAAAACTGATATCGCCGGGATTCATCAACGGTCACATCCACCCGAGCTCCAACGCCGGGGACTACTTTTTGAACGATCCTGGAAAAACCGACTATTTGGGCTCTAACTATTTGACCTTCATGACACCGCGCCAAGGAGCCAAGAGCCCTGCCGGACTCGAGAATTTGCGTGTTGGCGGGAAATTCTGTCTCGTCCACCTCGTCAAGAGCGGCTGCACGACCGCCTTCATCTACGGGCCGGGAGGCCCTGGCGCCGATGATTTCGCGGCCATGATCGGAGAAGTCGGCCTTCGTGCGTTTGTGTCTCCAGCATACCGTAATGTGAATTTTTACTACGAGGAGAACGGCGCCCTGCACTACGTCTGGGATGACGCCCTCGGCGAAAAGGGTTTAGATCAAGCAGCGTCCTTCATCCGCAAGCACCAGGGAAGCCATCACGGGCGGCTCCAGGGGATGCTGTTTCCCCGCCAGCCCGATACGTGCACCCCCGGGCTTCTCAAGAGAACCAAGGAAGTGGCTAAAGAGCTGGGCGTCCCGATTCAGCTCCATGCGGCGATCAATCTGATTGAGTTCCACGAGATCCTTAGAAAATACGGCAAGACCCCCATCGCCTTCCTGCACGAGCTCGGTTTTTTGGGGCCGGAGGTCGTACTCGGCCACTGCATCTTTCTAACCGGCCACACCTGGACTTCGCTTTCACGCGGTGACGAGCTGAAACTCATTGCCGATGGCGGAGCGTCCGTCGCTCACTGCCCGCTAAAGTATGCGAAGCTGGGGATCGCGATGGAGTCGCTGGACCGGTATGTGGCTCGCGGAGTGAACGTCGCTCTGGGAACCGATACTTATCCCCTCGACATGGTTCATGAGATGCGGGTTGCAACGCTCGCCGCCCGCTTCGCCGAAAAGGACTATCTCGCCGGCTCCTACCGCAACGTCTTCAACGCCGCCACGCTCGGAGGCGCGCGAGCCGTAGGGCGCGAAGATTTGGGGAGGCTCTGCCCGGGGGCCAAAGCCGATCTCGTGATCCTCAATCTCAGCAAGATCGAAGTTGGCGCCGTCTTCGACCCCATCAAGGCGCTCGTGGAGTACGGCTCGGGCCGCGACATCGAGACCGTCGTCATCGACGGGACAACCCTTGTTGAGCAGGGGCGCTTCCTCGGCCTGGATGAGTCGAAGTTGCTCGCCCAAGTCCAGGAGGAGGCCGAGAGAATCTGGGCCCGCAGCTCCGAATGGGTTCTGGGCAGCCGGACGGCGGATCAAATCTCCCCATGGGCCTTTGCTCCGAAAAAAGCATGATTGGGGCGCACCGCCGCCAAAAAAATCAGGGCCGGCTTAAAATCAGTCAGCGCAATTACAAAAAGTTTGACAATCTCTCGAAGTCTTGCTAAGAGCGAGTTCGGAGTGAAGAGCCGGTAACGACTGCAGGTCCAAGATCGAATCCGAACTGAGGAGGTATCCATAATGCGCGGCAAATCGGGTCTCTGTCATGGTGTTTGTGGCTTGCTCCTCCTCTTGAGCACGGACCTGTTTCTCCGCACCGACGCACAAGGCGCGTCCGCTCCACAGGGACAGCCTGTAACCATCAGGATTGGTCACGTGTCATCAACCGCAACCTTTCCCTTGAACTTTGGGATTCAGAGCGGGATTTTCAAACGGCGAGGCTTAAATGTAATTGCAAAACAATACTCTGACTTTAGCGCCTTGTACGTCGGACACCGGGCCGGCGATTTGGAGATAGGTACTAGCGGAGGGCTGGGGTCTATTGTCGAGTTACACGCTCGCGGGGTTCCCATCAAAGTCATCTGGGGAAGCAGTAAAATGGCCAACGATATATTGGTCAGAGCGGATTCCTCGATCAAGGACACGGCCCAACTGAAGGGAAAACGCATCGGAGTCTTGGGTGGAGCCGCCTCATTCTCGGCCAACATGTTTATGGCTGTATTACAGGCCTACTACGGTTTCGATCCCCGTAAAGACGGAAATCTCCAATTTGGTGCAAGTGCGCTTCTTGCCTCTCTGCTGCAACGAGGAGACATTGAAGCCTTTCTCAGCAACGATCCCATTACCGCCATCGAGCTTGCTAAGGGCAGAGTAAAGAGCATCGGTGAGATGGGCGCGATTTATGCATCGCACGGCGGGCGCCACCCGACTGTGGGCGCAATTTCGGTAAGCGACCAACTTGCCGCCGAACATCCCGACGCGGTCAACGCTTTCCTGGGGGGTTGGGTCGAGGCGGTCAAGATCCTTAAGACTGACCGGAAGGTATGGGAAGAAATGGCTCGCATACTCCTCGGCATGAAAGACGACAAGGTAGTGACCCTTCTTTGGGAGCGCATCCCTGGTTTGTGGCCGGTCAAATGGGACGAGGCCGATGCGAAGGGTGAAATGGAAGTTCTTAAATTCATTGGCCGCCATGCTGGAGGTGGGTACTTGGAAAAAGTGCCCGAAAGCGCCTTTTCCAGTCGTTTCCAGCCCAAATAGGACCCGCACGGTTGGACCGCGGCCGAGGCTATGGGCGAATGCGCGGAGAACCGCTGTCACCGGTTTGAGATTTTGACGGCAAACTATAGTGACGGAATTAAATAAATTGACATCAAATCCCCCCTTACCCCCCCTTTGTAAAGGGGGGATGGGGGGATTATGGTAATTTTCTTTTTTCCTTCACTATAGGGTTACAAAATTGGCACGTTCAGAGACGAAGGTTAGGAATCGGACCGACTTGATCAGCAGATCGACTCTCAACGATCGGACCAAGTGGTCCATCGAGAATCTCTCGGAACGAAACCGGTTCATCGTCTTGAAGTCGCTCGGGGTCGCGACCCTGCTAGTGCTCTGGTGGATCGGTTCTCTGTTCTTGCCGGCAGACGTGCTGCCCGGACCGGTCGCCGTCGCCGAAGCTTTTGCGGACAACGTGCGCAGCGGCGTTCTCCTGGTCCACTTCCGGGACACCATGCAACGAATCGTGCTCGGCTTCCTGCTGGCCTTGAGCGGCGGCATCCTGGTCGGGACCGCGATGGGGCTGAGTAAAAAAATAGAAGACTTTATTGACACCTGGGTGATGGTGGCTCTCACTATCCCGAGCCTTTGCTTCTTAATCGTGATTTATATCCTAATGGGCCTGAACGAGTTCTCGACCGTGCTGGCGATCGCGATCTCCGGCTTTTCCTCCATCACGATCAACGTGTGGCAAGGGGTCAAAAACGTCGACAACAAGCTGCTGGCGATGGCCCGGGTCTTCAACGTCGATCGCCCGACGCGCTTTCGGCGCGTGGTCATTCCACAGATCATGCCTTACATTCTCGCCGCCTCACGCTACGGCCTGGGAATCGTGTGGAAGATAACCGTCGTCGCCGAACTTTTGGGCAGAAACTCGGGAATCGGCTTCCAGCTTCATTACTGGTTCCAGCTTTTCAACATGCCTCAGGTTTTCGCGTGGACGCTTTTCTTTACTTTTGTGATGCTCTTCGTCGAGCTGGCTATTTTCAAGCAAATCGAGCGTCATGTTTTTCACTGGCGACCGGCAACGAAGTTCTGACCGATGAGCCCATCCCGCTGCGTCTCTCGATCTTTGCGGCCTCTGCCCTTCCCCAGCCGGCGGATCAACCCGCATCCCCCGCGACCCCGCACTCGGGCCAGTCACAACCGCCAACGGTAAGGAGCGGAGCATCGCGACGGCAATCACGATCAAGAACCTCGGCAAGTCGTTCGTCACCAGCGGCGGCCAGGATTTGATGGCTCTCCGGGACGTGAGCTTCGAAGTGGTGGAGAACGAGTTTCTATGCATTCTGGGCCCCTCCGGTTGCGGCAAATCCACCATTTTGAATATTCTGAGCGGGTTGGAATCCGTCACTGCCGGGGAAGCGACGATCCAAGGTCGCGATCGATCGTCCCAGCCGCTGATCGGCTACATCTTCCAAGAGCCTCGCCTCCTGCCCTGGCTGACGGCGGCGGAAAACATCAAATTTGCCGTCGATCAGCTGCGGCTGCCGCAAGAAGAGGCCGAGGCGCGCATCCGCCAGAGCCTCGAGCTGGTCGCCCTTTCGAAGTTCTCAAGCGCGTATCCCCATGAGCTTTCCGGCGGCATGCAGCAGCGCGTCTCGATCGCGCGGGCCCTCGCCGTCGATCCCCATATCCTGCTCATGGACGAGCCTTTCAGCAGCCTGGATGAAATCACCGCCCGGGGCATGCGCAAGCTCCTGCTTGATTTATGGGAGCACCGCAAAAAGACCATTATGTTCGTCACGCACAACATGTTCGAAGCCGCTTTTTTGAGCGACAGAATTTTGTTGATGACCCGCCACCCCGGAACGATCTATAAGGCCATCATCACCGGTTTACCCCGCCCGCGAAATTACGAAGACCCCAATATCTTCGCCGTCAGCACGAGCATCTCAAGGGATTTCCTGCGCGAGATCGGGGACGAGAGCGAAACGGAGAAGGATCATGGACAATAGATGTCGAGGAGGTAGGCACCCTGAACAGACTCGGAGGATAAGGAAATGGAGATAAAACAGGTTCTGATCGAACGACGCGACTCCGTAGCGAGGATCATTATCAACCGGCCGGAAAAGCGAAACAGCATCAGCGTCGCCGCCATCCGGGAGCTCATCGACGCCTTTGAAGAGCTGCGAAACGACAATTCGATCTCGGTCGTCCTCACCACGGGAGCGGGCGACGACGCCTATTGCGCCGGGCGCGATCTCACGGAGTTTCCGACGGACTTTTCGAAGCCGGAGAGCTATGACAGGCGAAGCGAGCCCCGCGCCTACCATCTCGCCGAAGTCATTCGGAACTATCCGAAAGTAACGATCGCAGTCGTCAACGGCTATTGTCTCGGCGCCGGCATTACGCTGCTCTTGCCCCATGACCTGGCCATCGCTTCCGAGGAGAAAGCGAAGTTCGGCCTGCCCGAGATCATGCGCGGCTTTTTGGCCTATCCGATCCTGGCGACGCTGTTCAAGACCTATATCCCGACCAAGCTGGGCTTCGAAATGATCCTGACAGGCAAGAACTGGGACGCGAAGCGGGCGATGGAGGTCGGGCTGATCAACCGGGTCGCTCCCCACGCCCAGCTCCACGAGGCGGCCTGGGAATGGGGGGCGGAGATAGCCCGATGGGACAGAGTCACCCTTGCCTATTGCAAGATGGCGGTCCACGCCGCCATGGAAGCTCCGAGCGTCCCGCTCGCCGCGGAGATCGTCTGGCTGATGCAGAACGAGCACAATGCGATCAACACTCGCTCACACGAGGGCATGCGCGCCTTCTTGGCGAAAAAAGGCCCTAAAGCCGTTTGACAGCTCAACAATGTCTTATTTAGGCTGGAAACGACTGGAAAAGGCGCTTTCGGGCACTTTTTCCAAGTACCCACCTCCAGCATGGCGGCCAATGAATTTAAGAACTTCCATTTCACCCTTC
>JACPSF010000003.1 GCA_016193385.1 Deltaproteobacteria bacterium
ATTCGCCCCGCTTGTTCAGCGCCTCGGCCGGCAGGCCGGCCTTCTTGACTTTTTCTACTGCCTCGGCGATCTCCTTCTCCGCCCCCTTGATGTATTGGGCGTTTTCCTGCATCCTTTTTTTCAGGCTATCGGACAAAGGTTTCCCGAATTCCGTCATCTTTTCAAAGTATGGTCGCACGTCTTTTGGTTTTAAACCTCCTTTGTATTATCGATTTGCCTTTCTGTAACCTAGGGCATCCTGGGCGATGATGAGCTTCTGGATGTTTCCGGAGCCCTCAACGATCTGGTACGATTTCGCGTCGCGCCACAGGCGCTCGACAGGAAACTCCGTCGAGTAGCCGTAGGCTCCGAGAATCTTCATGGCCGCCTCGGCGTTGAAGGCGGCGGCCTCGGCGGCGCCGTATTTCGCGATCGAGACCTCGAGATTGTTGGGCTTGCCGTGATCGGCCAAGGCGGCCGCCCGATAGACCAACATCCGCGCGGCCTCTTCTTGCACGGCCATCTGCGCGATCAGGTCCTGGATCATCTGGAACTGGCCGATCTTCTGGCCGAACTGCTCCCTCTGGTTGGCGTAGCTCACCGCGGTCTCTCGCGCCGCCTGCGCGACTCCTACGCCGCCGGCCGCGCAGCTCAGGCGGGTGTGAGCTAGATGCTGCATACAGATTTTGAATCCTTCCCCCTCCTTGCCCATGCGACTGTGCTCGGGGATGCGAAAGTTTTCGAAGATCAGGTCTCCCGTCGGAGAGGCGTGGGTGCCCAACTTTTCGAGCGGTCGGCGGCTCACGCCGGGCTGGTTCAAATCCACATAGAACGCCGACATCCCCCGGTGGCGCTGTGATCTGTCCGTGTAGGCGAAGACGATCCCCGCGTCCGCCACCGTCGCATTGGAAATCCAGGTCTTGGTGCCGTTGAGAATGTAGCTGTTCCCGTCGCGGACGGCCGTCGTTTTCATCGCTGCCACGTCCGAACCGGCGTCGGGTTCGGTGATCGCGAAGCAGCCGATCCAGTCGCCCCGAACCAGGGGAGGGATGTGCTGTTTTTTCTGTTCCTCGCTGCCGAACTCCAAAAGGGTGTGCGCCGGCCCTGCCTGCATATTGAGATAAACCCTGATCGCGCTGTGGACCCGGGCAAGTTCCTCAGAGATCAGGGCGTGGGCCAGGAAGCCCAGGTTATTTCCACTGTATTCCTCCGGTATGAGGCAGCCGTAAAAGCCGAGATCCCCCATTTTTGTGACCAGGTCCCGACGGAAGGTATGTTCCTTATCGTCTTTTGCCGCGGTTGGCAGGACCTCCTTTTCGGCAAAGTCGCGCGCCAATTCCCTGACCGCTGCCTGTTCTTCGGATAGCTCGAAATCCATCATGTTTTTCCTCTGGCCGCGGGCCGCTGGCGCGCGCCTGCCCGGGTTAGCCCTAGAGGAGATCCTTGTTGAAGTGGAGCATTTTCCCTTGGGTGAATCCTATGCGGCTGAAGAAGTCGGCCATGTCCCGGCTGTCCGAGGCCACAAGGGTGAAGATCGTCTTGATGTCGTGGTCTTCCGCGGATTCGAGGAATCGCTCGACTAAAGCCCTGGCGATCCCCTGGCCGCGAAAGGCCGGATCGACGCCGATAATCTCGATCCAGGCCACGGTGCTCGGGAGCCCGAACTCCATCTCACCGGCCCGGCCCAGAATGAAGCCGACAACCTGGGAACCCAATTCAGCGATGAGGGAAGCCCAGTGTGGCCGGATGGCTTCGGAAAGGTCGATTCTTTTTTCCCAGTAGTTGGGGCGCGCCACCCCCGTGACGCGCTCTTCGATGTTGACGATGGCGGACAGATCGGTTTTTTCGAGATTCCTGATATGCACTTTTGCCATGGCGGTTTTCTCCTCTAGGTTCGTTTCTAAGTTGGTTCTGTCTGTCTTTCAGCCGGAGCACAAACTATGCCAATGGATTCTGAAAGAGAAACACCAAGTTAGCCCGTCGTATTCTCAAAAAGTATAATCAGGACTCTGTTTTTTCCCATAAGTGGGAAAGCTAGCAGAGTCTCCGTTTGTCATCCCAAAGGAGAGGGAAAGATTCAACCGTGGAAAACAAAATCCGGGAAGAGGGCGAAGATCAAGACTGTAATCACGAGAACTGGCACGATGGCCAGGGCGTAGAGTAGAGGTCTCTCGTATTTGAGGTGCATGAAGTTGAGGAGGACCAGCAGAGCTTTGATAGTCGCCGCGGCGAAGATCAAAACAACTGCGGCTGCCTTGGGCAAGAGCAGGCTGGCGGCAATCGAAACGATCACGAGGATCACAAGGCATACCCAAACGAGGAAGTAGTTCGGACGGTTATGATGAACCATGATGAGGTATCCTCACGTAAGGTAAAGTAGGGGGAAGAGAAATATCCAGACGATATCGACGAAGTGCCAGTATAGACCCGCCAGCTCCACGCGATGTTCGTTTGGTCTTAAGGTATCCCTAAGCGCGGCAACTAGCAGGACTAGATTCACGACGATCCCGCCTAGGACATGCAGGGCGTGAAGACCGGTCATCCCGTAATAAAAAGACCAGAAGATGCCCGCGCCCGGTGTAAAGCCTTTCACAATTTCACCCGTGTACTCAAAGGCTTTAATGCCTAGAAAGATAAGCCCCATTAGGATGGTGAGGCAAAGAAAGGTTCGAAGCCTCTTTGGCGCCCGTTCCTCCACCGCAGCAAAGGCCAGAACCATAGTGAGGCTGCTGGTAAGCAGGACAAAGGTGTTGATCAAGGCAAGGGTGAAGTTCAGATGCGATGCGGCCTCAGACCAGCCACTGCTTCCAAGACGGACCACAACGTAAGAGGCAATGAAGCCACCAAATACCGTGATCTCTGATGCGAGAAACCACCACACTCCGATCTTTCCGGTGGGGATGCCGGTGGCCGTTAAAGTCTCTGCTCTATTATCCAATAAAATCCCTCCTACTGCCTTGCTACTGCTGACGGCTCGAGAGGCTGATCCTGCGGCAGCCAGTCCTTGGCAACCTCGGGCGAGCTATACTCGTAGGGGCTACGGTAGACGACCGGCACGGTTTCAAAGTTACCGTGAGGAGGTGGCGACGAGGTGCTCCACTCCAGAGTGTTGGCCTGCCATGGATTTCTTTCGGCTACCCTTCCCCGAAACAGGCTCCAAAAGAAATTGACCACAAAGGGGATCTGCCCGACAATGAGCAGGACCGCGGCCACGGTGATGAAGACATTGGTCGGCTGCAGCGGCTGAAGGAATTCGTACTGCATCGGATTAGCGATCCGCCGCATCATCCCTCCGAGGCCGACAAGGTGCATGGGTATGAAAACGGCGTTGAAGAAGACAAAGGTGAGCCAGAAGTGAATCTTGCCCAGAATTTCGTTCATCATCCGGCCGAACATCTTGGGGAACCAGAAATAAAGGCCAGCAAATCCAGCGAAGAAGGTGGCGCTGAAAAGAGTGAAGTGAAAATGGGCGACAACGAAGTAAGTATCATGGATGTAAATGTCGACGGGCGCCGAACCGTTGAAGATGCCGGTTAAACCGCCAATAATGAATATAGAGAGAGTGCCAATAGCAAAAAGCATCGGGGTTGAGAAGCTGATCGATGCGCGCCACAGGGTGGCGATCATGGCAAACACGATAAGGGCGAAGGGGACCGAGATAATGATAGTGGTGATGCTAAAGGGCATTGCCAGCCGGGGGTCCATGCCGCTCAAAAATTGGTGGTGCGCCCAGACTATGAAGCTGAGCATACCTGCGGCGATTGTCGAGTAGATAATGGGGCGATAGCCAAAGATCGGCTTGCGGCTAAAAACAGGCATGATCTCTAAGACAATCCCGAGGCCGGGCAGGAGGATGACGTAGACCTCCGGATGGCCAAAGAACCAGAAGAGGTGCTGCCATAAGAGCGGCTGTCCGCCGCCTTCTGGCAGGTAGAAGGTTGTCCCTACCACACGATCCATAAGGAGCATCACGGCACCGGCAATCAGCGGCCCCACGGAGAGCATGAAGAGAACTGCTGCAGTGATTTGCATCCAAACGATTAAGGGCAGGCGGATGAAGGTCATCCCGGGCGCCCGCAGGTTTATCGTCGTGGTGAGGAAGTTGATTCCGCCCATAAGAAAGGAAACAAACTCGAGAGCGAGAGCCAAAAGCCAAAGATTTAGGCCCCAATTCACTCCGGTATAAGCCGCTTTGGCGGAGAGAGGCGGATATCCGGTCCAGCCGGCAGAGGCGGCGCCACCGGGAACAAAGAAAGAGCTAAACAACACCAGCGATGCAGAGGCAAAGACCCAGAAGGAGAGCATGTTGAGCCGGGGGAAGGCCATATCCCGTGCTCCGATCATAAGCGGAATGAGGAAGTTGCCAAAGCTCGCCAAGAGAACCGGCATGGCTACGAAAAAGACCATGATTGTGCCATGCATGGTCACAAGCATGTTGTAGAAGTCCGGCGCAATGAACCCCCAGCCAGGTACCTCCGTCTCGGGGTAGGCGAGCTGCCAGCGCATCAGGTAGGTCATAAGCCCACCCGCGATAGCCCAGAATAGTCCCAGGGAAAGGTACTGCTTAGCGATCGTCTTATGATCGGTGGAGAAAACGTAGGTGCGCCAGAAGCTCAACTCCTCGTGATGAGGCTCGCCCACACCGGTTGCAGCAACATCACTCATGTTAGCCTCCCTATTTCTCCGGCCAGTGCCCCTTCACCCACTTTTGGTACTCTTCGGTGGTGTGCACAAAGAGCCAACCATTCATCCCGGAGTGGCCGAAGCCGCACAGCTCGGCACAGGGTATTTCGTATTTGCCAGGCTTGGTCGCCTCAAACCAGGCCACGATCTCCCGTCCCGGCACGGCGTCCTGTTTCAGGCGGAGATTCGGGAGGAAAAAGCTATGGATGACATCCTTTGACTTGAGGGCTACGCGCACCACCTTGCCAGCCGGAACATGCAGCTCGTTGTCCATCTGGAGATCGTCCGCTGTTCCCAATTTCCCATCCGGCCCGGGATAGACAATCTCCCAGTTGAACTGCTTTGCAGTGACTTGTACCTGCAGATCATCTGGTGGTGCGTGGCCCTTGATTTTTGCCCACACCTCTGCGCCGCGAAAATCGATCCAAAGGTCAAGAAACAAAACAATCAGACCGGGGATGAGTATCCAGGCAGCTTGCTTAAGGTTATTGCCATGGATGTAAGTGGCCCGTCGCCCCTCTCGACGCCGATAGCGTATGAGAAACAGGATGATGAGCCCCTGCGTCAGCAGTAACCAAGCGCCAGTGATATAGAGGATCAGGTAAAAGAGGGAGTCGATGTCCCCACCAAAGGTCGATACATTTTCAGGAAACCAGCTTGACATCATCTATCTGCCTTTTTAGCACATCTGTATAATTGGGGTGGATTTTATTGCTAATGGAGTCAGTTCTGCAATGGCATTTCTTGGTGCCCTGTCACAGGCCATCGCCACGAGCAGTGTCGCAAGGTAAACTAAAGAAGCAAACAGGAGGCGCCGAGCAGTCTCCGCCGACCGGCGGCTCGCGACAACAAAGCCGCACCCAAGGTACGCGACTCCCAATACGACAGCCGTCATGAAATAAACCGATCCCGCAAGGCCAGTTAGCGTTGGCAGGAGACTGACCAAAAGGAGCCCCGAACAACTGTAAACGATCAGGCGCCCGGTACTCCTTCCTTCTCGATCAACATCCGGAAGCACTCGAATACCTGCTCGGGCATAATCTTCCCGATAGAGGCAGGCGATTGCCAGCGAGTGAGGGAGCTGCCAGAGAAACAGGATCGCAAACAGTATCCAGGCCCCAAGACCGAGATCGCCAGAGGCTGCTACCCAGCCGATCACCGGGGGCAGCGCTCCGGGAATTGCTCCCACGATGCTGCAAAGCGAGCTCTTCTGCTTAAGCGGCGTGTAGACAAAGAGGTAGCTGCACACGATTATCGCCGTTATAAGCCCACTCCATGCGTTGACCGACAGTGCGAGATAGAGCGGCCCACCGATGGCGAGTGCCGCGCCAAATCCTAGAGCCTCGATGGGCTTCACTCGCCCGTCGGGCAACGGCCTAAACCGCGTCCGCTCCATCCGTGCATCCACATCCCGTTCGAGGTACTGGTTCAGGGCGAGAGTTCCACCAGCGGCTAGCGCCGTGCCAATAAGCGTCTGGAGCAGCCGACTCCAGTCCAGCACTCTCGGGGAACCAAGATAGAATCCCACGAATGTCGTCACCAGAACCATCAACACAACGCGAGGTCTCGTGAGCGCCAAATAATCGGATAAGACAACGTGCAGCAATGCAGGAATGTGAAAACGCGTCTTCCTCACAGCAGGCTTCCGTCAATAGTTGATCCCGATGTAAGGACCCACAGAGAGGTGGTTGGAAGAGAGAGTTTTCGTCTCATTTGGACGGGCAGCGTGACATGAAGGCCCGTCGCGGGCTACGCCTAGATTGTCAATCTCTTATCCTCTGTTGTCCTGGCGACGGCGGCGCGGTATTCGGACGGCGAACAGGCCACGAAACGGCGGAAGACGCGGTTAAAGTACGGGATCGAGTCGAAGCCCGCTTCAAACGCAACCTCCGACACGCGCCGATGGGGGTCGAGCAACAGCCGTTTGGCTTTCTCGACGCGCGCTCGCCGGCGGTACTCGGTGAAGGTCAGCCCCGTCTGCTTTTTGAACAGTTTACAGAAATAACACGGGCTCAAGTGGACGCGCTGCGCAAGGTCTCTAGTCGAGATGGACTTGTTTTGATTCTCGGCGAGATAGGCTTCGATTTTCTGCAACAGCGGCGAGCCTTGCTGTGGCTCGCGCGCCAAAATCTGGTTGCCGAGCTCGGAAAGGTACTCGGCGAACAGTTCCAGCAGCGTCGCTACCGATCGACTGCGCTCGCTGCTGAGCAAGGGGCTGTAACGCCAGGAGGCGCGCAGGCCTGCGAGGCGTTTCTCAAGACCCCATTGCCGCAGACGATGCGTCAGCCGGCGTAGGGTTTCCCCGTCGAGCGCCTGCTGCGAAAACGGTCCCGCGAGCACGTTGCCGACGTGTCGTCCGCCGACGAACACTGGCACGATGATTTTAAAGAGGCCTGCCGGACAACGAAATTGGACAGGCTCGGAGTTCCGTGCCGCGCGACGTTCCGCCCCTGCCAGCATCCGCTGGCACACCTCGCCGCTGCGCTCACCCATACAGCCTTCGACGCAAAACGCGCCGCTCCTCCGCGCGGCATCGAAGCCACCCATGCCGGCGATCGCCGGCACAAGCGTCAGCGGCAGTTCCATCGCGCCCGTGAAGGCCGCCTGCTGCTTGCGGGCAGTCGCTGACTCGGTCAGCTTGAGCCAAGCCGCGTGTTCTCGCGTCATGGTTGGGGAAGAGTGGTCGTTTAGCTGCCGGTGAAGTTCGGTTTCCTTTTCTCTAGAAACGCCGCGGTTCCCTCCTGCAAGTCGTGGGTCATGGCCAGGTTCCCGAAGCAGCGCGCCTCCAGCTCCAGCCCCGAATTGAGGTCCATTTCGAGGCCGCGGTTGATTAACATTTTCGAGGCCTGGAGCGCGAGGCGGGGCAGGGCGGCCAGCTTAGCGGCGAAATTTTTCGTTTCTTCCAGGAGTCTTTCCTTCGGGACCGCCTTCATGACCAGCCTCAGAGAGAGGGCCTCTTCCGCGGTGATGGGATCGCCGGTAAAGATGATCTCCTTAGCTTTGCTTGCCCCGATGAGCCGCGGCAGTCTCTGAGTGCCGCCGCCTCCCGGGAAAGCGCCGATCTTGATTTCGGGCAGCCCGAACCTGGCGGTCTCGGAGGCGATGCGGAAGTCGCAGGCCAAAGCCAGCTCGCATCCTCCCCCCAAGGCGTAGCCGGATACCGCGGCGATGACCGGCTGCGGCAGGGCCTCGATCTGGTCGCAAAGGAGCTGAAATTCGCGGGAGTGGTGGTAAGCCGCCTCGGCTGTGGATGTCTCGGTAATTTCCCCGATATCCGCCCCGGCGCAGAAGATCTCCTCGCCTCCCGTCAGGATCACCACCCTTTGTGTCTTGTCCGCTGAGATCTCTTTCAAGACCGCCTCCAGCTCCTGGCGCAGCTCCGCGTTGAGGGCATTTTTCTTTTGCGGCCGATGGAGTTGGATGATCGAGACGGCCCCTTCCTTTTGATAGAGCAGGTTCTGAAACATTGGGTCCCTCCTCGTGATCTGGGTGCCTTACCTCTTCTAATTCTATTTCAGGCTGCGCGGCTAGGCCTTGGAGATCTTGAGCGGCGCGCAATGGTCCAAGGCCGTTGAGATCAAGTCCATCCGGTCGATCCCATAGGGCAACAATCCATTGAAGTGTACGCCCCTTTTTTGCGAGAGCGGCTTGCCCTTGGCCCAATGGCCGGCGTTTCCAGCGATGCCGATCACCTCCGGGTGAACGCACTCTGTGACTCGCGCGATGGCTTTTTCTTTTTTCACCGAGGATTCCAGCCAAACCGTGTCCCCGTCTTTGATCCCCTTGCGCCGGGCAAGCGTGGTGTGGATGAGCACTCCATAGGAGTGAGGCAGCTTTTCGCACAGCTCGTGAATCCAGGGGTTGGCATTGCCTTGAGAGCCGTAAGTGTAGGGCAGCTTGTAGTTGACCCCCACGGCATCGATCTCTCCCTTCTTGAGCTGCTCGAACGCCTCGCACGGTCTCCACTCGGGGAGCGGCTCGTAATCGGAAAGATCCCAATCCAGGCCCATCTCCCGCAGCACCGGCTCAAGCTCCTCGCGCCGCTCGATAAAGTGCTCCAGGTATACCGGGATGCGCGCCTTAAGCGAGCGGCCGGCATAACGCTCTCTGACGTCTCGATGCCACACCAGAACTCCGTGTTCCTTGAACCAGTCCCAACCATGGTCCGCGCCAAAGGCGCTTTGGGCTTGGCGATCACTGATTTCCTCTAACGTATAGCGCTTGCCGGGTTCCAAGAGATGCGGCGGTTTGAGCTCTTTCACCTGGTTGAACACGTGGTAAACCTTGTCGAGAATTCCCACGCGATGGTAAACCTCCATCAAGACCTCGGCGGCGCTGCGAACTCCCTGGGGTGGGTTGACCGCCCTTTGCTGAATCTGGCAGAATTTTACGCTCTCTCCGGCGACTTCGGGTAACGGATAGACCGAGCTGTCGTCGAAGCCGCCCTGCTCCAGGTAAGTGGTGGAGGGCAACACGATGTCGTCCAGCTCGTGGGTCTCGTTGATCTCCACGGCGAACCCCACCACCAGGTCGATGCTCTTATACCAATCGACCACCGCCTGCACTTCACCCCAGCCCCCCATCACCTGATTGCCGCGGCTGTGAATGAGCATTTCTATCCTGTGGTCGATTCCCCACCGCTCGGGATTTCTGTTCACCTCCGGGACGAGCGTTCGCGTGTGCGCCGCCACCGGAAAGAGCTCGAAGAGGTCCCATCTCTCCGGGCGCGTTGCCGTGCGCCCGGGAAAAGCCGAAAAGTGCCCGCCCCCGCGCGTTACGGACCCGGCGCTGAGAAGCATTCCGTCGCGTTCTTCCACCCACGATTTTTTTTCTCCAGCGTGACTCCCCTCGTAGATGCTGTGAAGACTGCCGGCGACGTTGAGCGCCCCCAATACTAAATTCACGAGATGGAGCGCCCAGCTGTGGTGCCAGGCATGTTTGTGCCCCTGCGGCCCCCTGTCCCACTCCAGGCAGACCGGGCGGTAAGGCACCTCCACGCCCTCCATTTTCAACCTGGCGCCGACCAGCGCGGCTTCGCCAAACTCTATTGCGATGCGCCTGACGGTCTTGGCAGGAATGGAAGTGATCTCTTCGACCCGCTCCGGAGGGTACTCAGCGGCGCGTGATTTGAGGAGCTCAAAAGCGGGCTTCGCCTTTTGCCCTTGGACGGAATATTCTCCCTCGAGCGCCGGGTCTTCCATCAGGGGGTCGTCGTAGGCTTTAATCTTGCCGTCCCTCTCGTCGTAAAGGAGTGGCTTACGGCTGGCGCTGTGGCGCACATATTTCCCGTCGGGTCCCACCAGGTAGCAGGCGTTCGTGTGATGCTTCAGAAAGTCGGCATCGTAGATCTTCGCTTCATTCAGGAGGATGTTGAGCATGCCTAACCCGAAGGCGGCATCGGTCCCCGGGCGAATCGGGATCCATTCATCCGCCTTAGCGGCGGCGTTATTTCCTACCGGGTCCACCACCACCAGCTTCATGCCCCGTTCCCGGGCGTTGGCGCAATCAGGAACTTGATGGTTAAATCCCTCCCGGGTGGCCACGCCCATCTGTGTGCCGCAGTCGATCAGGTAGTTGCAGTGAGTAAAATCGGGCTGCTGGTGAAACCCTGCCGCGGTGATAAACTGGATCGAGTGGATGGTCTTCCCGCAGGTGGGCGAGACTCCGGTTTGGACGTAGGGAGTGCCAAAAGCAGGCCGGAGCATCCCTAGCCAGGTGGTGAATTCTTGGTTTCCTCCCCAGGTCTGGACATAGAGCTTGCGCGGGTCCTCGTCATAGATTTTCCGCATCTTCTTGGAGATGGTGTCGATGGCTTCTTCCCAGGAAATTTCCTGCCACCCGGGATCAATTTCGATTCCCTTCTCCGGATTGGTCCGCTTCAGAGGCCTAGTGATCCGGTTCGGGTTGTAATGGTTCATGATCCCCGACTTGCCCTTGGCGCACATCCGCCCCCGGTTCTTGGGCGATTCGGGATTACCGATGACATTGGCGACCCTGTTGTCTCTGATTTGGACGAGGATGCCGCAGCCCACCAGGCACATCCGGCACGTGGTGGGCACCCAGTCGGTGGCCGGTCTCCCGCGCCGCCTACCCCCGGGGCGATAAACGGTCTGGGCTTGAGCCGTTTGTTCTTCGAGCGTGTTGAGCATGCGTTCCTCCCATGGCCGAGCTGGTTTTCTTGGTCTCAGACGGGTTCGCCATACACCCCGACCTGCAAAACGGTGTCGCGTAACAGATAACCTCCCGCCTGGATCGCCAGACAGGCCGCCACTAGAACCATAGCGGGCGTGCTCCCCGATCCGAGCTGACCCTGCAGGGCTAAGGCCACTACCACCGAAGGAAGCAACAGGCCAATCCCTACCACTCCCGCCCAGAAGCTCCAGCGCTGCTCACCTTGCACCAGCCGCCGCACGGACTCCCGGCAGGGCAGACTCCCGCTGGACATCCCCCACAGGTAAAGCAAGAGCCCGGTCCCGTTGGCCAGGAGCAAAGCCAGGAGATACGGCCAGATGACAATCCCGATCGCTTCCAGCTCCGCCTGTCCCCCGGTGATCACAGCTACGACCGGCAGGACCGCCATCCCCGCTAAGAAAGAATAGCCGATATAGAGCGTCGGCAACATCGGACTGTTCCAGAAAGCAATGCTATTCCACGAGGAAAGCACCAGACCGCTGTAGGCCATGAAAGCCGCGGCAAAAAGCAGCACCGCTCCTCTAAGAGCATTGCCGCCGACGGTGTTCTCGCCCAACGCCAACCCTTCGAACCCCGGCACAGACGGAAGCAGGATCAACAGCCGCAAAAGCACCAACACCGTCACGATGAGCGCCCCGCGAGAAATCCAGCTGGTGGCGGGCCTGCGAAAGACGTAGAGAAAGTGCCAGCGGGCCTGGGGGCCGAGATGATCAAAGAGAAAGACCAAGGAGAGCAGCGCCAGGCTCAAGCCTATCCACATCCCGTAAAGCGCGGTTCTCTCATGGATCATGTCGGCATTTCTCAGAACCACTTCCAAAAAGATCAGCCCGGCACTGGTGCCGGCCCCGTACAGGTAGAAGGCTACCTTCCAATTCCAGTGCCGCTGGACCTGGAAGTCCAAGATAAACTTCATATCGCTCAGTCCCTTGGCGCTCATCAAGATTTTCCTCCGCCGATCGTGCCGCCGCCCTTGCCCGTCAGGTAAAACAGGCTCGGGTTGGTCCCAAGTTCCTCCCGGGGGCGAAAATGCTTTTTCTGTCGCAACAGTATATTGATGCGGCTCTCCGGGTCCTCCCGGTCACCATAATTTAAGGCATCGGCAGGGCAGGCCTCAACGCAGGCGGGAGGGCGGCCTTCGTCAATCCGATGGTAGCAAAAGTGACATTTCTGGGCCGTGCCTTTTTTGAACCCCGCGTACTTTTCCTGTTCATAGGGCGTCAGCGTCTCTCCGAAGTATCCCCCGTCGCCGTCCCAGCGATAAGGCACGTAGTAGGGACACGCCGTCATGCAGGCCATGGTGCCGATGCACATCTCCTGGTCCACGATCACGATTCCGTCCGGGCGCTTCTTGATCGCCCCGGTCGGACAGGCCTTCGCGCAAGGCGGGTTGTCGCAGTGGTTGCACCGCACGGGCGTGAAGGTCCGTCTGGCGAAGGGAAACTCTCCCTCCTCTTTCTCCAGGACCTTCATCCAGTGGACGGTGGGTGGCGTGCCGTTTTCCGCCTTGCACGCGATCACGCAGCTCTGGCACCCGACGCATCGCTCAAGGTCTATGGTAAAACCCCATCGCGTCATGCGTAGACCTCCCCCAAGCGCTTGCTAACAGCCCTCAAGGGCGCAAGATGTGTGCCAACGGATCTTCTCCAGTTTTTCGAGGGACTTAGCTCTGAGAACCGGCTTAGCTAAAGCGTGATTGTGGGCCAATCCTTCCCAAGATTAAGAAAGAGGCTAACCGATATTCCAATTTCTTAGACGCAAGTTCATTTCTCAAAAATGACCTAGTTTCACAGCGGGAACATTATTGGCGAGAAAAGCGGCAGCGACACAGCACTGAACAGACCACACCACCTCTGTCTGGTATCATAAAAGGCAAGGCTTCCCGCTATCCCTCCTTAGCCCCCGCCTAGGTGGGCGGCTGATTGCAGAGATCGATTAATGCCAGGGCATAGGACTGGGTCATTTTGTAAAGGTTTTCCAGACCCAGGACTTCGCCTTTCGCCCCGTCATACATACTGTAGACGCCGAGCGGCGTGATTCCCCCGGCGCCGTAGGTGACGCCCGGGATACCGTACTGGAAGATCGGCGAACAGTCGCTGCTCACCGAATAGCGCGCAGGTTCAGGGAAAATAACTTCCCGCTTGAAGGCTTCTTTATGGCTTCGCTGCACCGCCTGGGCCACGGCGGAGTCCTTGGACACCTCGTACCCGTCGCTGACGAGATAAAATTTGAGCTCGAACTCGAGTTCCGGGTCCTTCGCCGCTTGCTCCAGCAAAACCTCTTCCAGCTCCCGGTACACCGTCATGGGTTGGGTTCGGGGAACGGTGGTGATGTGAATGTAGAGGTGGCAGAAGGGCGATGGCACAATACTAGGCTTGAAAGGAAAGCCCCCCTCGATGGCGCCGATGCCGATAAGAGGGAGCATGAAGGGATGAGGGTGTTTCTTCTGATAAGTTTGCTCCCATTTCCGAATCACCGGCAGCAGCGCTTCCATCTTTGCGATGGCATCGCGCCCGCTCGCTTTGCTGAACGTGTGCGAAGGGATCCCTTTGGTGGTAACGCGAGCAAAAATGTAGCCTGCGTTGCCCAACTGAAGCCGCACCCCGGTCGGTTCGCCATTGAGGCACACATCAGCCATAACTCCATGGTGAACCATGTAGCGCGCTCCTGAGCCGCCGCCGCGATAGGCTTTGCCTTTATACCTATCGATTGGCGCCTCCTCAATTTCCCCGATAACCGCTCCGATGATAATGTCGCCCTTAATTGCGGTCCCAGACTCTTTGATGGCCCGCACCGCACCAGCGTAGATTGCGAGCGCGTTCTTCATGTTGGAGACGCCGAGCCCATAGGCCCATTCGCCCTCTTGAACGAAATGGGGCGAGTGGCCCGGGCCCGCCACCGCGTCGTCGGGCGTGGTGCTGGTGTCAAAGTGGCCGCAGAGAAGCACGCTTTTTCCACCACCGCGACCACGGTACCTTCCGATCACGTTTGGCCGGTCGGCTTCGACTTCCTGAAATTCCACCTCAAGGCCCAGCTCACGGAGCCTCGCAGCGTAATAGTTCGCAATGGCACCTTCCTGACCAGTCGGCGACGGGATGTTCACCAAATCTTTCGTCATCTCTGTGATGGACGCGCAATCTACCGCATCCAGTGCGCTCTTGCTCATAGCTTCCATCCTCCGAAATTTTTCTTTGCCCGAAACATATTGGATCACGATGCTTTTGTCAAAAGTGACCTGGCTTCAGCAGGACTATACTCAGAAACCCGGCGCCTGGCTTTTGCTCCAGCCCCGATTGTGATAGGGGTCGAAACCGACTCCATGAGCGCTCAAACTCTCCTCCGACTGATCCAGTTTCGCGCCGGCTACAATCTCGTCGTTCACGCAGCCATAGAGCAAGGCCACTTCGCCAGGCACGGCCTTGAAGTAGAGGTGGTTTATACGCCCGGGTCGGCCTATCTCACCGAGGCCCTCAAGAGCGGAAAATTCGAGATCGGCCACACCGCGGCTGATGATGTGATCGCCGACGTCGAAAGCCACGACGGCCAGAGCGATCGAGGATCGGACCTCTTTCTCTTCATGGGACTCCACAGCGGCCTCTTGAGCCTGATTGGCGCGCCTGAGATGAGGGACCTGAAGTCGCTGCGCGGAAAACAACTCGCAGTAGATTCCAGGACCAGCGGCTTTGTCTTCCTTCTGGAGAAGGCGCTTCGCGCAAACGGCTTTGGCCTTCACGATTATACTTTAGTCGAGGTGGGAGGATGGGAAAGCAGATTCCTGGCGCTGCTGCAAGGCAAATACGCGGCGACGCTTCTAACGCCACCATACATCGGGCAGGCGCTTGCAGCGGGTTGCCACCTCCTCGCCCGCGGTGACAAAATGATACCTGTCTACCAGGCCACCGGTGGCGCCGCCAGCCGGACATGGGCGAAGCAGAACCCTGAAACGCTCGTAAACTACATTCGGGCCTACGTGGAAGCAACGCAGTGGTGCTTTGACCGACGAAACCGAAAGGCTTGCCTTGAGCTTTTGGCTAAGCATAACGGGATCGGGGGAGCCGCCGCGACGGAAACCCTCGACGCGCTGATCGATCCCAAGTATGGACTCTATCCCGAAGCGGCCTTCAACCTTCCCGGCTTCGTCGCGGCGCTCGAACTCAGGGCAGAGATGGGTCATCTCGCCCGCCCGGTGCCGCCCGTGGAGAAATATGTCGACCTCTCCTATTACCGAAAAGCCATCGGGCAAGGCGAGTGAAACTGTGCCGTCATTCCCAGTGAGTGCGCCGAAGGCGGAGGATTTCTCGCCGGGCCTTTTTCGACGGCCGTCCCTCGGGTCGGGGACCGTGAAACCCCTGCGCGCGTAGCTCCATGGCCAAAGCCTCGCGAGCTGTTTTGCTCGCTTCGGTCTCTTCGTATTGCTGCTGCGCTTCCGCAGCGGGACCGCGGTGTTTCTCAAGACCGCGCACGATCACAATCCACTCGTAGGGGCCGCGCCTGATCTTTACCTCATCACCGATCCGGACCGCCCTGCCGGGCTTGGCGCGGGCTCCGTTGACGTGCACTTTGCCGCCCGAAACCGCTTCGGCGGCAAGCGAGCGCGTCTTAAAGAACCTCGCCGCCCACAGCCACTTATCCAATCGAATCTCTTCGCTGCGCTCCTCTTCTCTCATAAAATGCCGCCGTGGCTGATACGCGCCGAGCCCTCAAGGCCACGGAAAGCTAAACGGCTCGACTTCATGCAGGACGCGGTAGTTGGTCAAATCCACCTGAAGTGGGGTTACGGAGATATAACCCTCGTGCACCACGACGCAGTCCGTTCCCTCCTCCGGCGCAAAGCCAAGATCGTCCCCACCAATCCAATAGTATTTCTTGCCCCTCGGGTCGACGCGCTCCACCACCTCCTCTTTGTAGTGGCGCTTCCCCATGCGAGTAAACTTCCACCCCTTGATTTCGGGCTTGGGAAGGGGCGGCACGTTGACGTTGAGCAGTGTCCCCGCAGGCATTCCCTTCTGTAGGACCTGGGCAGCAAGGGTTCCGGCAAACTCAGCGGCCGCTGCGAAAACGAGGTCACGAAAACTCACCAGGGAGACGGCGATGGAAGGAATGCCCAAGAGGGTTCCCTCGATAGCAGCCGAGACTGTCCCCGAATAGATGATATCGTCGCCCAGATTCGGCCCTTTATTGATCCCCGACACTACCAAATCAGGTCGCACCGATATAAGCCCAGACAACGCGAGCTTGACACAATCGGTGGGGGTGCCGTCCACGGCAAAACGCCTCGCGCCTGCCTCATGGACGCGAAGCGGGCGATGAAGCGTGAGGGCGTGGCTCATGGAATTCTGCACCCGGTCCGGGGCGACCGTGTAGACCTCGCCCAACTCTTTCAGGGCGTCTTCCAGCGCCACGAGCCCTTCGGAGTCGATGCCGTCGTCGTTCGAGACCAGAATGATCATAGCGCGATTTTGGCAGATTATCCGGTAAGCGACAAGCTCAAAGGCGAGAACCTTAACAGGCTACGGAAAAAGTGATTTTCATGCTTCGAGAGTCTCAGCATGAACGGCAATTCGTCAATGTTTTCAACACTTGCTCCGTTCGCCCTGAGCGTGTCGAAGGGTGAACGGAGGTTTTTTCAGCAACCTGCTAGAGCTCCTGGATAGGTAGAATCGCCCTGCTTCAGGTAAACGAGGTTCATAGCTTGGACTGACAAAATGTCTACGCTTATGACACAAGCTTTAGGTAGTCTGGAATATCGCTTGTGGGGATGGCGACTCGCCTGTGCTAATACGGCCGCCTTACCTGTAAGCCGGGGATAGCTCTGAAGTGTCTCGTATTCAGTGTGTGAACACTGCATTTTAGACGATTTGCTGCCGCAGCGACAAAGCAATCCAGAAAACCGACCCCACGGGCAAGATGAAACCTTCGGTACCATTCCAGAGCCTGAACTGAGTCACCGCTCTCAACTTGGGCAATGTCTAACGCCGAGAGGCTTCTAAGAATCGCCCGTTGCTCAGCCATGGTTCGGCAGCCTGCGAGGATCTCGAACACGGAGATGACAGAGCAAACCATCCCGGACTTCGCTTCAGCCCTGCGCCAAAAGTCGAGCGCCCGAGAATCCTTTCTCGCCACATCAATGAGAATATCGGTGTCAACGAATGTTTTTTCTTCTGTCACTCCTAGTCTCCAACATCAGCCTTACCGTCCTGGCATAGGATTGACCGTTTCCTATGTCCGCCCTATCTTCCCAAATTCCACAAAAAGGAGTGTCAAGGAGCTTCCTTCTTTTCAGACCTTCTCGATTAGACTCCCGCTTGCTCTTGGCCGTCGATTTGGCAAGCGCCTTAACGACATCGTGAACGATCCGGAGTTTTGCCTTAGGCATATGTCTAAGGCCGTCGACAATCTCTTCCATAGAGACCGTCTCAGACTTTGCTCTCGCGGATTTCATAAGGGCCTCCTTGTTTTTCAGACGGAGTAGGCCATGTATCACGGCGGGACGTTCAGCCACGCTCAAGCTCCCGCTTTAGATCGTCGAAATTCACGACAAAAGCATCCGCCTTCTCGCCAGCCAGAGAAAGGAGAAAATCAGTCCGGTCCATGCCTGCGATACTCGCTGCCTTTTCCTGTGAGACTTCACCGCGCTCATACCAGTGTATCGCAGCGGCAAGCCGCAGCTCCCGCACAAATTCCTCCGGTGATCGACGCAAAGCCGACAGGACATCCTCAGGTAGCTCTAAAGTAACCTTTGCCATACCGTCCTCCCACGTACAGAACCGTTTCTCCCTTGTCTAAAACTGCTCCCCCAATACTCTCGACCGATTTTACCACCTCCGGGTCGGCCTTGCATCATCGCACTGTCCTTCGATTTGTACGTCCAGCGCTCATCGGTAAGTCGGATCGGCTTGCCGTTCCTCTCCTATCAAGCGACCTCCGGCGATTACGGCCCATTTACCCCTCACCACCCTCCTGGAAAAGCAGCCTGTCCCCTTTTCTGTCGATGCCGTCGTCGTTCGAGACCAGAATGATCATAGCGCGATTTTGGCAGATTATCCGAAAGGCGACAAGCTCAAAGGCAAGAACCTCAGACCCGCGACTGTTTTAAGATCCAGCGTGCTCTTTGGCCTTGAGATTCTGTTCAAGGAGAATTGAATTTAATCCTGTTCAAGGAGAATTGAATTTAATCCTTGCCTTTGAGGTTTCGGACCAAAAAGGTTCCTGACACCTTTTGTGGCCCGGCGCCGTGGGCGAAATGAAAAAAGCGGGTGGTGGCATAAATGAGGCCGAACCCCAGGGCTACCAGGGCATAGATGCTGCCTGCTATGAGGCCATTGACAAAGAACTGTGGAAGCAAGGCTACTCCTCAATAGTTCGGACCGCTAGTTTTCTTCCCAGTTTTCCTAAAACCCAACTCCATCGCCTAAGCTGGCTAACATCCTCTGAAACCAGCACGCCCCCTGTTCTAAGTGCGGCCACTGCCACCATGACATCGGCTAAGTGATCACGGGTTTTTATCTTACCCCAGCGCGCACTGTAATAAGAGAGACATCGTCCAGCCAATGCCCAGTCCTCCACTTCAGCGCCAACTACATGAGGTCCCAGCGCCCGCCGCAA
>JACPSF010000238.1 GCA_016193385.1 Deltaproteobacteria bacterium
AGCCCCTGGCTCTATACGACCGGCAATTACTCGAACAAGTTCGCCGGCACCGACGTGGGCGCCATTCAAGGAGCCGCCAAAAAGGTCGGAGAGAAACTCCTGAGCCTGGCCGCGCATCTGCTCAAGGCCGCGCCGGAGGAATTGGAGCTGGCGGACGGCACGGTCCGCTCGAAGAAAAATCCTCAAAGCCGCAAAACGCTCCAGGAGATTGCGCAGGTCGCCTATCGGGACCTGCTTGCTCTTCCGGCTGAAATGGAGCCGGGATTGGAAGGGCGCTGCTACTACCGCGCCGCGCTGGCCGATCTGCCGGATGAGCAGCGCCGTGTCCGGGGGCAACTCTTCGTCAGCAACGCGGGCCACGCGGCCGTGGTCGAAGTCGATATCGACACCGGCAGGGTTACGATTTTAAAATACGCCATCGTGCACGACTGCGGCACCGTGCTCAATCCGGTCATCGTCGAAGGGCTGGTCCACGGCGCCACGGCGCATGGAATCGGCGCCGCGCTGTACGAAGAGTTTGTCTACGACGAGCAGGGGCAGCCGCGCAATACCACCTTCGTCGATTATCTCAAGCCCACCGCCGTGGAGATCCCCGATTTTAAGACCGACCATCTGGAGTCGCCCTCGCCCTACACGCCGCTCGGCATGAAAGGCGTCGGCGAAGGCGGCGCGATTCCGGCCCCGGCGGCTATTGCCAATGCGGTCGAGAACGCCCTGGAGCCGTTGGGGATCAGTCTCGGCGACCTGCCGCTGACGCCGGAGCGGGTTTGGCGGGCCATTCACTCAGCCAAAAAATAATCAGAACGAGGAGGGAAACATGCCGGTTGTACAGGTCTACATGTATAAGGGGAGGTCGAAAGAGGTGAAGAAGGAGTTGGTGAAAAGGATCAGCAAGGACTTCGAAGAGGTCGCCAAGGTGCCTCCAGAAGCGCTCCATATCCTCTTTCATGATGTGGATAAAGAGGATTGGGGAACGCGAGGGACGCTTGCTTCGGACCTCCCTCCGAAGTAGCCGTTATTCGATCGTCGCGGTTTTAATAATTCGGCGAGAAAATAAGCTGCGGGCCAATAGTGGGATAGGCTGAGGAGTCCACTTGAAAGGGCCTGGTCTTGATGCCATTATGACGACATGACCCACCCGGCTGAAAAGATTATCGAAAGCTTCGATGCGCTGACTGATGCCGAGAAGCGTGAAGTTATCGCTGTACTGCTCAGAAAAGCTACCGCATTGGAACACGCGCCGATGACCGACGACGAACTTCTTGCGGCTGCAGACAACGTATTTCTCGATCTCGATCGCCGCGAAGCCAAAAAATGACGGTCCCTCAACGTGGCGAGGTCTGGATAGTTGACCTTGGTCTCGCCGCCAAGGTTCGTCCCTGCCTGGTCTTGAGCGTTCCCGCTGAAAAGGAGGAGCGTTCCCTGGTAACGCTGATTCCTCACACCACAAGCCTCTGGGGCTCGCGCTTTGAATGCAAAGTGTCAATACCTTTTCTCCACCCTGGGGCCTTTAACGCCCAGGGCATTGTGACGGTTCCCACGGCAAAGCTCCTTCGTTGTGTCGGCAAGCTCAAGCCGGACCAAATCACCCAGGTCGCGGAGGTCGTGTGTCTCTGGCTGGGTCTCAGGCAAGCTCAGGGCAACTGACGGGCTCCCTTCCAGCCCAGCTTTTTTGTCGCGATTAGCCGTTACAAAAATGTTTGACAAATTTTTCCTAGATGAGGGATATTGGTTATGAACTTACTTAAAGAGAGGATAGAGAGCCATCCGGGCTAGGCCGCCGGAACGCGCGGGGCCTTGGCGGTTCACTTATAGTTAGGCGTCATGATGGAATGAGCGATGGAGCAACTCCCAAGTTATGGTGATCATCGCACTCTCGCGTTCTGCGCGTTTTGCGGGGGTGAAACGGGCACACGAGACCATTGCCCGTCACGAGTTTTTCTTGATGCGCCGTACCCAGAGAATCTTCCTGTTGTTCCGGCGTGCTCGACCTGTAACGGTAGCTTCTCTGAAGACGAAGAGTATCTCGCATGCTGTGTTCATTGGAAGTACTAGCCCATGCCGCCCAACCCTCCGTTCAACCACGACGCGCCGCAAGCGGCGCGCGGTTAACGGCACGTTAGGCAAAAGAATATGACCGAACCCAAATCAGAAGTTCTCTACTTTCCTTCCATAGAATTTTATGACGATTCATGGCTAAAGGGCGCTCTTTGTCATTGGGACAAAATCTATCGAATTGTTCCCCCGTCTTATACCCCCAAAGATAGTGACGAGGTAAAAGAGGCGGTCGATGCAGGATTAGTCGAGTCGATCAATCTTTCCTCGGGGGACCTATCGGATACAGCAGAAAAGTTTATTGAGTTCTGGGATTCTGCTCCGTTTGTTCCTGCAGGATTCAAAGGATATGATGAAGAGCCTATCAGACTCCATCCTGAGAAGGTTGATGAGCGTATATGCGGTCAGTTATACGCTCTATCCCAACGCATCGACCAAGAGGGATTTCTGTCGCTTTCGAAAGAAGTTGCCAATTCCTACATGCTATTTCTTTCAGAGTCAGTCTCACGCCGTCGCCTGATCCCCAAAATCACTGACGATGTCGACATGTTTACAGCGGCGTCTCGGGCGGCTTGAAAGATTTGGCGGTCCTTAGCGCCAAGGAGGCCTAGTTCACGCACCGGCTGACAGTCGATCCCAAAATTTGTGGGAATCCAGGAGGCGAGAGCGGGAGATAACTGGGCGTCGATCCAAATAATCAAGCTGCCACCACAGGGTGGTCAAGGCGGCGACTGGCAAACCGGAGGCAGGCACGGATATCTTCAAGCTCCAGATCCGGCAGCTCATCGAGAACCTGCTGTGGCGTAAGACCGCTTGCAAGAAGATCCAGCACATCGCTGACACGAATTCGCAGGCCGCGAATGCAGGGGCGCCCGCCGCATTGCTCTGGATCAACTGTGATTCGCTCATCAATGCCAGGCATCTCGATTACCTCCTTTAGGTAAGTTTAACACTGCCTGGGCCGGCTGTCTAACTCATTAAACAAGCTACCAACTCATCATTCGATGTAGTCCTCGAGTTTAATCCGCTCAGCCACCGCTTGCGGGACACGAAGTCTCTTGGGAAGCTCTTTGCCTTTTTGCGTGGCATCGATGGCCATCTTGGTCGTGATGCCTCCCTTCTTGGACGAAGGGTCGATTTCCGAGCCCTGGCAATTGGGGATGACTAGAATGTCCCTGTCCGCCTGGAAGCGATTGGCCGTAGCCCAGAGAACTTCCCTTTCATTGTAAACGTCGATGTCCCCGTCCACGACAACGACAAGCTTG
>JACPSF010000239.1 GCA_016193385.1 Deltaproteobacteria bacterium
AGACTCACCGTGGGAACCCCTTTGTAGAGGGGACTGAATTTGCGAAGCTGATGGGCCGCTTGAAGACCGCTGATTTCCCCGCGGATAAACATGAAGAGTACGTAAAGGCCAACAAGGCGCTTGAAGATCTCTTGAAACGGGAAGGGAGATAATTCCGTCCCCTGAAGAAGATTCCGTCATGATTGCCCAAGAGTCCTCGCACGAGCGGAGACGAGAGCCGGGTCGGACCCGCGCAACACCTTGATCCGACGAGATAAAAGCGTAATAAAGGGCTGCTGAGACGCTTAGCGGCGCCTTTTGGAGACTAAAACGGATCTCGTGAGGGACCAGAAGCGCTCGTGCAACCGAAGGAGTAAATGTTGAATGGGTCGAATGTGGTTTGATCCAGAAGGGGTTGGCGTCGATTTAAAGCGCTACCGGGGAATTGAACTTAAAAAAGAGAGCACGGCCTCGTTGAAAAGATCCGGATGGTCAATGTGCGGATAGTGCCGCGCGTCAGGGATGACTACCAGTTGAGAGCCGGGAATGAGCTCGTGGAGCCTCTCGGCGCTTTCGACGGGGTCCCGGCCCCGGACCGGGCTCAAGTCGTTCCCACCGGTGATGATCAGAGTGGGGCACCGGATGTCGCGAAGCTGCCCGCAAAGGTCCAGGCTTGCCTGATCTTCCATGATGGTCATGTAGACCTCAGGGTCATTGGCGAGATAATGGGAACGATACCAGGAGATCAGGTCCGGGCGGGATCGGATGAAGTCCTCTGAAAATTGCGTCTTGATTTGAGCGTCGTCGGCGGCCATCGCTCAGAAGCAAATTTCTATCATTCACTAGGGAACGTAGGCGTCGTAAGGTCCCTTGACTTGACTTGCCTGGCCGACCACGGATAGGGTCTTGCTGAACCTGGGCCGCTAAACGCGAAACATTTGTGCAGGAGTGAGTGGATGCCTGGTCGTCCGTTTCTCCAGATCCCTGGTCCCACTTTGGTCCCTGAGAGGGTTGTCCGGGCCATGTCGCAATCCCTCATCGATCATCGCGGACCGGAATTTGCCCGCCTGCTCCAGGAGGTCTTGGAAGGGCTCAAAGACGTCTTCCAAACATCCGACGGTGAGATCGTCCTCTACCCCGGCTCTGGCACCGGGGCTTGGGAGGCCTGCGTGGTGAACACTCTCTCTCCGAGGGACCGGGTGCTGGGCTGCGTGAATGGCCACTTCAGCGCTCGTTTCTGCCAGACCGCAACTGCCCACGGTATCCAGGTGCAGACGCTTGAAGTTCCTTACGGCGTCGGCATTCCTGCCGACCTGGTGGAAGAGCATCTGCGCGCGGATAAGAGCCACCAGATCAAGGCCGTGCTTGCCCTTCACAACGAGACCTCCACTGGAGTGACCAGCGACATTGCGGCTATTCGTCACGCCATAGACCGCGCAGGCCACCCTGCGCTTTTTCTTGTAGATGTTGTCAGCTCCCTGGCCACGACGGACTTCCGATTCGACGATTGGAAGGTGGATGTGGCGCTGACTGGGCCACAGAAAGGCCTCATGTTGCCTCCGGGGCTGGCGATTCTGGCTATCAGTCGTAAGGCATTGGCGGCAAACCAATCGGCAAAATGCCCGCGCTTTTTTTGGGACTGGGCACCGGTCCTGGAGCGAAACGCCCGTGGAGAATTCCCTTACACCCCCGCGACGGCACTCCTTTTCGGTCTGAAGGAAAGCCTCGCCATGCTGGCCGAAGAAGGACTGCCTAACGTTTTTCTCCGCCATAACCGTATGGCTGAAGCCTGTCGACGCGCCGTGTCGGCTATGGGACTCAAACTGCTGGTAAGAAACCCCGAGGAGTGCTCGAACACGCTCACAGCGGTCTGCATGCCCGACGGCTTCGATTCCGACGCCTACATCGCGCATGCCCATAGGCACGTGGATATCTCTTTGGGCCCCGGGCTTGGAAAAGTCAAAGGAAAAATCTTTCGGATTGGTCACCTGGGAAGCTTCAACGAACTGGAGTTGCTCGGCGCGCTCGCCGGCGTAGAAATGACACTCAAGAGTTTCGGCGTCAGTATCCCTTTGGGCGCAGGTCTAGCCGCGGCCGAGAGCTATTTGTTGCAGAGCGCTTCAAATCCGGGACAAGGGCTATGAGAATCGACCCGGACAAGTGCGTGGCCTGCGGCAACTGTCTGCCGGTTTGCCCTGTCGGCGCCATTCACATAGACCCGGACATCGGGAGGGCAGTCGTCAACGAAGACGGGTGCGTCGAATGTTTCGCTTGCTTCCGGGGTATGTCCAAGGAACATCTGAACCCGGCCATGGTGCGAACCATCCGCCGGATCGCCAGGCTCTTCCGCTTCCGCTTCGATCCGGAACCGGACATCTGTCCCACAGACGCCATCGTCCCGCAGGAATTAGCGTGGCCGCGCATCGTCCGGCGCGCCTTCTCCGATCCGCAGGTTCCCCACGAGTCTACCGGAATTCACGGTCGAGGAACCGCCGAGGTAAAAACCAACGACGTGACCAATCGGGTGAAGGAGGGTGAGGCGGGCTTTGTAGTTGAGTTCGGCCGTCCCGGCGTAGGGTCCCGCTTCCGGGACATCCAGCGGGTGACTACGGCGCTCGCCGACTGCGGCGTGGAATTTGAGCAGAATAACCCGGTGACATCCTTGATGACCGATCCCTCTCGCGGGCTGATCCGAGACGACATCCTCAACGAAAAGATCCTCTCGGCCATCGTGGAGATCAAGACGCGCCTGGAACAGGTCCCCACGATCCTCAAGAAGATCAGGGACCTCGCGCAAGAGGTAAACACGGTGATCAGCGTGGGTGTCTCCACGCGCTGCGATGCTGCGGGAAACGATGCCTTACGCGAGATCCTGGAGCGGGAAGGCTACCCTGCCTATCGGGGAAAAACGAATCTGGGTCTTGGACGCGTGACTCACGACACCTCGTACTCTTCCACGTGAGTAGAGCTAAATGAGGATTGGAGAACCGTCGGCCTGGGGGTATTTTGCAGGGCCGATGCACCGGACGAGGAGATGCAAGCGCAGCACGGAAAGACTATCGGCTATCTGGCGAGCGTAAGACGGAAGTATTGCATCGGACCGGAGAAATGCTCCCAGGTCGGCTGGTGGCATATTGGCCCTTTTCAACGGACTATAAAATGACCAACACACTGCACCGCTACAGCGAACACTACGCCTTCGAGCGGACTAGCAATCCCGAGCCGATCAAGGACGACTACATCGTCTTCGCGATGGCTAGCCGCGGGCTCAACGATGATCATCTCATCGAGAAATACCGACGCTTCCTCCGCCTGGCCCTCAAGCATCACCCTGTCAATATAGGCGATGCTACCAAGGGGGGCCTGCTTCGACCGCGCCAGGACATGAATCCCACCGCCCACTGGAAACGGGATCACGCTCCGGATCCCGAACAAGTCATCGCCGGGATCGAAGGGCACACTACCGTGGCGGCGGTCTTCGACAACTACGGGGCGATGAAGGCTTTTGTGGAGGAGCTCAAACGCGCGAACCTCGGGATTTCCATCAATATCAGCGCGCCGATGGAGGATGCCCGGCTCTGTTGCCAGGAGGCCGGGATCACTCGCCACAGCGTGGAGTATTCTATCGGCTTCCGCGGACGGGTGGACAAGCTTCCGGACGGAACCACTCTGGAGCTCTCCACCATGTGCGGTCACGGGATGGTCTCTGCCAACTTCGCTAGAAAGATGACTGAGTGGGTAAAGGAAAACCGAAGGACGCCGGGGGAAGCGGCGCGCTACATGGCCCGCTTCTGTATCTGCGGCGTTTTCAACACTAACAGGGCCGAGCGCATCATCCAACAGGCCTGCAATTTAAAACGGTGAGGCCGCTTCCAGCGGCCGGAAAGGAGCCAACACCATGAAAAGCAGCATCTCAATTTTTGTCGCCCTCGCGATTTCAACGGTAGCGTTCGGGCTGCGCGATGGGCGGGCGCAACAGCAACCCATCTCTGTCCGCTTGGGCCACGTGGGTTTTCCTGGCCCCGACTCTATCTTCGCCATTATGGGTGATGAGTATGCCAAGAGGGTGAACACCGCGTTAAAAGGGAGGGTGGAGGTCAAGGTTTTCCACTCGAGTCAGCTCGGCAGTGACGAACAGATGATGAGGGGTATCAAGGTCGGCGCACCGGAGATGTTCGTACCGTCCACTATTATGAGCACGGCGGACCAGAAGTACGGGGTCTTTGAGATGCCCTACATCATCGTCAGTCGGGCTCATATGAAACGGGTCGCTGACAACAAGCAGGTCCAAGGCGCGCTCTTCGATGGGCTTCCGGCAAAGGGAATCAGGGTCCTCGGGGTTTGGGAGAACGGATTCCGCCACATTACCAATAATGCCCGGCCTATAGTCAAACCAGACGATCTCAAGGGGATCAAGCTGCGCGTTCCCGGCGGTGTATGGCGAGTCAAGATGTTTAGGGCCTACGGCGCCAACCCTTCTCCCATGCCCTTCGCCGAGGTCTACTCGGCGCTTCAGTCCGGTGTCATGGACGGCCAGGAAAATCCCTTTCCTCAAATCGCCTCTGCCAAGTTTCAAGAGGTCCAAAAGTTCCTGTCTCTTTCCGGTCACGTCTATACTCCCGCCTATTTGGTGGTGGGCGAGGATTTTTGGAAGAAGCTTCCTCAAGATATCCAGGCCACGCTTTTCAAGATCGCTTGGGATATGGGAGACTTCGCTCGTGCCGAGGGCGAACGTTTAGACAAGGAACTCATGGGTAAGCTCGCCCCGCCGATGAGGGCCAACGAGGTTGATAAGGACACCTTTATCAAGGCCTCCGCAGCCATCTATGAAGACTTCGGCAAAGAGGTCGCCGGCGGCACGGAACTCGTCAGGCTGATCCAATCGCTTCGCTAGCAAACAGGCAACAGGCATGAGGCAACAGTTGAAGGCGGTAGGCGGAAGGCAACAGGCGGGAGGGGACTCACGCCTCTCGGCTCTCGCCTCGTGCCTCGCTTTCTCACGCCTCACGCCTCGTGCCTAACGCCTCGTATGGAACGATTCTTCCGGCGATTCATCAATCTAGTGGAATGGTGGGCGGTTCTCCTCCTCATCATGATGACGGCAGTAGTTCTGCTCGGTGTTTTCTTCCGCTACGTTCTCAACGCATCCCTGGTGTGGTACGACGAGTTCGCCTCTTACCTTCTGGTATGGCTCACATTTTACGGGGCGGTCGTCGCTTCCTACCGGCGGCGGCACATCGGGTTCGATGTGGTGGTGAATCGGCTCCTGCCAAAAACCAGGAGGATCATCGATTTCGTCGCCGAATCCTTCGTCCTCGGTTTCCAAATCGTGCTCTTCTATTACGGCTGGTACCTTACTAGAAAGATGGGAGACGAGACCGCCGTCTCCCTAATATGGATCAAGATGAGCTGGGTTTACAGCGCGCTGCCGATTACCGGCGGGCTCATGCTCCTTATCAGCCTCATGCGGCTCGTCGACATTGCGTTCGTTAGAGAAAACCGGAGAGGAGATCAAGCGGCGTGGAGTGGCTCATCCTCGGAATAATCATTCTCCTGACGGTTATCAATGTTCCCATCGGCTTCGGTCTCTCCATTTCCGCAATCATCCTCCTCCTCTGGAAGGCAACGGCGCCTCTCAGTATCGTTCCTCTGAACCTTTTCTCCGGCGCCTCCAGTTTCCCGCTGCTCGCCATTCCGCTGTTCATCCTGGCCGGAGGCCTCATGGAGACTTCGGGGATTTCGCTCCGCCTGGTCAATATGGCCAACAGTCTGGTCGGCTTTATTCGCGGGGGGCTGGCCATGGTCACGGTGGTAGCCACCATGATTCAAAGCGAGATTTCCGGCTCCTCTGTAGCTGACGCAGCGGCGATCGGCAACGTGGTGATCCCGGCGATGGAAAAGCGCGGCTATCCCAGGGCGCTGAGCGCCGCCATCGTATCCAACGCGGCGTCGGCGGCAATTCTCATTCCCCCGTCGATTCCGATGATCATCTACGCATGGATGGCGCAGACATCGGTCGCCAAGCTCTTTTTCGCCGGCTTTCTTCCAGGTTTTATCGCCTGTGGCGCCATGATGGCTCTCTGCTATTATTACGCCAGGAAATACAATTTACCGGTGGAGCATAAGTTCTCCATCCGCCAGGTTGGAAAAACAACACTGGATGCCTTCTGGGCGCTTTCCATCCCCATTGTGATCTGGGGCGGCATCTTTCTTGGGATCGCTACGGCTACCGAAGTCGCGGCTCTCGCCGTGCTGGCGGCCTTTATCATTGGCGTATTTATTTACCGGGAGCTGCCTACGCACGAGACCGTACGCGTGCTCAAAGATTCTGCCGGACAGACTGCGGTCGTCATGCTCATCGTGGCTTCATCGGCGGTGCTCGGTTGGTACCTGACGAGCGAGCAGATCCCGCAAAAGTTCGCCAGGATGATATTGGATACAACGTCGAACAAGTACCTGATTCTGTTCTTCCTGAATATTTTTTTCTTCATCGCGGGGATATTTCTCCACTCTGCGGCGGCCATCATCCTCATTGTGCCAATCGTCATGCCGCTGATCCGCCAGATCGGCATCGATCCGATCCACTTCGGCATCATTGTCACGATCAATCTGGGAGTTGGCCAGCAGACCCCGCCCGTGGCTACGGTATTATTCATCACAGCAGCGATTGCCCGGATACCCTTTTGGGATGTTTTCATGGCAGGCTGGCCCTTCACCCTCGTGCTGGCGCTGGTGACTCTCCTGGTAACCTATGTGCCCTGGATCAGCCTGGGATTGGTGAACATGATTCAGTGGTAAGAGTGGATAATGAATCAATACGATGCCATCGTTATCGGTGCTGGCCACAATGGGCTGGTGGCGGCAGCCTATCTGGCCAAGGCCGGTAAGAAGGTGCTGGTGCTCGAACGGAGGCCCATTATTGGCGGCGCCGCGGTTACGGAGGAGATTTACCCCAAATTCAAATACTCGTCCGGCGCTTACGTTTGCGGCCTCTTTCATCCTCGCATCATCCGTGAGCTGGAATTGCCCGCGTTCGGGTTCGAGTTGATCCCGTATGATCCGGTGCGGTTCACTCCCACGCCGGACGGGACCCATCTTCTGGTCTGGCGAGAGATAAAGAAGAGCCTCGAAGAAATCGAGAAGTTCTCCAAAGCTGACGCGGCAAATTACCTTCCTTTTGCCGCGCGCGTCAAAAAACTGGGTGGCTTTCTTCGGTCGCTCATGTTGAAAATGCCGCCGCAGGTGGCGGGCAACTCTCCTCTGGAGCTTTGGGAGCTCCTGAAACTTGGCTTGCGATTCCGTGGGCTCGGCGCGCCAGAGATGCGCCAGACCCTCAGGGTCTTTCCCATGTCCGTTGCCGACTTCGTGAGCGAATGGTTCGAATCCGAACCGCTCCGAGCATCACTGGCCACGAGCGGGATTCTCGGGACCTTTCTGCCACCCCGCGCGCAGGGCACTGCGTATATTTTCCTCCATCACCACCTGGGAGAAGCCGAGGGACCTTTTCGCGCCTGGGGATTCGTGCGCGGTGGCATGGGAAATCTGCCCCAAGCAGTCGCCGCAGCGGCTGGGCGGCACGGCGCGGAAATCAGGACCAACGCAGAGGTGGCTCAAGTACTCGTCAAAAACGGCGCTGCCTCGGGCGTGATCCTGAGAAATGGCGACGAAATCTCAGCGACGGTAGTCCTCTCCGGGGCCGACCTAAAAAAGACCTTCCTCAAACTCGTCGAGCCCAGCCACTTGGAACCGCATTTCCGCCTGCAGGTACGCAGCGTCAGGTTCCGCGGCGCATGCGCGAAAATCAATCTGGCATTGGCCGAGCTGCCCCACTTTCGCGGCTTTAACGGCCGTGGGCCGTTCCCGCATCACCATGGCCTGATCCAAATCGGTTCCAGCCTCGACTATCTAGAGCAAGCCTTTGATGAGGCAAAGTATGGCGGCTTTTCCCGGCGGCCCTTTTTGGAGATCGCCATCCCTTCGGTGAGCGATCCAACACTGGCACCTGCGGGAAAACACGTCATGTCCGTGCTCCTGCAATACGCGCCGTACGACCTCAAAGAGGGAAGCTGGCGGGACCAACGCGAAGCGCTCGGGGACCTCGCCGTGAACACCATCAACGAATACGCGCCCGGTTTCAAAGACTCCATTCTTCACCGCCAGGTCCTGACGCCCCTGGACCTGGAGGAGACCTACGGCCTTACGGAAGGCAACATACATCATGGGGAGCTCTCCCTGGACCAGCTTTTCTTTATGCGCCCGATCCCCGGCTGGTCGCGCTATCGCACGCCGATTCGAAACCTCTACCTTTGTAGCGCCAGCTCACATCCCGGCGGTGGCATCACCGGCGCGCCCGGATACAACGCAGCCCGCGAAGTACTGAAGGACTGGAGGCGGAGATAGCTCTACTTTCAAGCCGCAATGCCCGAAAGAATTCTTTCGCGACCAACCCAAGTTCCCGGTCCATGGCCTGTATATGGGGATTACACTGGCCAGTGTACTGTGGCCTGGGGTGGCGTTTGGACAGACTTGACAAGCCTTCGGAAGCAGAAGAGAATTTCACCAGCAGTGGGAAGTTTAGCACCTTCGTTACACCGGGCAGCATACTCAACAAATGGAGCTCCAAAGGAGCCGGAAGCTAGAAAGCATCCAGCCGCCGATTTCTCCACTGGTAACAGGTGATGTTTGATCGAGATCGCGTGTGGTATTAAGCTCAAACCTGAGACTGACTGGCGACTCGGGTGAGTTGTCGGCGGCCTCATTGAAGGAGGTTAAGCTATGTCGGACGAGATGATGGTGAACGGAGAAGCCTTGCGCGAGCAGGTCCGGGAGAAATACAGGGAAGTCGCGACGAATCCCGCTGGAAAGTACCATTTCCATACGGGTCGTTTCCTGGCTGCACACGTAGGCTACGATGCGGCTGTTGTGGCTGCCCTGCCCGATGTAGCTGTCGAGTCCTTCGCCGGTGTCGCCAACCCCTTCTCGCTGCGGCCTCTTGCGCGGGGCGAGCGAGTTGTAGACGTGGGTTCAGGCGGGGGCTTTGACAGCTTCATCGCGGCAGGCCAGGTCGGCACCGAGGGCAAGGTGATTGGCGTCGATATGACGCAGGAAATGCTCCTGAAGTCGCGCTCAGCGGCCGATCTCCTTGGCTACAAGAGCGTCGAGTTCCGACCGGGACTCGCCGAGGATCTACCCGTCGAGGACGGCTGGGCGGACGTGGTCATCAGCAACGGAGTTATCAACCTCTGCGCTGATAAACGCCGGGTCTTTTCGGAGATCTTCCGCGTACTGCGGCCGGGCGGTCGTCTGCAATTTGCTGATATCGCGAACGGCAAACCCGTGCCGGAGTCGGCGCTCCGCAACATTGATCTCTGGACTGCTTGAATCGCTGGTGGCCTGCCGTGTGCAGGCTGGCAGCGAATGCTCGAGCAGTCCGGATTCATCGAGATCCAGATCGGGCCACCCTGCGACACCTTTGGAGGCGCCGGAGGCGAAGAGAAGGCTCGCCTGTTCCAGGTGTATGGCTATCCGTTTCTTGGTCGCAGGCCGGCTTGAGTGTTCCGGGGCCGGTGTCTAGTCGACCCCGGCCTTTTGTGACCGTGACCCTGGTGTCCCGATAAGGGGGTATCCCCCGAGCGGAACAGTTTACCACGCCCTCAATCGCGGCAACGGACGAAATGAACTCTTTCACAAGCCGGAAGATGACTCCGCCTTCGAGCGAATACTGTCTCCTTGTGTCCCTGAGTCTCCGGGGCAAGAGGTAAGCGACATGCCGCCCTAGGGGCACTCCGGCAATTTTCTCGTCAGCCGGCGAAAAATGTGCCAACCGGAACGATCTCCTGGGCCGGCCAGGTCGTAAGAACCTCGTGACCATGGTCGGTGACCAGGACCATCTCCTCCAGGCGCACGCCGCCATAGTCGGGCTCGCCCTCGCGGCACTCGACCGCGATGACCATTCCCGGCTCGAAGGTCTGCGGGTGGTCGAAGGACCAGAGGCGGCTGATGACGGGCTCCTCGTAGGACATGCCCATACCGTGGCCGACCTCAGCCACTAGGAGGGGCTGCTCGGCAGCATACCCCCAGGTGCTTGCCGGCAGGAATCCCTTGGCCGCGTCGGCGGTTGTCGCGCCGGGCTTAATTTTTTCGATGACAGAATAAACGCGCTCATAGCAGCGCTTGTAGAAATCCTTCTCCTTACTGTTCGGCTTCCTGCCGATGATAAAGCTCCGATAGATGCAAACCTTATATGCCGCGTACGTCGTAAGGCACGTGTTCACCTGCACCAGATCGCCGGGCTCGACTATCTGATCGGTGTTTCCGATATGATAGACATCGAAGGTGCTGGGGCCGGTCCGCACGCCGCCGGAAACTGTTTCCGCACCCGCCTTCAGCATGGCGTCATAAAGGGCACCCCCCCCATCGCGCTCCCGCTGGCCGGGCTTGAACGACAGGAAGCTCGTATAGCCGGCATTTGCGATCGCGATGGCCGTGCGGATACAGGCCACCTCGTCCTGGGTCTTACACCGCCGCGCCTCCATCATTGCCGGCTTAACATCGGTCAGCGCCACCCCCGCATCCGCCAGCGCCCGCCGCCCGACCTCGTCTAAACTGTCCACCCCAAGCTTCTCCCCGAATAGGCCATGGTCCTTGAGGTCCCTCGTGATGGCATCGGCGAACATCTTGCCTTCCGCCCTTGCCGCCTCCGGCCCACAGATCGACCCGAGCCAGCAGTACGAGAAGCGCAGGTTCTCCGGGCGAATCCAGGGGCAGTAGGTCTTCTGCTGCCCGAGTTGGTCACCCAGCTCGTACATGATGGAGTCATGCTCCGCAAAAATGAGAGCATAGGAGAGCTGCGGCGCGAAGGGAAAACACCGGATAGCGGTGGTGTAGCGAATGTTCTCGTGCCCCATCAGCAGCGCCGCAGGAATTCCGTGCCTCCGCAGGGCGGCCTGGGCCCGTGCCAGCCGCTCCTTCCGCAGCCGATCGAAGTTGATACCCACCTGGAAATCCGTCGTCCCGATACCGTAGGGCATGTTTCTCATGTTCCTCTCCTCTCCTATGATGAATCGCCTGGAGCCGTGCATCAGGAGAAAATGTCCGCAGGCGGGCGTCCCTCTTCAGCTCCGGTCAGCGCCGGGCCCCGCGACGCCCCGACCGCCCCAACTGCTCCGCCACCCCATGGCTGGCATGCCGTTCCCGCCGCTCTAGCAGCCCCCAGGCGGTGCCACCGTATACCTTCGCCTTTTCCTGGGGGCCGACGGGGAGGCCCTCCACGCAGGCGACCGCCTTTTCGCCGAAGGCTCTGCCCCTGCCGGGACCGAAGGGGTAATCGGTGCCGAAGACGATCTGCTCCACCCCGAACATCGCCGCGGCGCAGCGCACGGCCTCCGGGGGCACGGGGCCGGCGGTATCGTAATAGAAGCGCTTGAAGTACTCCAGTGGAGGCTTCTCTGCCCGCCCACGGCCTGAGGCCATGTGGATGCGCTCCGCCACTTGGGGGATGTTTCCTCCCAGGTGGGAAAGGATCAGAGGGAAATCGGGGAAGCGATCGAAGAGCCCGCTCAGGACCATGCGGGCCACCGCCAGCGTGGTCTCGAAGGGCCAGCCAATCCACAGGTCCAGGCGGAATTCGTGAAGCGACTCGGGCCAGCCCGGGTCCATGGGATGCAAAAGCACCGGCAGCCGCATCCGGTTCACCACCTCGAAGAAGGGGAGAAACCCGGGATGGTTCAGGGGTCTCCCCCGGACGTTGGTCCCCAGGATCAGACCGTGGCAGCCCAGATCCTCCACGCAATACTGGAGTTCCGCGATGGCATCGCCCACGTGGCCCAAGGGGACGAAGCAGAACACGCGGAACTTGTCGGGGTACTTCTTTGCCGCCTCGACGAAGGCCTCGTTGGCCATTCGGGCCAGCTCGCGGGCCAGGCGGCGGTCGGCCAGGTACGTGGCCGAGGTGAGGGCGAGCACCATCACGTCGATGCCGGTGGCCTCCATATGGGCGAGCTGCTGGTCCAACCGCCATGGCAAGAGCGGCTCCGCCACCCGCGGAAACTTCCCGCGCGCAATCAGGCGGTTGATCTCCCGGAGATACCGCTCGGGAAACTCATGGGCGTGCACATCGAGCCTCATCGCCTTCTCCCTTCCCACGTAGGGCTACCTGAAATATCCCTCCTTCACCAGTTGGTCGACCAGACTCGTATCGATGAACGGAGCAGGATCAGCCCCGGCGGCCTTTGGAGTCTTTACCTTGATGGCATCGAACATGGTCTTAATCCCTTCGGCTTTCGGTCTCGGCGTGCGGTCCGCCCACTTCTTGTAAACTTCATGCGCGTACTCCGTGTCTTCGCGATTGCTGCCGAGGAATTCCATGAGATAGCCGACCGTCTTGTCCTTTTGCTCGTAGAAAACCTTCATGGCGTCGGCAGTCGCTCTGACGAAGCGAAGAACGGTGTCCCGGTTTTTTTGGAGGTATGCCCGCGGCAGCAGCTCGCCGTTGTTCTGCCATGGAATGCCCAAATCCGGGAGGGAGAAAAGGAGCCGGAACCCGCGCTTGAGCGCGACTCTGTCGAAAGGCGGAGCGAGCGGCCCGAATTGAACGTCTCCTCTTTCCATCTGAGCGACTAGGTTTGCCATATCCGGTCGGGCGCTCTGTACCAAGTTCACGTCCTTCTCGGGATCGATCCCCAATTTCGCCAGGGCAAATCTCAGAGCGATGTCCGGGGCCGTACCAAAAGGCGAGCCAACGTGTCCGGTCTTCCCTTTCAGGTCTTCGGGTCGCTTGATATCCTTGTGGGCCATCACGATGTAAGGGAATACGTTGATCCAAGATGAAACCAAAATGAAGGGAGGGGCCCCTTCCAACGTCGCGGTGACGAAGGCTCCCGACCCACATCCGGTGCAGAGTTGCATGGTCCCGCCGAGCATCGCCTGCACCGCACTCGGCGTGCTTGTGCGAATGACGTTCACATCCAGGCCGTGCTTGGCGTAGAGGTTTTCTTTCTGGGCGATGA
>JACPSF010000004.1:0-7142 GCA_016193385.1 Deltaproteobacteria bacterium
CATTTTTAGATTTAACCTCCATCCGGTGATAGGAGCAGTTGTAGATGCCGCTCTTGGGATCCCTGCTGATCGTGGAAAGGGTGATGTAAGGACCTCCATCCATGTAGTGGTGGCGCATGATCGGGAGCTCATACAGATCCACCTGCGCGCCCACCTTAACCACCTCTTTGACCGGCGCGTCTTGTCTATTCACAATGATCGGCGGGATGCGGCGCTCTTCCAGCTCAAGGCACTTCTCGGCAATCTGGGTGCGATTCATCTCTCTGGGCAGCCCGAGGGCGATCTGAGTTTTACGCTGCGAGATTTCACAATTCATCACCAGCCTGACATCGCTGGGCTTGCCGTTGAGATTCAAAGGGCGCTCGAAGATCAAGATGGGAAACTTTTTCATCCCGTCCAGGTGCTTGATGATCGCCGTGACGTCGTAATGGGCAGGATCGACCTCTTTTTTTACATGCACAATCTCGCTGGGGATCTCTTTTCTGCAATCCTCCAAGAATGTCCTCAAACTCTTAGCCATGCTTCACCTCGCTCGGAGTAAATCTTCTTGTCCGACCTTCCGAGAAAATCCGACGCGCAAAGACTATCCTCAGCGAACTATCCTGTCAACCGGACGGAGGCTCAAGGGAGTTCTTAGCCCGGCAGATTCACTGCTGACATAGATGCTGATTCCATCGCAGGTATATTGGGACTATCCTGGTCAGCGTTTGTCGTCTGGGCGGCACCCACAAGAGGCTTGACAAGTCTTTGGGAGGGCAGGAGAATCCGTGCTGCTTTGGGGAGTTTGGCAATAGTACATGGCTGACCAATATACTCAATAGTTCGGCCTCGCGTACTCGTTAAGGAGGGATTTATGACGCGTCGATTCGCCTCGCCTCTGATGGTACTGGTGCTGGCAAGCGGCCAAGCGCTTGGCGGGGAGGTGCATGATGCAGTGAATGCAGGAAGGCTCGAACAGGTCAAGCGCCTCATCGCGTCGAATCCGAGACTGGTAAACGAGGAGGAGGTTCACGGCTGGACTCCCCTGTTCCTCGCAGCCGCAACCGGTTACACGGCCATGGTAGAGGTCTTGCTAAATAGCGGAGCCAGAATCGACGCCAAGGACAATGACGGCGACACTGCGCTGCACGAGGCTGCAGCCAACGCCCGAAGACCCGTTGTGGAGTTGTTACTTGCACGGGGTGCGAATGTCAACGCAGCGAACAATTCTGGAATGACGCCGCTGCACAGAGTTGCCCGCGACGGACACATGAGCGATCACAAGGCCGTGATCGATGTCCTGTTGGCGAACAAGGCGAATGCAAGTGCAAGGGACAAGGCCGGCCGTACACCGTTGGAGGTCGCAATCAAGGAAGGTCGAAAGGAAATGGCAAGCCACCTGCGCAGCAAGACCACGCAACGATAAAGGACTGGCACGACTTGATGCGGATGATCGAGGCCGAACAAATGCTTGCAACGGACTCGCACTGACGCGCTCGCCGCTGAAGCGTGCGTTGAGGCTGTAGGAAAAGGCAGGTCGGAAAATTTACAAGAAAAACGACCTCCGTATTTGGCTTTTAAGCGATGATCCCGGATGAGGAGACCACTTGGGTACCCCCAATTTTAGTTGGGGGGGACTTTTTCTACAGCCTAGTTAGACTTCAGATATGGACCCTTTAGAAAAAACCCTATTTTGGCGAATTTTCTGTGTCGTCATGATGAGTGCAAGTGGCTTTATGATAGTTAGAGGCCTACGGGCATTGACACTGCCAACTGGAGAGGTTCATCTCAAGATCGCTGGCATAGGATTTTTTTTCATGGGTTTCCTTTTCTGCTTGTTTTTGTTTCTTCGAGCCGGGTCATCGCCCGATAGTTGGTTTGCCACACAACGATCCCATGACTTGGTGTGTGGGTTCGGCTCTCTAATATTTGTTTTGATGGGCCTTGTTTTCCTGTTTGCTGGCGGTTTGCCCAGCAAGCTTTTGGGTATAGTAAGTATTATTTTCTTTGGACGAACTGCCCGGGATTATTTTCGTAAGGCACGACTTAGTTGAAGTTCGTCTGGCCCGCCCCTGGAGCCGATAGTGACATTGATGAGGTGCGACTCCATTTCTGGTAACGGCTCAGCGGCATGACGTTGAGCCCGGAGAAAACGTTAGATCGAAAAATTTACAAAAAAACGGCCTTCGTGTTTGGCGTTCAAGCGACAATCTCGGACGAGAGACCATTTAATTTGGACGCTTTTTTAGTGGTTGGGATTTTGGGCACCGGGTCGGACCTGTGCAATGTATTAATTTGGCGGCATAAGATTGAAGAATAGGAGGGTTTCAGGGGCTTGGTGGCGACTTTTTGAAGATGAATCACCCACTTTAAGGGAGAGAAGCGATGCCCCGTGCCAACCGCCATTTTCTGCCCGAAAGGGGAGCAAAAAGGGGACATTCAAGTTTTCTCTTCGCATAGAAGGCGGAAAAGGAGAATGTCCCCTTTAATTTCCAAGGGGTCAAGTCCGCTCTTGGCTCTTTTGTAGCACTCCCTCAATCTTCCGCGCTCTGCTAGCGACCTAATCCCGATTTGAAGATTTCACGAGGAGAAAAACATGAGAAAGAAGCAGCATACGAAACTTATCCATGAAGGACAGTACGTGGCCGAAGTCGAGGTCGAACTCATCGAGACAGATGAGGGTTGGTCGCCGTACTTGTCGCTGGAGGATACCTACAAGTTGGACGATGTCCGTGCTGCATTACGTCGCGGGGATCTAAAAAGCGCGATGCGTTTATCCCGCGTGTTCAGCCTGACCCCTGTGAGTCCCTGAGATTTGGCCGGAGAACACACGGATGGAGCCGCCGCAATAAACGCGGCGCCGCTTCCCCGCCGCGTTAGCCGCCACATGCGCGCAGCAACCTTTCTTCTTGGCCTAGCAGGCTGCGGAAAAACGTTCCGTTCACCCTTCGACGAACTCAGGGCGAACGGAGCAGCCCTTGAAAGGATTGGTTATTTTCCGTTCATGCTGAGGCTCTCGAAGCATGAAAATCACTTTTTCCGCAGCGTGCGTCTAGAGGGAAAGACTTGAGGTGGCTCCGGGAAGACCCGAGCCAAAACAGAGGCTTGTCCGACACGGTCCGACATACAAGTATTGATATAGGCCGTCAAGTCTGAACCCGAACCAGGTTGCCCAACGCCGCATGCAGCCGGTGGCGCGCTTGCAAGACCCCGCCTCGCGTTGACATCGAAGCGCTGATTCAATAGGCTTCGAAGCATGAATCGGAGTCCGCTTTGATCGCAAACAACTGCGCGGCATCATTCGCACCGTAAAGGAGGGAAGCCATGGGTGAGATGGTCAAGTTCAAGCGACCGGACGGAAAGGAAGCTTCGGGCTACCTTGCCAAACCCAGCGCGGGGGATAACGCGTCTGGAGTCGTCGTCATTCAAGAGTGGTGGGGCCTTAACGATCAGATCAAAGGCGTGGCTGACCGCGTGGCCGGGCTCGGCTATCGAGCGCTGGTTCCAGATCTCTACAAGGGAAAGGTCACCTTGGATATGGCTGAGGCCGACCACATGATGAAAACCCTCGACTTCGGCGACGCCACAAACCAGGACATCCGGGGCGCCGCGCAGCATCTCAAGAGAGCCGGCCATAAGGTGGGCGTAGTGGGCTTCTGCATGGGCGGGGCGCTGACGGTCCTCGCCTCGGTTTACGTCCGCGAGGTCGATGCCGCATCGTGCTGGTACGGCGTGCCCCCTGAGCAAGCAGCCGATGCCAGAACCATCGCGATCCCGTTCCAGGGACACTTTGCGCGGCAAGACCAGTTCTTTGCGCCGTCACAGGTCGAGGCCTTTGAGGCAAAGCTCAAAGAAGGAAAAGTCAAATACGAGCTTTACTGGTACGACGCCAACCACGCCTTCGGGAACGAGAAGGGACCCTATTACAACGCCGAGGCGGCGAAGCTCGCCTGGCAGCGGTCGGCCGATTTCTTCACCAAGCACCTGAAGTAATTAGGGGTGTCCGCAGGCGACAGGCCTTGTTTAGGTCGTTTAAATCGCTCAAATTGTCAACCCCATTGAACAGTTTGAACGTTTTGAACTTTTGATTCGTGCGGCGGCTTGAGAAACTGGTACTGGCTTTTAGCGAGCCTTCTCTTTGGAAAAATGCGCCGGCCATCTCCTGAGCGCAAGGTCTAAGAGAAACAAAAACAACCCGATACCCGAGAGTGGCCACCAGGTCTCCTGGGCCCGTGTGGCTTTGCCAGGATCCGGGGTAAACAGGCGCTTGAGCCCTTCCTCCAACCTTTCCCGGTCCAGAACCTCGCCCCCGGTCTCTTCGGCTAGGCGAGTCAGCAATCCCACATTGGGCTTCAGTTCACGGTATTCCTTGGGATAGGGAGCAATGAAGGGGACGGTCGCAACCGCTTGAGCCTCCTGCTGTGTTTCTTTCTCTTCCTGAATCGTCAACAGGTGCACTCCGCGCTCACCCGCGGCGAAGCTGGTCTCATACCGCCCGGGCGCAACCTGCATAAAAGTCGACGCGCGACTCGCCTGGCTTGGGTCGGTCAGAATTCCTTTTAGTTTCAGATGATTGACGAAGCGGCCTTCCCGGGAGAGGATATCAACGAGGGCTTTGACCTGATTCCCTTCTCGACGAAGCTCGGTCCGGATCTTGTCTTCCGAGCCCCGCCGCATGGTGCTACGCGCAAGCTGACCTGTCCACTGCGGGAAATCCCTCCACGCTACCCATTCCTTCCCCCATCTACCACTCAAGTCTGAGGTGAAGGCCGACACCCGCCCGAGCCCGTAGCGCCAGGAGACCAGCAGGGGATCTTCGCCCGCCTTCATGAGCAGCTCCGCGCGGTCCTTAGGACGGGTCAGGACATAGCCCCGGACCGGAGGTATGCTTTTCTCGGCGAAGCCCTTAAGCGGCCCGACGGCCGCGATAATGCTGGGATAGACCAGCCTTTCGACCAGCAGATCGCGTGAGATCAAGAGCGCCTCGGTAGTAAAGATTTGCGGTATCGTCTGCGGATCGATAGTGACGTACGTCCTACCGCTTCCGCCCTTCGCGATCTGCGACAGCAATACCAGGTCGGCATCATGACCCAATGCTACCGTAGAGACGGTGATGCCTCCCCGTGCCATCTTCGACACCAACGTGGGGAAATCCTGCTTGTCTGTCAGCCCGTCAGACAGAACGATGAGGTGTTTGATCGCGGCCGCCTTGGTGGAAAAGACGCGGTAGGCCTCGACCATAGCCTTGTAAAGGTCGGTGCCGCCCTCGGACTGCAGCGAGGAGAGTTGCTCGGAGATCCACTCCCCCTTTTCCACCTCGCGGAACGGCAGAACCCAGTCCCACCCCGCATCAAAGGCCAAGATCCCGATCTGGTCTGAAGGGTTCATGATGTCCGCAGCAGCCACGGTCGCAGCCTTGGCCAAGTCCAGCTTGGTGGCCCCCGGTGGTCCTGCCCCCATGCTCCCCGACTTGTCCAGGACGAACAAAAGCGCCACGTGGGGCAAGTTGAGCCGGGCGGGTGGCCTCATCCCCTAAATCGCGCACGTATTGCTCCAAAGCTTCCATACTCGATTGGGCAAGGCCGTAGGCAGGAACGTTGTCCAGGATCACAAGATCGAAAGTAGAAATCTCCGGCAGGGAGAGCGAGACCTGCTGTGCCGCGGCCTCGACGACAGCGTACCCCTGCGCCGCGAGAACTCGCGGGATATAGCGTTGAGTGGTTGCTTCAGCACGGAGGTAAAGGACCCTCGGTGGCCCCTTGACCTGGACGACACCCTGCAAAAGATTGTTCTCCGCGAGGGTATCTTCAGCGGATTCGACCAGCGACTCGAACGTATGATGGCCCCTTTCCACCAGGGTGTTCTTGAATCTGAGCCAGTTGGTTCCGGGCCGAAGCATCACCGCCGCCTCTTCCTGAATGATACCGTCGCGCAGGAGCTTCACCCGGGCGCGGGCTTCGTAAAGGCTTTCAACGGCCACCTTCACTTCAAACGCCTCGCCGCTGTGGACCTCATGGGGCAGACTCAGCTCGCTCAGGTAAATCTCGTTTTTCCCTTGCGGAAGATTGACCGGCAAAACCCAAACCGGCACGTCCTGAGCGCGCAGTAAAGGCATGACTTGCGCTGCCTCGCCGCGATTTTCGTTGCCGTCAGAAATCAACAGAACCCGCCCCTGCCGCCCCTCTCCGATCTGGGCGGCGGCTGCCTGAAGCGCCGACCGGATGTCGGTCTCTTCGCGACCCACCTCGGGAGAAAAGTCGGCCGAGCTGAAATCCCTGCGGGGAAAAAACTCCCAGACCGGTTTCTGTCCAAAAGCCAGAAGACCGACGCGCAGCTCCGGATTTTTGCTGCGCCGGGCCGACTCGATGACCCGAAGGGAACTTTCCCTGGCTTCCTGCCCGACGCTGCGGGAGAAATCCACTCCCAGGATCACATCCAGGGCGTCGGCGGCGCGCAATATTTTCGGATTCAACAGCGAAAGAGTGATCCCGGAGATAGCCAGAAGGCGAAAAACCCAGGGGAAAAACGACCCACTGCCGATCCAAAAGGCGAGAAAGGCCTCAAGGCTCAGGAGTACCAAAGCCACGGCGAGGAGCAAGGGCCAGAGAGAAACCGGCGCTTCCGTCTTTTCCCCGGTCCCACGGTCGGCGACTGTCGGGTCCTGAGGCCGCACTCGCGGGCTGATCTGGGACTCGCTTTCGCTAAAAAGGTTGACGGCAAACTCCCCTTGCCTGCTCTGGGCTTTGAAGGCATAAAACCCGGCCTCCACGGTCTCCGGGTAAGGCAAAGGGTTGGCGGTCACCTGAAGCGCCTCGCTTCTGCCGCGAGGTCGCTTCACTTCCACGCGATCGTCTCCGGGTGACACGTGGATAGCGTAGGGAGTGCCGGCCTGGACCTGCTCGGCCGGAAATTCACTTCTTGGCGGGCGAAACCAGTTAAAGGCGTTGCTGAAAAGGATCGGAAAGGCCGCGCGGAAGGGAAGATCGGAAGCGAACAGATCAAAACCCAGAACCAAGGCTCTCAACCTTCCCCTCTCCAGCGCGACGAGCAAAGGCTCCTCACCGGCGCGGGCCAGGACGATCGCACCATCGGTGCCCTCCAGGCGCAAGGCGTCTTTGATGTAGAGATCATCGAGGCGCAGTCCCTGAGTGAGAGGATGCTCC
>JACPSF010000004.1:7152-17531 GCA_016193385.1 Deltaproteobacteria bacterium
AGTCGGGGCCGGTAGATTTTGCCCTTCACCTTCAGGGGGAGGCCCTCAGCCACCGTATTGATGAGAACGAAATTCCCTTCCCCGAGGGATGGGAGGGGAATCCCGTCCGCGATGATGACGTCGAACTGCCCAGGTTCCTGACGCAAAAGTTTTGCCGGCCACCGCTCCATACGGGACACGCGAACATTGGGAAGGAAGCGAAAGAGATGTTCTAAGTATGGGTTGCCTTTGCCGACATAAAGGAGATGGAGCGGAGCGGGTTCGAAAAAAGTAAGAAAGGCCACGTTGTCGAGCGGAAAGTCGTCTTCGAAGCCTAATCGGGCCACAGCGCGCCTGGGCGGAGCTCCTCGATACGGATAGATGAGCACCCGGCTTTCCTGCGCCGGGACCTCGAGCGCCGATTCCGCCCATAGCTTCTCCCCCAGCGTGAGCGTCAGCGATGTCCGGATCGGCCGGGCAGCGAAGTTCCTCACATGGACCATAACTTCGTACTCCTCCGCTCGATTGGGCAAGCGGCGGAATTCAAAGCCCATGATCCCGATATTTTCGTTTCTCCCTTCCACCCGGATCAGGCGAAGCTGCGATGCGTGCCAGGGGAGCTCTTCGGCTCCCTCGAAGGCCCCGTCACTCAAAACCACTACCCGATCGCGGCCGCCCCGCTTGATGAAAGAATGGGCGAAGAGGACCGCCTCTTTGACCTGACCTGGGGCATCGGTCGCCTCCAGGCTCCGACCCAACTCCCGGAGCCGATCCCTGTCTGCCGTGAGCGGAGACAATACTCGAGGGCTGGGCCCCGCCCCGATCACCATCATCCTCTCACCGGCGGGCAGGGCATCGACCAGAGCACGAAACTCACGCCGGGCCTCGTCCATTCGGCTTGCCCGCAGGCCTCTGGCTTTCATGCTCGCGCTTAGATCAATCACCGCGATGGTATCCCCGGCCGACGCGCCAAATCGGAGCAGCGAGGGATCCGCCAGAGCCACAATGAGCATCAGCGCGCTCAGAAGCTGAAGCATAAGAAGGAGGTTTTTCTTGAACAGCCAGCCGATCCTAGTTCCCATGGGGCGTTCTTTCAGCACACGCTCCCAGAGAAACAGAGCGGTCGTCCTCACTCGCACTCCGCGGGGCCTTAGGCTGTGAAGAAAGAGGATCAGCGGAAAAGCGCCCAGGAGAAGGAGGAAAGCCTGTGGAAAACCCCAACCCATAAATTCGAATGAAGGGGAAAATTATCAGTTTTTAGTTTTGAGCACTAATTAAAAATTAAAAACTCAAAATTCATAACTATTACTTAAGGCTCCGCGCCTGGCGGAGCGTTAGGAGAACAAAATCTTCGATCGGGGTCGTCGTCGTGGTCCTGAGGTAATCCACCCGACGGTTGAGGCAAAACGATTCGATCTCCGCAAAATAGCGCTCGAGTTCCTCCCGGAAGCGGCGGACGAGCTCGGCATCGAGAAAAATCCTTTTCTCCCTGGCGCTCTCTACGTCCGACAACAAAACATCTCCGGCAACTTCCTGCCCGAGCTCGGCCCGGTCCAAAATATGGATCACCAAGAGCTGGTATTTTTCCCGCACCAGCTCCTCCAAACCCCCACGCCATCCCTCGGGATCAAAGAGGTCGCTCAAGAGCACGACCAGCCCTGGCCGCGAGAAGAGCGAGGAGAAGGCTCGGGCGGAGGTTCTGAAATCTGTCTCTCCCCGGCAGGAAAGATTTTCCAAGAAATGGAAAAGCGTAAGGATCTGCTCCCGGCCCCGTCCCAAGGCGAAGGGTAAGGAGAGATCAGAAGCGAAGCTTGCACCGCCTACGCGATCGAGATTCTTAAGGCCGATATAGCCCAGCGCCGCGGCCACTCTCTTGGCATATTCAATTTTCGGCGGCGTCCCTTCGGCCATGGACTGGCTGGTATCGAGCAGCAGATAGAGGTTCATCTCTTCCTCCGCGGCAAAGAGCTTCAGCCAGAGCCGCCCGAGCCGCCGGTAAATGTTCCAATCGACGTAGCGCAGGTCGTCGCCCTTCTGGTACCTCCGGAAGTCGGAAAACTCGAGGCTGAAACCTTTTCGCGATGCCGGGTGTTCTCCCCCGGCGCTCGACCAGGAGAGACGCTTTGCCGCCAAGCGCAGTCGCTCCAGCTTCTTAAGAAATTCGGGCTCGAGAAAGGTGGAGGGGGTCTCAGCCATCGACTCTTTTCACAAAATTTCCGCCACGCCTTCCGCCGCCGCCTCCAGGACTTTCTCCGCCGTGATTCCCTCCGCATCCGCTTCCAGGTTGAGAATGATGCGGTGGCGCAGGCCGGGCAGCATGACGGATCGGATGTCTTGGAAAGAGACATTGGGGCGTCCCGTGAGCAAGGAACGGGCCTTGGCCGCCAGGATCAGGCTCTGCAGCCCTCGCGGGCTGGATCCGTAGAGGACATAGCGATCCGCCAGCGAGACGCGGCCGTCTTTGTGCGGATGGGTAGCCATGACCAAGCGCACCGCGTAGTCTTTGACCGGTTCAGCGATGGGAACCTCTCGGACCCAGTCCCTGATTTTTAAGACCGCTTCGGCGTCCAAAACTTTTCTGAGCGGAGGCGGCGGAGGAGCCGTGGTCAGATCCGCGATCCGGCTGAGTTCTTCGCGGCTCGGATATTGAAGCAGCAATCCGACGGTGACACTTTGCTCCTGCATCGCCTCGAGCAGCGCCGACTGAGTTTTAGGGGTAGCGCGGTTGATTTCATCCGCCAGCACGATGTGGGCGAAAACCGGCCCCGGCTGAAAATCAAAGACCTTTTTCCCTGCGGCATCGTCGGTCAGGACATTCGTCCCCGTAATATCGGCCGGCATGAGGTCCGGGGTGAACTGAATCCGCGAGAAGGTCAGATTCAACACCTCGGCGAGGCTTCGCACCATCAGAGTCTTGCCCAATCCTGGCACACCCTCGAGCAGGCAATGACCCCCGCAAACCAAGGCGACAAAAACCTGCTCGATCAGCTCCTCATGGCCCACCACGACACGGCCGAGCTCGTCCCTCAATTCTTCAAAGGCGCGACGGACCGCGACCGTTCTCCCCCGGACCTCATCCAAGCCTTCCATATTCACTCCGGCTTCTCTCCCGTCAGCCCCAGCGAAAGAAAATAATTTTTGATCGTTTCCTTCAACCCCTCGGGGATCTTTTCCGAAGCCAGCTCCTCTTCCACTTGGCGACGGTAAGAGACGATCACGTCTTCGACCGGAACCACGCTCTTTCCTGCCCGAGGCTTGCCGCGCCACGGGAAGCTCTCGATCCTCCCCTCCCCGAGGATCCCTTTTAGGTGGGCCACCATCCCTGGCTCAAAGGGAGGGGGGGCCTGAGCTGCCGGCTCTTTCGTCCCTGGGCGGTCTCCGGGAAGCAATCCCGGACCCTCGAGCCGGTCGCCGTGGGTGGCTCGGTCCGCGCCGCCTTGAGCGAGCCTATCGCCAGCTTCCTCGCCCGGCTCGCCATCTCCGCGAATAAGAAAGCGGAGAAAATCGCCGATCTCTTTAAGCCTGCGCCGATCCAGCTCGGCCTCCACGCCCTTCTCAAGCTCGCCGAGGATGCCGTCAAGCTCCTCCTGGCCAAGCTGATCGGGCGGCAGACGGCGTTTGCTTAGTTCCTCGCTTAGCCGCGGCAAGCCTTCCAGCCTGCCCCGCAGCGCGCCCTGGGTTCTCTTTTCCCCCTGCCCTGTCTCGGGCAGGAAGAGAGCCTGCTTGAGGGCCTCGAGCTCCGTCTTCAAATCCGAAAGTTTCTCCCCGGTCGTCGACGTGAACGAGAATGCGGGCTCGCGCAGGTCGGACGGCATCTCATCGATTCTGCTGGCCAAGCCGGAAAGCTCTTCGCGCAACTTGTTTTCGCTCATCTGCCCGCGGAGCCGTTTCTCCGCGAGGTCCTCTATAACGCCGGCGACCTTCAAACTTTCGGCCAGCCCCTGGGAACGCGCCTGCCGCTTTAGCCCCTGCGAAAATTCCTTCAATTGTTGCGCAAGCGTAGCCGAAGGATTCTGACTTGAGCCCGATTGAATATCCACTCCGACATCGAACCAGACAAATAACAGCCAAAGCAGCAAGAGGGGTGGCAGCCAAAGGGCATGCCAGGGCAGCCGCCGCTTGAAGAGGAGCTTGAAATCCACCCCCTGGAGCCTTTGCGCAGCCTCGGCGAGAACCACAAGCTCGGGGACTCGCTTTTCCTTGCGGCCTAGAATGTCCCAAGCGGTGAGGGCCCGCTCCTCCAGACCGAGTGATTGATCGAGGTCAAACAGCGCCCGCAAGGACTCCCGCGTCCCCCAAGGGCGAATCAGAAAGAGAGCACCGGCCATGACCGGGCAAAAAAGCAGAGGTAAAATCAGCGGGCTAACCGTATACGGCAGCGTCTTCCGGAACGGGAAAAACACCAGGGAGCCAAGGAGCGCAAAGAAGAAAGCCTGGACAAAGATTCTCTCCCTTCTCTGCACCCTCTGCCAGGTGAACAGATCCGAAAAACGCTCTCGCAGCAGCCGCTCCTCTTCGCTCAAGGGGTAGTCTCCCTTCTAAGAGCCCAGCGAAAAGCGAGCAGCCCCAAACCGAAAAGGGAAAAATGGAAAAAGAAATGGAGCACAGGCACAGGCCATTGCCATCCCCCGAGGACGAGCGGCGCCACCTCCTTCCTCCCCAAATAGTAAAGGAGAAACGCGACCGGGTTCAAAGGCAGGTAGAGGAGGGCCGAAAAGATGAGCAAGGCAAAAAAGAAGCAACGGACAAAGACCTGACGGCTTTCCAGCCGCCGCTCCCAGAAGACGGCTGCGGCCAAACCCCAAATCCCGTAGGTGAGGGAATAGAAAAAAACCAGGCCGAAAGCGGCGAAAACAGTGACCAGGCCGGCTCGGGAAATCGCTCCCGCCCAGATCAACAGCGGCGCGCTAACCAGGATAAAGAGGCCGACATGAAGACAAAGGAGCCCGACCTGGGCCAGCGCTACTTGAGAGATCCGGACCCCGTGCTCTCTCACCCACTGCCGCAAGGGCAAAAAGCGCCAGGGCACAAATTCCCGATTGGCTATTCGAAGCCCGAGGTACACCATCAGGAGCAAAGCGACTATCGGGCCAAGGATCAAGAGAAGATGACCATAGGCAGGAATAGCCTGTCCCTCCCAAAGGTAAATCTGGACCCCTTCGCGCAGGACCGGGTTGGGCTTCATAAATCCTGTTCCTCCCCGAAGGGGATGATCGCACGAAAAAGGGTGTAATCATAGGCTAGAACCTGCGCGTCGTCCACCCAGACCCGAGGCGCGGCCTGCTTGACCCAACCCACAAAAAGCGCGCCCTCCCCTCCCCCGCGAGACAGGCCCTGGCCCTCAGGGAAAAAGGAATAGCGAAACAGCACCTCGCGCATCCGGTCGGCAAAGCGGATCTCTTGGAGACTTGAATGCTTGGATGAACTTTCAGAAGCGGCCTGGCCCCTGGCGACGAGTGAAAATTCGCGAACCACGTTGGACCCGCGCACGATATCACCCAGGAAAAACCCCTGCCCCCGAATCACCAACCAGCATTCGTCAAGGTCCTTCGGGCCGAGATTCGCCAGGCGCAAAGAGAGCCGGTCACCGCGCTGCTCGACTTCGGCGCGGAGAGGAAAGGGACCAAGCGAACGGACCTTAAAGAGCCGATACGCCCACTCTCGCAGAGGAAAGCTGAAGCGCGTCGAACTCCCTTCCTCCTGCATCACCAACTGAGCCTCCTTGGCGCTGCCTGGACGAGGGAAGAACGCCTCGAGATCGTTCCATCCGTTTTCCACCTGCAGGGCATATTCGCGCGTCTGTGTAGAGAAAAGCGCCACATTGGACTGTGCCTCTACATAGCTGCCTGAAAAACTCTCCAGTAAAGTCGCGGTGAGGAGGACACCATCAGGAACACCGCCCCGGTGGCTAAAATGAAGGTAACCGCCAACTGAGGCGACGGCGTTCAAGAGCAAAAATCCCAGGCATAGATTACGCCTGTCCCACCGACTCTGTCGCCATTGCCAGGCGAAGAAACCCATTCCCCCCAGATAAAAGAGCATCCAGAGGAAAAGAGAGCGTACGGGCACGTAAGCGGAAATAAATGAAGGGCTGGCGAGAAGCTGGGAAAACACGGCATCGTCCCAGCTTGCCTGCAAACGCGCGCTTCGCTCCCGCGTGGAGCCCAACAGTTCTCGAAAAAGAGGCTTGAGCCCCCCCCAACGCGACAAAGGAGGCCTCCCCACATCCAACCCGAGATAGAAAATGCCACCCCTACCTCTGCTAGCTTCGACCAGCAACGGAATGCCGCCCTCCTGCAGCAGAACTTTACCTTCCACCAGACGCGAATCCTGACCCCAGAGATCCTTCAGCGGGGCCCCTTGCTTCCCGTAGCGCCGATCCAGGTCGGGGAGGGAAGCAAACCTTTTCAATCCCGCCACGTGAACGGGGAGAAAGCGGCTCATCGTCGTCTCCTGATAAAGGGCAACATGCAGACTGCCCAAAATCAACATCCGCCCGCCCGAGGTGACCCAGCCCTCTAGAGCCCCTGCCTGACGCCGCGAAAGGTCGCGGAGGGATTGTTCGTAAAAGATAATAGCGGAAACGCCCTGATAGGCTCTGGGATCGGACGGCAGGTCGCCGAGAGCGAGCGAAATCAATGGTCCCTGAGCCGCCGAGCCCAGAGGAAGCGCATGGGAGAAGTTATTTTCCGTGACCAGCAGGACCAGCGGAGCGGGAGAGAAATGGCGTCTAAGGTCGACCTCTTGAGACCAGCGGAAGCCAGCCCCAAAAAAGGTCAAGGTCAACGGACGACTCACGGAATCAGCGTCGATGGTAAAAGGAATGCTCTTACGCGCCTGGGCCGCGAGAAAAACCTGGCTTCGGTGATAGAGCGGATAGACGCCTGTGCCCCGAGTAGGACCTCCTTTCCAGGCCCGTACCTCCAGGGTGCCTTCCAAAGGCCCTCCCGCATTGGCTAGCTCCACCTTGAGCGGGAACGGATGCCCCAATTGGAACAGTCCGTGGAAGCCTATTTGCGGAGCGATACGAACCTGGGCCGCACTGACGGGAAGCGAGAGCAGAAGAAAAGCGAGAGAGCAAAGATGAAGAGCCGCCTTGGCGCAAAATAAGGACATGTCCCTTCACCCAGACCCGCGCCCGAAAAGCAGACCGCAAGCTTCAGTCGTTGAAGTCCAAACGCAATATTTCCAGAGTGCGGATTCCGGTGGGAGTGCGGACCTGGACCTCGTCTCCCTCGGACTTGCCGATCAGAGCACGGGCAACGGGCGAGCTGATGGAGATCTTGCCGTTTTTTGGCTCCGCCTCGTGATCGCCCACGATTTGATAAACGACCTTTTCGCCGGTATCGCCATCGGCGAAGGTAACCGTGGCGCCAAATACAACTTTGTCGCCGGAAAGCTTGGAAACCTCGATGACTTGGGCCCGCGCCAGCCTGTCCTCGATCTCCCGTATCTGGACATCGAGAAGCCCCTGCCTCTCCTTCGCCGCGTGAAACTCGGCGTTCTCGGAAAGATCGCCATGCCCTCGGGCCTCTTCAATCTCTTGAACAAGCTTTGGCCGCTCCACGCTTTTTAGGCGCTTGAGGTCCTCCATCAAGCGTTGGTATCCCCGATAGGTCATCGGAAGCCGAGAGTTGTCAACCGCCATAACCCGCTCCTACAGAAAAATAAAACCTCTCGGGATACGTTCCCCTGAGAGGCTCTTTGTCCGCCTAACGGTCTCGTAGTTTACCATCCCGGCGCGATAAATCAACTCCCTGTCCTCGCTTCGCTCGGAATCTCAACTCCGCTACCGCGGAATCTCAAATCTCAGATCTCAGATTTGCAGTTTGAGATCTGCAATTTGTCATCCCGAAGGGGCCGGGCGCTTTCCCGGCCCGAAGACATGGCAGGACACTCCGTGGCTACCCGCCGCGAACTCCAATCGCGGCTCCAGCTTGTCGCAGAGGTCCTCGCGATAAGGGCAGCGGGGGTGAAAGCTGCAGCCCGGAGGCGGGTGAACCGGGCTCGGCACGTCACCCTGAAGGACCATCCTCTCCTTCCTTTGATTCGGGTCGAGCATGGGAACCGCGGACAGGAGCGCGCGGGTATAGGGATGTTTGGGGTCCTTGTAAATGGTCTCGCTGTCGGCGATCTCGACGATCTTGCCCAGATACATGATCGCCACCCGGTGGCTGATATGCTCGACCACTCTAAGGTCGTGCGAGATGAAAAAATAGGTCAGATGCATCTTCTCCTGAAGGTCCTGCAGGAGGTTGATAATCTGGGCCTGAATCGAAACATCGAGGGCGGAGACCGGCTCATCGGCCACGATGAACTTCGGGTTCACGGCCAGGGCCCGCGCAATGCCGATTCGTTGTCGCTGCCCGCCGCTGAACTCGTGCGGGTACCGACCATAATGCTCCTCTCTCAGCCCCACGTGGCTCAAAAGCTCCATGACCCGATCCCTCTTCTTCCGGCTGCTGACCAGCTTATGGATCTCGAGCCCCTCGCCCACGATCTCGCCCACCCGCATCCGCGGGTTGAGAGAGGCATAAGGGTCCTGGAAAATGATCTGCATCTGCCGCCGCATGTCGCGCAGATCGCGCTGTGAAAGCGATAGAAGATTGGTCCCTTGAAAGTAAATCTCGCCTTCGGTCGGTTCGATCAGTCTCAGGAGGGTTCGGCCCAACGTGGACTTGCCGCAGCCCGACTCTCCAACCAATCCCAGAGTTTCGCCCTCCTCCACGGTGAGGGTGACACCGTCGACCGCCTTGACCTCCCCAGCGCGCTGGGAGAAAAATCCCCCCCCTACGGGAAAGTATTTTTTTAAGTTTCGAATCTCCAGCAGGCTCATAAAATTTTTAATTTCGAATTTTTAATTTTTAGTTATGGCATCCCGACTTCGAAATTGAGAATTCAAAATTCAACATTCAAAATTCTTCATGCGAAATAGCATGAAACCCAGTGATCTTTCTGCCTCTCTTCCAGCTTCGGTTCAGCCTCGGCGCAAATGCCGGCCGCCCTGGGACAGCGATCCCGGAACCGACATCCGCTGGGCAGCTCGAGCGGGCTCGGCACCACACCGGGGATCGCCTCCAGGCGATTTTTCTTCTTCCCGCCCACGCCAGGCAGCGAATTCAGCAGCCCTACCGTGTAAGGATGGAGCGGGCGTTCGAAGATCGATTGGGCGGCGGACCGCTCGACGATTTTCCCCGCGTACATGATGGCCACTTCATCGGCCTGCTCGGCGACCACGCCCAAATCGTGCGTGATCAGCAAGAGGGCCATTCCAAGCTTTTCCTGGAGCTCCTTCATGAGATCGAGAATCTGCGCCTGAATCGTCACGTCGAGCGCCGTGGTCGGCTCGTCGGCGATCAGCAAAGCCGGATTGCACGACAACGCCATCGCGATCATCACCCGCTGCCGCATCCCGCCGCTCAGCTGGTGCGGGTAGTCATCCACCCTCGATTCCGGGTCGGCGATCTTCACCAGGCGGAGCATCTCAACGGTCTTTTCCCGCGCCGCCTTTTTCGGCAGTCCCTGATGGAGCCGAATCGCCTCCCCGATCTGATCGCCGATGGTGAAAACCGGGTTGAGCGAGGTCATCGGTTCCTGAAAGATCATGGAGATCTCGTTGCCGCGGATTTTCCGCATCGCCTCGCCTTTCAACTGTAACAGATCCTGGCCACGGTACAGGATCTGCCCGCTGACAATCTTTCCGGGAGGCGAAGGAACCAGGCGCATGATCGAGAGCGCGGTGACGCTCTTGCCGCAGCCCGACTCCCCGACCAACCCGAGCGTCTCACCCTCCTCGATCTCGAAACTCACCCCATCGACAGCTTTCACCTCTCCCTCAAGCGTGAAGAAAGACGTCGAGAGACCCTTTACTTCAATCAGCTTACCCATGGGTTAACGAGCGCTAACGCATCGCTTTGGCCGCTGCACCCTTGACATGCTCCATACACCCCTCACCCCGACATCCCCCTCAGCCGCGGATCGAGGGCGTCGCGCAGCCCCTCGCCCAGAAGATTGTACGACAAAACCGTAACCAGAATGGCCAGCCCCGGAAATAGCGAAAGCCACCAGCCGATCTGGATGTTGTCCTTTCCTGAAGTCAGAATATTGCCCCAGCTCGGGGTCGGAGGCTGCACGCCGATGCCGAGAAAGCTCAGAGCCGACTCGGTCAGAATGGCACCGGCAACCCCCAATATTGCCGCCACCATAACCGGAGTGAGACTATTAGGCAAGATATGGCGAGCGATAATCCTCACATTGCCCACCCCTAAAGCGCGGGCGGACTGAACAAAATCCCTCTCCTTCAGGCTCAAAAATTCAGCCCGGACCAGACGGCAGACCCCCATCCATCCGGTCAGACCAATAATCGCCATAATGGTCGCGATATTCGGCTCCAGAAAAGC
>JACPSF010000240.1:0-5071 GCA_016193385.1 Deltaproteobacteria bacterium
TTCGCCGGGGGGAAACCATGATGCGATTGCCGAATCGTTGCAATCTTTGGATCAAAGCTGTTTTGGTCCTCTTGTTGGTCTGGTGCTGCATCGGGCTGGCCTCCATCCAGATCCGGGGCCGCCTGGTTGGGGAGGCCTTAGCTGCAAGCGCAGTGGACGGAGTTATCGAGGGCGCGAAAAAGGAGGGCAGGTTGGTTATCTACGAGAGCCAGTCCCTCGCGGCCTGGTCCAAAATCATGGGCGCTTTTCAGAAGCGATATCCCTTCGTTAAGGAATGGAATCAGGAACAACTCAGCGCCGCAGATGTTCCAACCCGCATCGTTAACGAAAGTCGAGCGGGGGCCCCGACGGCCGATCTGTTTGGGACTTCACCGTCTGTATCCGTTCCTCTGATCCAGAGAGGCCTTGTCGTGGAGGTCGCCTGGAAAGCCTTGGGTGTTCCGGAAAGGACCATATATGATCGCTATACAGTGCTCGGGAACATGTTCGCTCACGTCATCGGCTACAATACCCAAATGATATCAAGCAGAGATGTTCCGAAGACGTGGGAAGGGCTTCTGGACCCGAAGTGGAAGGGCAAGGGTGGCTGGTGGCGTGGCGCCACTCCGTGGAATGCGCTTGCCGCCGAGTGGGGGATCAGCAAAACCGAAGAGTACCTGAAGAAATTTCTGGCCAACGACTTCCGCCCGAGTCGCACCCAGGCGGACGTCGCGACGTGGGTTGCCGCAGGCGAGGTCCCCCTCGCCTTCACCGGCTGCAGCAGGCGCAAGAAAAGGGCGCGCCTGTGGCATGGGTGTTTGCAGAGCCGGTTCCGATTCTTCCGATTGCTTATGGAGTCATCAAGGGGGCGAAAAATGCAAATACCGCCAAGCTCCTGATTCACTGGTTGACCACCCAAGAGGGAGCTAGCATCTACGAAAAGCAGACTCACCGTGGGAACCCCTTTGTAGAGGGGACTGAATTTGCGAAGCTGATGGGCCGCTTGAAGACCGCTGATTTCCCTGCAGATAAACATGAAGAGTACGTAAAGGCCACAAAGGCGATTGAAGATCTCTTGAAGCGGGAAGGGAGATAATTCCGTCCCCTGAAGAAGATTCCGTCATGATTGTCCAAGAGTCCTCGCGCGAGATCGGCCTTGAGAACACAGCAGTTTACCGGCGGGCCTCGATGCAACGTGCCGGTATTATCGGGCGAGGTGAGTAGGTGTGCTTAGGGTAGAAGGGTTGTGGAAGACCTATACCGTCGAAGGCGGCAAAGTCCAGGCGGTCAAGGGGGTCAGTTTTGCTGTCGAAAGAGGGGAGTTTTTTACCCTTTTAGGTCCGAGCGGCTGCGGAAAGAGCACGACGCTCCGCTGTGTGGCGGGTTTGGAGGTGCCCGAGGCGGGAGAGATCATCCTTGGGGAAAGGGTGCTCTTTTCGAGCCGGCAAAGAAAGCAGGTTCCGACTCATCAGCGAAATCTCAGTATGGTGTTCCAGTCCTATGCGATCTGGCCCCATATGAGCGTGTATGATAACGTGGAATTTCCGCTAAAAATCAAACGGATACCAAAGCGTGAGGAAAAGGTCCTGCAGACCCTGGAGCTAGTGGGCCTTAAGGGACTGGAAAATCGTCCAGCCACGACACTCTCCGGAGGACAGCAGCAGCGGGTAGCTATCGCCAGAGCCATTGTCAAAGGGGTTGATTTGCTTCTCTTTGACGAGCCGCTGAGCAATCTCGATAGTAAGCTCAGGGTACAAATGCGGTCCGAGCTGCGCCATCTTCAAAGGCAACTCGGTATCACGAGTATTTATGTAACTCATGATCAAGAGGAAGCTCTGGTCTTGTCGGACCGGGTGGCTGTGATGAACAACGGAGTGATCGTGGAGGTCGGCCAGTGCCAAGATGTCTACTTGTTGCCCAAGAACCTGTTCACGGCTAATTTTGTCGGGCAAAGCAATATGTTGCCGAGCCAAAAAGTCACTTGGGAAGGTGCAATTGCGAGGGTGGAAACGGTGATCGGGGAAATCGTCCTCGAGGGAAACAACAATCAATCTCCCGCGCAGGGCGTTGTTATGATTCGCCCCGAGCATGTCTCCATGGTCCCCACCAAAGAAGAAATTGCCTCCTACAACAGCAATGTGTTTCAGGGAACTATCGTCTCCGAGACATTTACAGGGAAGTTGATGGAATACTCGGTTCAGGTTGGCAACCACACTCTGGAAGTTCAAATACCGCTCCAGCGCGGTTTCCGCAACGGCGCGCGTGTTTATATCCACCTGCCTCCGGACAGGTGTATCCTGCTTCCTGGGGCGGGTCCGGATGTGCCATGAAAGTAGCGGCACGTCTCTCCTCGGCGCCCCTCAGCTTTCATCTCGAAGAAATGCATATTTTCGCTGGCGCCGTCCTCATCATTCTAGGGTATCTCGTCCTCGTTCCTGTGATCTTATTGATACTGAGCGGCTTTAAGGAGACGGGTTTTCTTTTCGATCCCGGGTTCACGCTAGAGCATTTCATCCGAATCTATACCAACCGGCAAACTTGGGAGCTTATTCAGTATACCTTGATCTTCGCTACCGGCAGTACCTCGATCAGCCTGGGTCTCGGTATCCTATTCGCTTGGCTGACCGAACGTACCAACCTTCCTTTCCGCTCCGTGGTAAGAGTAGCCCTGGTTCTGCCGATCGCCATCCCTGGCGTGCTGCTTGCGATGGGGTGGGTGTTACTGGCGAGCCCGCGAATTGGAATGATCAACCACCACCTCATGGGAATCTTAGATCTTAAGAGCCCGCCTTTTAACATTTTCAGTCTGCCAGGCATGATCTTCGCTCAGGGATTGGCCCTGACGCCGACGGCCTTTTTGATCGTTTCGCCGTCCTTCAAGCGGATGGATCCCGTTCTCGAAGAGGCGGCTTCCATCGCCGGTGCCAACCTCTTGAAGACGCTGCGTTACGTTGTTTTCCCGCTCCTGCTCCCCGGCATCTTTGCGGCCGCAGCTTATGTATTTCTGGTCACACTGGTTGTCTTTGATATCCCCGGGACGCTGGGGATACCAGCCCGCATTTTCGTTTTCTCGTCGGAGATCTACTGGTCTGCCAGGCCGACGATGGGTCTCCCCGAGTATGGCAGAATCGGGGCTCTTTCCACCGTTTTTTTGTTTACCACTCTGGTTTTGGCTTTCTTTTATAACCACATGACGCGGAGGGCGGGAAGATTCGCGACCGTGACTGGCAGGGGCTATCGTCCCAAGCTCATCGATCTCGGAAAATGGAAATATTGTGGGCTGGCCGCGATCCTCCTCTACCTGACTCTGGCCCTGGTGTTGCCTTTCCTGAGCCTTCTCTGGACGAGCTTGATTCCTTATTTTCAACCGTTCTCAGTGGAAAAGCTTCGATTGATATCTTTTGCCAGCTATAGCTCCACCCTGGGGTTTCCCAAAGTTCGGTTAGCCCTTACCAATACGTTAGTCGTTGTCGCGGTTAGCAGTACTGTAGTGGCTGTCTTCTCGACTCTCATTTCATGGCTCATCGTCCATAGCCAACCATACATGAGGCGCGCCTTGGATTTTTTATCCTTCTTGCCTATGTCCATACCTCATCTGATGCTTGGTCTCGCCCTGATTTACGTTTATTTGACCGTGCCTTTCCTTCCTGTGTATGGGACGGTGTGGATCTTGGTGATCGCTTTTGTCACGACCTATCTCGCTTTCGGCACGCGGACCACCAACGCGGCTATGTTCCAATTACACAAGGAATTGGAGGAGGCCGCCCAGATCAGCGGCGCCTCGCGGTTGCGAACCTTTCGATCCATTGTCATTCCCCTTATTTTTCCAGCTCTGCTGAACGTTTTTATTTGGGTCACGGCTCATTCGATGCGAGAGCTTTCTGCCGCCCTCATGTTAAGGACCTCCAGAAGCGTGGTCATATCCACATTAATTTGGGAGTTCTGGGCGGAAGATTCGGAGATGAATCGCGCCTCTGTCCTGGGAGTGATCATGATATTGATCCTTCTGATCCTTACGGTGATAGGGTTTTTTGTTGTTGAGAGCGGCCAGACGTTGCGAATTTTTAAAAGGAAGAGGCTGAACCGGTAAGCTCAACAAAACCCTCGGAGGTTAGGCTCAAATTAGCGACGGGAGCTTTGTTGACGGCGAACGCGGATCGGGGTATCCAGTTTCGGCGGCTTTAAAGGTTGAGATGGAGAGGGACCTGGCAGTTTTGAAGTCATCTCACAGGAGGGTATTAAGATGGCGAAGCTAAAGATTGGGATTGACCTGCACAATCGGGCGAGCGTCTTCATGCCACAGCAGGGGCTCGACTACGATCTAAATCGGCTGATCGACCTCGCAGTGCTATGCGAGGAGCTGGGGTTTTATTCCGTCTCGGTTGGAGACAGCCTTATTTCCAAACCGCGTTGGCGTGCTATACCCACTCTGGCGGCCATTGCCGCCAAGACGTCCCGAATCAAGATCTTGAGCCACATTCTGATGCCGCATCTTTACAACAATCCGGTGCTGCTGGCGCAGGAGCTGGCCACGGTCGACGTGATCAGCAAGGGCCGTCTTCTGGTGGGATGCGGCATCGGCGCCGGCAAGAGCGAAACGGTAGAGCACGAACACCGCCTCTGCGGGATACCTAAGAAGCGGCGCGCCAAGGCCTTCGAAGAGAGTCTCTATTTGCTCAAGCGATTGTGGACGGAGGAGGAGGTTACGCATCGCGGGGAATTCTGGACGCTAGAGGGCGTCAAGCTGGGGCTGAAGCCCCACCAGAAGCCGCATCCGCCTATCTGGGTGGCTGCGGGGACCTATCTCAGTAAGCAAGGACAGGGATCCTTTGGGGTCGGCGAGAACGCCGGCGACCGCGAGGGATGGAAGTTCGCTCCAGCAGAGCGGGTGGCCCGGCTTGGCGATGCGTGGTTGACTACAAAAGCCACGGCAGATGAGTTCCGATTGGGATTGGAGACGGTCCGCCGGCTTGCAGCGGAGAAGTATAAGCGGGATCCCAACTCGATCATGGCTGCGTACGGCCGGGGAGTTTACGTCAGCCCCGACGTCGACGCTGCCTATCGCGAAGTCAAGTGGTTTGAAGACAACTAC
>JACPSF010000240.1:5128-23430 GCA_016193385.1 Deltaproteobacteria bacterium
CACGATATGCCCATACCGTAGGATACCATCCGGCGATGGACCATTTTTGGCAAGCCTGATGAATGCATCGCACAGATGCGACCGTTTGCGGAAGCAGGCGTGGATGTTTTCAACATCTGCGTCCGGGCCCGAGATTTTTTCGCGCAAGTCCGGACCATCGCCAAGGAGATTTTGCCTGCTTTCGCGTAGGAGGGAGCCTGATATTCTGTTTTTTTCTTTCAGCCAGAGCGTCTTTCTAATGTTCGCAGGTTAAGTTAAAAAACCTGCTTCGGATCGAGATTATGCGCTTTGACTACTTCGAGCCGTTCACAATAGAGGAAGCAAGAGAGACGTTGCGCCGCGGGAAAGGCCAGTACAAGGTCCTCGCGGGCGGGACGGACGTTATTCTCCAGCTTCGCCGCCGGGTCAAACAGTACAAGGGTTTGGTTAATATCAAGCGGCTCCCGGATATCGGCGTCTGGTCCGCCGCGCCGGGGAAGGGGCTGCGCATGGGCGCGGCGACGTTGATGCGCGAACTGGAAACCTCCAGCGCTGTTGCTGCGACATTTCCCTCCTTGCTCGACGCGCTGAGAGTCATCGGCTCCGTTCAATTACGTAACATCGCCACCATCGGAGGCAATCTGTGCAACGCCTCTCCAGCCGCGGACACTGCGCCTGCGCTTCTCGTTTTGGGCGCAACCGCCACCTTTCTCGATAACGGCTCCAATCCTCGGACCGTACCGGTGGAAAACTTTTTTTCCGGGCCCGGAAAATCGGTTCTCGGGCCGGCGGGCTTACTGCTTCGGGTGGAAGTGCCGGAGCCGAAGGAGATGACGGGCGACAGTTTCGAGCGCCTGACACCACGCAGCGCGATGGACATTGCCATCGCTAGCGCGGCATCGCGGGTGACATTGGATCGCAGCAGCGGCAGGATCGAGGATGTCGCGATCGCTTTGGGTGCGGTGGCGCCGACCCCGTTGCGCGCGCTCAAGGCTGAGGAAGTCCTGCGCGGCTGCGAGCCGGTACCGGAACTTGTGATGAAAGCGGGTCAAATAGCGATGGGGGAGTGCCGCCCGATCGACGACATCCGCGGAACGGCAGCCTACCGTAAGGCGATGGTTTCGGTGTTGGTGCGGCGAACGTTGGAACGAGCCGTCGAGCGGGCAAGGATGCAAGCATGAAGTCGGCGTGGGGGAGTCCGTGAAACAGCGCTACACGCTGAATATCAACGGCGAATGGTTTGACACGGAGGCTGAGCCGTCCGAGTCGCTGCTGGATGTGCTGCGGGAAAACTTGAGACTCACGGGTGCCAAGAAGGGGTGCGACGAGGCCGAATGCGGCTCCTGCACGGTGCTGCTTGACGGCCGACCGGTCGTATCCTGCCTGGTTCTGATCGGCGACGCGCGGCAAAAGAGGATCACCACGATCGAAGGGTTGTCGAGGGAAGGGCAGCTTCACCCGGTCCAGGCCCGGATGATCCAGCGAGGCGGCATCCAGTGCGGCTACTGCACGCCCGGCATCATCATGAGCGCCTATGCACTTCTTCAGGAAAATCCCAACCCGACCAGACAGGAGATCAAGTTTGCGATTTCCGGCAATATTTGCCGATGCACCGGCTACAATAAGATTTTTGAGGCGGTAGAGGCCGCGGCGGCCGATCTACGCGGCTCGAGGCGGGAATGACTTTTTAAGTCCGGCAACGAGATGAAGCGGGAAAAGCCGACTGCGACCATGGAAAAATCCGAAGCGTACGACTGGATCGGAAAAAACGTCACCAAGCCCGATTCCATGGAAAAAGCGCTGGGTGTGACCCAGTACGCGGGCGATATGCAGATGGCCGGGATGCTGCACGGGCGGATTTTGTGGGCGGGAATTCCTCACGCCGTCATTCGCGGCATCGACACCTCCGCGGCCAAGAAGGTGCCGGGAGTTCGCGCCGTCCTTACGGCCGCCGATATTCCGGGCATCAACCGCTATGGCCTGGCCGTGCTCGATCAGCGCGTGTTGGCGGACGACAAGGTTCGCTCAGCCGCAGACCCCGTGGCGCTGGTGGCGGCGGAGACGGAGGATTGTGCCGCGGAGGCATTATCGAAGATCAAAGCCGAGTACGAGCCTCTACGACCCGTTCTCAGCATCGAGGATGCGCTCGACCCGGCAGCTCCGGCGATCCACGAGGGAGGCAATATCTTCCAGCACACCAGAGTGCGCAAGGGCGACGTCGATCGGGCAATCCGAGATTCGGATGTGGTCGTCGAGGGGACGTATCGCACTCAGAGGATGGACCATGTGGCGATGGAGCCGGAGGCGGGCCTGGCCTACCTGGATCCTTCCGGGGTCCTGAATATCCTGGTCGCTACCCAGTATCCCTTTCGCGACCGGCGCCAGATCGCCCCGGCGCTGAATCTGAACATGAATAACGTCAGAGTGATTCAGGCTCCCATCGGCGGAGGGTTCGGGCGCAAAGACGACATCACCGTGGAGATCCATGTGGGCCTCCTGGCACTGAAGACGCGCCGCCCCGTGCGCCTCGTTTACACGCGAGAGGAGTCGCTCATCGCCAATACCAAACGCCATCCGATGCTGATGAAATTCCGCACGGGGGCCCGCGCCGATGGCCGGCTTACCTTTTTGGACGGCGACATTTACGGAGACACCGGCTCGGGCCTGTCGCTGGGCGCTTACGTCATCAAAAAGGCGGGCATTCACGCTACCGGTCCGTACTACGTCCCGAGCATTCGAGTCGACACGTATACGCTCTATACGAACAACCCGCTATCAGGCGCGATGCGGGGGTTCGGCGTTCTGCAGGCGGCGGTGGCTCATGAGTCCCAGATGGACAAGCTGGCCCAAAGCCTCGGCATCTCTCCGCTGGATTTCCGGATCATCAATTGCCTCAAGCCGGGCCTGACTTCCTCCACCGGCCAGGTGATGAACGAGGGATGCGGCATTGAGGCGACTCTCAGGCGGATCAAAGACTATATGGAAGCCCGCCAGTTGGGGTTCAATCGTCTATGGCAAAAAAGCGGGGAATCGGCATAGGCGCGATGTATTACGGTATCGGTTACGGGTTTAACCGTGCCGATATAGGCTCGGCCGCCATCGAGATGGCGGAGGACGGCACCACGACGATTTACTCCGGCGCCTGCGATATGGGCCAGGGCGTCATGACGATCATCGCGCAGGTTGCCGCTGAATGCATCGGTATCCGGCCCGAGATGATCCGCGTAGTGCCGGCGGATACCGGCAGCACCCCGGATGCGGGGCCCACCTCCGGCAGCCGTGCGACATTCGTCCAGGGAGTGGCGGTGCAGAAGGCCGCAGAAGACATGCGTGAGCAAATCCTGCGGATGGCGGCGGAAATGCGGGGATGCCGCAAGGAAGAGTTGCGCGCACGCGTGGGACAGATTTATAAAACCGGCGAGGAGATCCCGGTTCTTTCGGTGGCCCGAGTGGCGAACGAAATCCATCGGCTCGGCCGGCGCTGCCAGAGCTGGGGCTGGCATGACAACACCACCAAGGATGTCGACCCCGAGACCTCCCAGGGAGATGCTTACGCCACTTACGGTTGGGCTACCCAGCTCGCGGAGGTCGAAGTGGACACGGAAACCGGCCAGGTGAAGGTTCTGAGAATCGTCTCCGCGACCGACGCGGGGAAGGCGATCAATCCGATGGCGGTGGAGGGTCAGATCCAGGGCGGCGCGGCGATGGGGATGGGCTACGCGCTCTACGAGCAGCATATCCTGGAGCAGGGTATCCCGCGGACCGGATCCCTCGCATTTTATCTGGTGCCGACATCCATGGATGTGCCGGAGATCGAGTGTGAGATCGTCGAGGTGCCCGACCCGAGAGGACCTTTCGGAGCCAAGGGAGTGGCTGAGCCGGCCACGATTCCTACGACCCCTGCAATCCTGAACGCGATCTACGACGCGATCGGAGTGCGCATCGCGGAGACTCCGGCTACGCCCGAGCGCGTCTACCTTGCCATCCAGGAGGCCAAGGCGCGGGGGGAATTCATCGAATGAATCAGAAGAACGCAAACCTGAGGAAGCGCGTCGGCCTTCTGATCCCATCCTCGAACACGGTCATGGCAGCGGATGTTTACCGCCACCTTCCGGATGCAGTTACCGTGCACACCGGGCGGATGTACATGGAGTCTACTACGGTGCAGGGCGAGGGGGAGATGTTAGATGTCTATGCCCTCCCGACCGCGGAGGTCCTGGCCACGGCCAGGCCACACATAGTCGTTTTCGGCTGCACGAGCGCCGGCGCGCTTCGGGGAAATGAGTACGATGCCGACCTCTGCCGGCGTATTTCTGAGACCACCGGCAGCCCTACCGTAAGCGTCATCGATTCGGTGCGGCGGGAGCTCAATGCCACCCGGGCCAGGAAGGTTGCCGTTCTCACCCCCTACATCGACGAGTTGAACCGGCGGATCAAAGCGAGCGTCGAGGCCGACGGCCTGGAAGTCGTCGCGATCCATGGAATGGGCATCAGCGTGAATTTCGATCTCGCCCATGTAGAGCCGTCGGAAATAGTGGCGTTTGCTCAGGAGCGGCTGGGGACAAACCCGCAGGTGGACGCGCTGTTTGTCTCTTGCACGAACTACCGCGCGATCTCCGCGCTGCCGCGCCTAAAACAGATCTATAACCTGCCGATCGTGACCAGCAATCAGGCCGCGCTGGTGGCCGTGTGTCGGGCGCTTTCGGTCGAGCCCACAGGGCTGGGGCTGGTATGAGGAGGGGGTGCCGGAGAGACCGCGCGCGCGGGATCGGCGAAAGGGAACTTCATGGCTAAATCAACCGACGGCGGGAGGGACCGGATGACGTTCGTCAAGCTCGATGGAGCGGTCGATCTTCATGTGCATTCTTATCCCTGCGTGTTTCAGCGCCGGGTGGATGACCGCCAGGCGGCTCAGGCGGCGGCCGACGCCGGGATGGATGCCATCATGCTCAAGAGCCATCACGAAAGCACGGTGAGCCGGGCCTATTTGGTTCAGAAAGAATTTCCTACTCTCAAGATTTTCGGCGGGATCGTGCTGAACCAATTCGTGGGCGGCATTAACCCCGCCGCCGCCGAAGTGGCGCTGCGCCTCGGCGGAAAGGAAGTCTGGATGCCGACGATCGATGCGGCGCATCACATCGAGGTGCACGGCGCGCGGGGGAGCTACGACGCGCAGTCGAGCGGGGGCGGCTTTTTCTGGGGCGAGCCGATATCGGCGATCAAAGACGGCAAGGTTATTGACGAGGCCATGGTGGTGCTGGAGTTGATCGCAAAACATGACGCGATCCTGGGGACCGCTCACCTCTCGCTCGGGGAGATCGGCGTTTTGGTGCGGGCGGCGAGGGAACGGGGCGTGAAAAAGATCCTCATCACCCACCCGTATTTTCGCGTGCCGGCGGGGATGAACGTCGATTTCCTCAAAGAGATGGTGCGCCTGGGGGGGATCGGGGAGTTCGGCTACTGCACGATCTCGCCGATGTGGGCCTACGCCAAACTCCAGTTCACCAAGGAGGTGATGGACGACATCGGCTTCGATAACTGCGTGGTGATGAGCGACACGGGGCAGTCGCACAACCCGCTGCCGCCGGAGGCGATGTGGCTGTACGCCCAGGGACTCTATGAGAAGGGCGTGTCGGCCGCAAATATTGAAAAGCTCATCGTGAAAAATCCCAGGGCCCTTCTGGGCATCTAGACGCGGCCGGGTCACAAGAGAGGAAATAAGCATGGTGGACTGGACATCACGACGAGGCATTGCGGAGAGCGTCATGGAAGCGGCCGGAATGACGCCGCTGCTGCGGCTTCGCAAGGTGGCCATCGGCCCGCAGACTCTGTGCGGCAAGCTGGAGTTCATGAACCCCAGCGCGAGTCTCAAGGACCGCGTGCTCCGCCACGCCGTGGCGCGGGCCGAGGAGCGCGGCGAGCTGCGCCCCGGAATGGTCATCCTGGAGGCTTCCACGGGCAGCACCGGCATCGCGACGGCGATGCTCGGAGCCGCGAAGGGATATCCGGTGGTGATCGTCATGCCGGAGGGGATGAGCGAAGAGCGCAAGGCCTCCATGCGCGCCTACGGGGCGGAGCTGGTGCTCACGCCCGGCGCGGAGAGCGATGTCGACCTGTGTCTAGAGAAGGTCGCTGAGCTCAAGCGCGATCATCCCGGCAAATTCTGGGAGGTGGCGCAGTTCTCCAACAAGGACAACATCGAGGCCCACTTCCTGACCACCGGCCCGGAGATCTGGGAGCAGACGGAGGGAAAGGTGGACGTGTTCGTGGCTTCTCAGGGCAGCGGTGGCACGATTTCCGGCGTCGGCAAGTTTCTCAAGGAGCAAAACCCAGGTATCAAGATCTATGCCGTTGAGCCCGAGGAGTGTCCGATTCTCTCGGGCGGCGGTTGGGGACCGCACCTCATCGAAGGGATCGGGGACGGCTTCATCCCGGATAACCTGGATCTGGACTATGTCGACGGAGTCGTGACCGTGTCTTCGCGGGATGCGATCGCGATGGCGCGCCGCCTGGCCCGGGAGGAAGGGGTGTTCTGCGGTATCTCATCGGGCTGTAATGTCGTCGCGGCGAACAAACTGTCGCCGATACTCTCCAACGTGAAACTAATCGTCACCATGATCAACGACACGGGAATGCGATACTTTTCCACGCCGTTGTTCGGGCATGAGCCCAAGACGGAAATTCCTGAGCGCGAGCATCCGCTCCGCGAACAGGATCGCCTGAACCTGGCGCGGCGCAAGCTGCATGTCGTCCACTAACGATGGGCACCGTAACGCAGCTTAGCTGCGTCATCTGCGGCAAGGCTTATCAGGAAAACACCGCTCTCTACACGTGCCCTGTGTGCGGCGATCTGGCAACCCTGAGAGTGTCTTATAATTACGACGCCGCGCGGAGAGCTTTAACGCGCGAGTCGTTGGGCGCGCAGCCTTTTTCCGACCAGTGGCGCTACCTGCCCTTGCTCCCGCTCAAAGCGTCGACCGTGTCTCTTCCGCTACGGGTGGGAGCCACGCCTCTCTATCCAGCGCCCCGGCTGAGGCAGGCCCTGGGCTTAGAGCGCCTGTGGGTGAAGGACGACACTTGCAGCCCATCGGGATCTTTAAAGGACCGGGCCAGCGCTGTGGCGATTCTCAAAGGCCGTGAGCTGGGCTACGAGTACATTGCTACTGCATCCACCGGTAACGCAGCGGCGTCACTTGCGTGCCTTTCAGCTTCTCTCGGAATCCGCTGCCGTATCTTCGTGCCTGAGTCGGCTCCTGTGGCCAAGATGGTCCAACTCCTGGTTTTTGGCGCGGACGTGCTGCCGGTTCGGGGGACTTATGACGACGCCTTCCAGCTTTGCATCGAGGCATGCCGGGAGTTCGGCTGGTACAATCGAAACACGGGATACAATCCGTATACGGTCGAGGGGAAAAAGACTGTCTCCATGGAGATCGTGGAACAGTTGGGTTCGGAGCCCCCGGACCTCGTCGTCGTGCCGGTGGGGGATGGCTGCATCCTGAGCGGAGTGTGGAAAGGGTTCGTTGACCTTAAGCGAATCGGGCTGATCGACCGGCTTCCGCGTCTAGTGGCGGCGCAAGCACAAGGGTCTCAAGCGATCAAGCAGGCCTTTGAGGGCGACGGCATGATCCGGCCCGTCAAGCCCTCCACGATCGCTGACAGTATTTCCGTGTCCCTGCCGCGCAACGGCATCATGGCGGTCCAGGACTTGAAGGCCTCCGGTGGATCGGCGGTTGCAGTCTCGGACGCGGAAATGTTAGAGGCCATGAAGCTCCTGGGGCGGACCTCAGGGATCTTCGGTGAGCCTGCAGGGGTAGCCGCGCTGGCTGCCTTGATAAAACTGCGCTCGCGCCGCGAGGTATCGTCAAACGAGCGAGTGGTCATTATGGTGACCGGCACCGGCTTGAAAGACGTGGATTCCGGGCGCAAGGGCGTTACGGTGCCCCGGCCGGTTCAATGCTCTCTGAAAGCGGTGAAGGTCAGGCTCGGAATCTGATTCTGCTGAAAAACCCTAAGAATGCTTCGACTAGGCTCAGCATGAACGGAAAATCTCCAATCATTTCAACCGCTCCTCCGTTCGTCCTGAGCCTCTCGAAGGATGAACGGAAGGTTTTTCAGCAGAATCGCATCTGAAGGGGGGAAATCGTTGGCACAGGACCTCAGAAGTTTTCTGGAGCTGATCGAAAGAAGATATCCTGATCAGCTCCTGCGGGTGCAGGAACCAGTTAGCCCGTCTTTTGAGGTCACAGCCTTGGTGATGGAAGCGGAGAAGCTCGCTTCCTGCCCGGTGGTGCTCTTTGATCAGGTCCGAGGCAGCGATTTTCCGGTCATCAGCAACCTTCTGGCTCACCGCCCGAGATTGGCCCTGGCGCTGGGCGTCCCTCAGGAGCGGCTCGTGGAGGAATTTCGCGCCCGCCTGAAAAACTCTGTCCCTCCCGTGGTTCGGGACGACGCGCCATTTCAGGAAAATATTTTCCTCGGTGACCAGGTGGACTTGGGCCGGCTTCCCGTCCTGGTCCACTTCGAGCAGGACGGCGGGCCCTATTTGACCGCTGCTCTGGTGGTAGCTCGGGACCCGCATTCCGGCATCCGTACCGTCGGTTACCACCGCATGCAGCTCAAGGGGCCGCGGAAGATGGGGATCAGCCTGCACTCTCGCCGGCGGATGTATGAGTATTTCCGCCGCGCCGAGGAGCAGGACCGTCCCCTCGAGGTCGCGGTTTGCCTCGGAGTCCATCCGATTCTCTCCCTGGGCGCGCTTAGCCTTCCGCCCGCGGACGTGGACAAATTGGACCTCGTAGGCGGCCTGTTCGGAGAGCCCGTGGAGCTGGTGCCATGCCGGACGGTGCCGCTTGAGGTGCCGCGATGGTCGGAAATCGTCATCGAGGGTCGCATCCTCAACGGCGTGCGGGAAAAGGAAGGACCGTTCGGCGAATTTACCGGCTACGCTTCAACGCGCGGCACCGAGAACGTTTTTGAAGCTACGGCGCTGCTTTACCGCAGCGGAGCTCTCTACCAGGATATCAACAGCGGCAACAGCATGGAGCATTGCCGTTGCCTTTCCCTCCCCCGGGAAGTGGAGTTTACCAATGTCTTGAGCAAAACTATCCCCAACCTCAAGGCTGTTCACGTGCCCGTGCGCTCCGGCATCGGCAGCTTTCATTGCTACGTGTCTTTGCGCAAAATCGCCGAGGGGCAAGCGAAACAGGCCATCTTCAATGTCTTGGGAGCCGACCACTATGTGAAGCTCGTGGTGGTCGTGGATGAGGATATTGATGTCTTTGACGAGGAGCAGGTGCTGTGGGCCATCGCTACCCGCATGCAGGCCGACCGTGATGTTTTCATCGTTGGAGGAACCATGGGGACCCTCTTGGATCCATCGGCCACGGATGCTGCCATCACGGCCAAAATGGGCATCGACGCCACCAAGCCGCTCGGCAGCTTCGCAAGCACCCTTACGATCAACCAAAAGGCGGTTGAGCGGGCCCGGGAGCTTCTCCAGGGCAGAGCGGATCTGCCGAAACCGGGACGGTAATCGAGACGAAGTTTCTCTATTGGATGAGCCGGGGGATCACCTCGCGGGCAATGAGCTCGACCTGTTCCGGCTGGTAGCGATAGGGGATGAGAATAATCCGATCCACCCCTGCCTCGATATGGGCTCGCAGTTGATCGACGCACTCCGTCACCGTTCCTCGGATCGCGTGCTCAAGGGTGGAGTCACTCCACGCCGCCACATCCCATTCGGTCGCTAGCCAATGCCGCATGGGCGGATCGGCCTCCGTCTTCGGCGGGCCTACGTAGATCGCCAACTGGTTGGTCCCGCTCAAGGCCCCGGGATCGCGCCCGTATTCCCGTGCGTACTCGTGAATTTTCATCCATGACTTTGTGAACCCCTCGGGCGTGTAGAAGTAGGTGAGCCAACCGTCAGATATCCTGGCTACACGGCGGAGGACTCTCTCGACATAGCCCCCGATGAGGACGGGAGGGCGCGGCTTTTGGTAAGGTTTGGGCAGAAGCACTGCGTCTCGCAAATTAAGTTCGTCCATCTGCAAACTTACCGACTTCTCCTCCCACAGCCGGAGCAAGATTTCCAGGTTCCGGTCGAAGATCCGGCCGCGCTGCTTGAACGGAACGCCGACCGCGTCAAACTCCCTTGCGTACCACCCGGAGGCCGCCCCCAGGATCAGGCGGCCCTTGGAAATCTGGTCCAGGCTTGCCAGAACTTTGGCCAACAGGACCGGATTTCGTAGGGGAAGAACCAGGACGCCCGTTCCCAGCTTGATGCGGCCCGTCCGCATCGCGATGGCGGTAAGAATGGATAGAGAATCCAGAATCGGGAAGGCAGGCTCCACTCCCAGGAGCGCGTGGTCCCAGGCCCAGAGCGACTCGAAACCCAGGGCCTCAGCGCGTTCGGCATAACGGAGGATTTCATCCACATCCGGCGTCTCCCCCGGCCCGACAAAGTTCTTGATCGCAAGACCGAAGGCGATAGATTTTTGACGGTTGGTCACGCTTGGCTCCTTAATGATCTTTGTTTTCGCGGGAAGAGGCCGGCGGGTGGTCCTCGCTCCGCAAGTATTTACTGTCCGGGTCCAGGCTGCGCAGAAGATCCAGTTCCAACGGGGTCGGAGGCTCGGTGACCGCGACTTTTTCCGGGATCAGGAGTTCGAACCCGGTGTGGTCGATGAGGTGCTTTAACGACACCCCCGGATGCAAGCTCTCCAGTCGCATGGCCTTTGTCTCTTCATCGAAGCCCATAATACCGAGATGAGTCACCACCCGATTCACCCGCCCGAAAAGGAGGCCTGCCTGCTTGCGGGCGTTGCCTCCGTTCAGGAAGCCGGGGCTCGTCACAAAATCGACTCGCGGGACGAAGCGGCGGCGCTCGTGCATCGTCACCACGATCACCCGGCGGCAGAGCGAGATGATATCGTTGGCTCCGCCGCTACCGGGGAGCCGCACCTTGGGAGCCCGGTAGGAACCCACGACGCTCGAATTCAGGTTGCCGTAGCGGTCGATCTGGGCGCCGCCGACAAAGCCCATATCCAAAAAACCCCGTTGGGCAAGTAGGAAAGTGTCCGTGATCCCGGGAAGCATCTGAGCCCGGTAAGCCCCTCTCATTTCATTGGTAGAGATCGGGAGCCGGCCGGGAATCAACTGGGGACCGATCATTCCTCCCTCGACGACGATAGTGAGATCGGGGGCGACGGTTCTCTGCGCCAGGACCGCCGAGAGCAACGGGATTCCCACACCGGCAAACACCGAGGTAACGCCGGCAAGCTGGCGTGCGGCGGCGATCGCGAGAATCTCGGAGGGCGAGGTGCTCATGATCCGCCTAATAGCTCGCGGGCGTAGCGGGATTGGCGACTGAGCGCTTCCTCGCCGAAAAGAGCCAGATACTCCTCATGGCTTCTCCTCTTATGAACGTAGTGACCGAGATATTCCCGCACTGCCTGTGTTCCCTTGGCCTTGATTTCAGCTACATACACGTCGAAGTGCGTAAAATCGGCTTCGTAGAGGCCGTAGCACTCGTGGGGGAAGGCCCCATAGGGCACTTCAACGAGGGCGTCGATTGCGATGCCCGGGATCACGGTGCGGTCCGGATGGCTTCGGATCTCGTCCTCCGGAACGATTTTTTCTGCCGTGACCAGGACGGTGGTGGCTGCGCGCGCGATATCGGCATCCATGTGGGGATAGCCGTCGATTTGGCAATTGCCGAAGCGGTCGGCCCGGTGCACGTGAAGGAGGGCCACGTCCGGAAAAAGGGCGGGAACGAGACAAAGGGTTTGACCCGTGAAGGGGCACTCCATCGTCTTTGTCGGCGTCGCCGTCATGAGATCGGAGCCCAGCATCGTGACCGTCGGCAGAAACGGGACTCCCATGGCCGCGGCGCGGTAGCGGAGGCCGAGTCCCAGATGGCTCCACTCTTCGAAGCGGATCTTCGCGTTTTCGACCTGTTCGCGGAGGACTTTTGACAAGCCCCACGGGAGACCGATGCCGAACCAGCTTGTCACCAGAGCTTCCACCGCCCCTGCCGCCATGAACCATTCGCCTTCATAGCACATCAGATTCCGTGAAAGGGTCAGGCCGCGTCTGCCCTGGCGCAAGAGCTCCATCAGCAGGCCCAAAGGGGTGCGCGAAAAAAGGCAGCCGCCGATGGCGATGTGGTCGCCGTCTTTGACGCGCCGGACCGCCTCGGAGAGCGTGGTCAGCTTTTCTCCGGTGACGATGGGCTTGTTCTCAAGCCTCCGTCTGGCCTCAACAAAGTCGCCCGGCCTCACTCAAGATCTCCAAACTTCGCGCGATGTTATCCAAGGCGAGTCATGGTGTCAACATAACGCGCCTGTTCCCTCGATGCTTGCTGTAAAAAAGAATTTATTCCGAAAATGAATCCGTCACAGGAAGCTCTTCTCTGATGGGGAGCGACAGTGGAATCGACAATGAAAGGCCGATGGACCGGGTATGGGTGTATAGTCTCCTCAGAGGCTCGAGCGCCGCTCTTGTCGCTGTCGCCGAGGGAACGCTGCGGATGTTACTTGGGGCTTAGGCTGATAATCAAGACAAAAGTGAAAACCTGGCCGTCTTCTGCAGGGCTTTTTGCTCATCGGTCAAATCGAAATCGATCATAGCTGCCTCCCCTCCAACGTAGGAACCGATCTTGCTCTCCGGTTATTTACCGAAACCGAAGATCTTGCCGTACTCTCTGGTGAGCCTGTCCACGATCTCGGCATGCTCTTGTGTCATGTACAAAACCTTTTTCCCCTGGACGTACTTGTAGGCGGGTGTCCCAACAACAAACGCGGAAGTTTGACCTTGGTCCTTGCCCCAGATCTCCTGGGCCTCGTTGGTTGTGAGGAAGACGGCAAAGAGATGGCCGGCATTCGGGTGGCGGGCGCCCTTGAGCACGCCCGCGTTTAGCGTAGGCGAAATTACCGGTTGAACCTCTTCCGCAAAGACGATCGGCGCGCCGGTCGCTTTGGCCTGGTAAATGAATTCGTCGAGATGCGTGATGGCGACCTGGATCTCCCCTATCAGGAGGCGTGTGGAGAGCTCCTGAAGCGTGCCAAGGAAAGGTTGCTGCCTGGCCAAGGCTTTGACAAACTCCGTCGTTTTCGTCTCGCCCCACGCGGCCGCTAGCCGAGCAATGTGGTGGGTCGCGGTGGACATGCCTAGCTTGCCTCCCTTCCACTTAGGATCCAGAAGATCCTCCCAGCTCTTGGGCACATCTTTGGCAGGCAACAACTTGTTGTTATAAGCGGGAAGGGCGAACTGGTTGGCGAACGAGACTGCGCCGCTGTCGTAGTGGATCAGTTCCGGATCGATGCCCAGTTTTCTATAATCAAACGGTTTGAGAAGCTTGCGCAGCCACAAAGTGGCATGGCCGGCATCATGGATCAGCATCAGGTCCCACTCTGGTGGTACGCCAGTCGCGGCAAGGCCGACCACCTTCGCCACATCCCTCGTGAAAGAGATCGCAGGGACATAATTCACCCTAATGTTCAGGCCATATTTCTTGTTGAAGGCCTCGCTCAGCAGCCGGGCGCCCTTATCCTTCAGGGTGGTTGTAGCATAGAACTCTACGGTCCCTTCTTTCTTGGCGGCAGCTACCAACTCGTCTAAGGGGGCGGTTAGCGCCTCCTGAGCGATGCCCGGTATAGTACCTAGTGCAACCAACAAGCTGGCCATGAGAGGCCTTAGTCGTTTCATGGTTCACCTCCTCTGTTAAGTTCAACGGCCATTTTCTCAGAACTTTTTCCTCCACAATCTTAAAATCTAGCAAAACGAGCCGGAGCCAGTCCGGATTTCAAACCCGGGGCATGACTTGCTTGCTCCACGCCTCCATCGTCTCGTTGTAGATCTGCTGAAAAGTTTCTTATCGAGCCGTGCAGGCCGAAACGAACGGCCATGGGGTTTTCCTTAGGGGTGCCGCGGAGGCAGGAGCCCGACGATCCGGTTCGTCGCCGGGTCGATGGCCACCCGGTATACCTCCCGGGCCGCCTGGTGGCTCAGGATCCCGTCCAGCACGTCCTCGCGCACGGCCTCCGGATCCCGCTCAGCAGGATCGCCGACGCCCGCGCCGCCCCCCGATTGCTTCATGATCACGTCGCCCGGCTGCAGATCGAAGTAGCGGTGGACCTTGGCCAGGGTTCGCTGATCCCCCCGGACGATCCAGCACACGTTCGGGGGGCAGTCCCTCCCGCCTGCCACGCCTTTCGGGACGATCACCTCGGCATCGGCGTTGCCGGTAGACATCTTGGCCTCCCCGCCATCGTTGCGCATGGCCCAGTGGACCCCGCAGGCGCCCCGCCACCGGCCGGCACCCGCGCTGTCCTCGGCGAACTCGTAGCGGAGCATCCACCACGGCACCCGCACTTCCATCTCCTCCACGTTTGCGCGGGCGACCTCGCCCAACGTGGTGATGGAGGCCGCGCCCTCGAAACCGTCGTAGCCCCACACCGCTCCTGCCCCCCCATCTGGCTCGAACATGCTCTGGACATACCGGTCCCCCGTCCGGGGATCGGGGCCAAAGATGTAATGCCGGTAATGGCGCGACCACGGGGCGATAGCGCGGCGGGGGAAGGCTTCGGACATCGCCATGAGGACCGACTCCATCACCTGGGAGCCGACGGTGATGGGGGCGGCGCCCACCGTACAGGGCCACTGGGCGTTGGTTACACGCCCGGTCGGGTTGATGACTGCAATGGGCGCCATGCTCCCCTCATTGTGGTAGTTGGCGACGGCTGGGTCCAGGAACAGAAAGACAGAAGCCACGGCTTGACTGTACACGGCAAGGTGGGTGCTGTTAACGAACCCCTTCCGCTGGGCGTCGCTGCGGGAAAAATCAAGGGTCAGCGTGTCTCCAGCCACGATCATATCCAGGCGCACCCACACCGGCTCGTCCAGTACCGTCCCGTCGTCGTCGCAGCCCGACTCGGCCGTGTACGTCCCATCGGGGATCTGACTGAGCTGCCCGCGGACGAAGTGCTCGGTGCGCTGCAGCATCTCCTCAATGCAGCCCTCGACCACATCGAGGCCGTACTTGTCTAGCAGGCCATGGAGGCGCCGCTCGCAGATCGTGGTGGCCGCGATCATGCCGAGGTTATCCACGCGTACCGCTTCCGGCCACCGCACGTTGTTGTAGATGAGGCGTTGGAGGTCCTCGTTGTCGCGCCCCTGGTCGACGAACTTTACCGGCGGGATGTTGAGCCCTTCGGCTATGATGTCGTAGGCATTGGGGAAGTAGCTCCCTGGGTAGGCCCCGCCCGTGTCGTACTGGTGGGCGCGGGCAAGGGTGAAGAAGCAGAGGCGGTCCTCCTGGAAGATGGGCCGGATGAAGGCCCAGTCCGGAAGGTGATTCCCATAGCCGTGGTATGGGTCGTTGCAGAGGAAGACGTCGCCGGGATGGATGCGGTCGCGGAACTGCTCCAGGATGTACTGGATGGTGAACTTGCCTCCAAGGAACTGGGAGGGCAGACCCGTGGGAACGGCGATGGTGCGGCCATCACGGTCCCAGATGCCCACGGAGATATCACCCAGGTGGGCGATGAGGATGCTCTGCGCTGTCCGAGTGATGACGTGCTTCATCTCCCGGCAGTAGCTCTGCATGGCGTGCCAGACCGTGGAGAGTGTGATGGGGTCTATGGTGTGCGAAGGCATCTGTCATCCTCCCTGAACCAAGATGTAGTTGTGCCCGCTGTCCACCTGGGTCACAAAACCCGGCGGGACAACGACGGTCGTCGTCTGCTCCTCGATGATGGCCGGCCCCTTGAGCGCGTAGCCCTGGGGCACGGCGGGGCCATCGTACACAGGGACCTCCTGCATGACGCCCCCGAAGAAGGCCCGCCGGCGACGTTTCGCGGCCACCGTTCCCCGGCGCACAGGAGCGTCCTGGCCGGCTGCCAGGCGAAGCTCGGCGCGGCGCGAGGCGCTGGCGTGCAGCCGGAAGGTAATGAAGTCCACTGCGCGAAAGCTCATCGCGAAGGTGTACCGGGCCTCGTGCTGGCGATGGAAGGCTTCCAGGACGGCCCCGATGTCGGCGGACTCCAGGGGCCGCGAGGGCAGCTCCACCTCGATCTCGTGGAACTGCTTCGCGTAGCGCATGTCCGCAGACCGGGCCAAGCGGACCTCCTCCGGTGGAATGCCCACGGCACGAAAAGCCGCCAGGGCCTCCGCCTCCATGGCTGCAAAGACCCCGTTGACCTTGCCGATGTCCAGGCCCGCGGCTGGAGAGACCAGCGTGCGGGCGTAATCACGTCCGATGTCCATGAGCAGCATCCCGAGGGCGCTGTAGAGGGCGGCAGCCTGGGGTACGATCACCGTGCGAATCCCGAGAAGCTCCGCCAGGAATCCGGCGTGCACAGGGCCGGCGCCACCCCCCGCCACCAGGGCAAAGTCCCGGACGTCGTAACCTCGGCGAGTGGAGATCTCGGTGATCTGGCTGGCCATGAACCCGTTGACGGCCTGGAAGACAGCCTGAGCGGCCGCCGCGGCATCCATTCCGAGGCGCGCCCCCAGCCGTCCGAGGGCCTCGTGGGCCAGGCCGGTGTCCAGGGCGATCTCGCCTCCAAGAAAATAATCTGCCGGGATGTAGCCGAGCACCAGGGCGGCGTCGGTTACGGTGGGGTCCAGCCCGCTGCGGCCGTAACAGGCCGGGCCAGGCTCGGCCCCGGCGCTCTGCGGGCCTACCCGGAGGAGGCCGAGGGAATCCACCCATGCGATACTCCCACCTCCGGCCCCAACGGTGTGGATGTCGCGCATCTTAATCGCGAGCCGTTCCTCGCCGACCCACATCTCCGTGGTCGTCTCCACCTGGCCGTCCCGCACGAGACAGACGTCGAAGCTGGTCCCGCCCATATCGATGGAGATGAGATCCCGGTGGTTCCCCAAGTCTCCGATAAAGGTGCCCGCCGTCGGCGCAGCCGCCGGCCCTGACCCAACCAGGTACACCGCCTTACGGGCGACCTCGCCCACGGACTGGACATGGCCGTCTGCCTGGACGAGGAGGAGACGTCCCTTCAAGCCTCGGGCATCCAGCCGAGAACCCAGGTCGTTCAGGTAGGTCGAGACGATGGGGCCGACGAAGGCGCTTGCAACCGTGGTGCTAAAGCGCTCGAACTCTCCCCAGACGGGGAGGATCTCGTGGGAGGTTACGACGTACGCCTGCGGAAAAGCCTCCCGCAGGATTTCGGCCGCCCGGGCCTCGTGGCTGCCGTTGGCGTAGCTATGGAGGAAGCCGACAGCAACGGCGGTCACGCCCGAGGCCATCAGGGTTTCGGCCGCCCCGCGGACGTCCCCTTCATCCAGAGGGGTGACCACCTGACCCCTCTGGTTCATGCGCTCGGTCACCGGCAGGCAGTGGCGGCGGGGGACGAGGGGCCGATAGGGCGGGAAGAAGACGTCGTACATGGAGCGCCCGCCCACGTTCTTGAACCCGCGCCGTAGAGCCAGGATGTCTCGGAAACCCTTCGTCGTCAGCATGCCAACGGTGGCCCCGCGCCGTTCCACCAGGGCATTAGTGGCCAGCGTCGTCCCGTGGATAATGAGCTCGACGGCGCCGACGAATTCGCCTGGCGACTGGCGATAGGCGGTGGCGGCCTTGGCGAGGACCTGCATGACTCCATCGGCTGGCGATCGCGGCGTAGTCGGAGCCTTGAAGGCGCGGACGGCGCCAGCAGCGTCAACGACCAAGCAATCCGTGAATGTACCACCCACATCAATGCTGACGATCATCGGGCCCTCCGTTAAAAAAAGGCGGTTTCGCTAGTTGACTTCTGCGCAAATTGGCGCTCGGGTAAGCTATTACGGTTTCGATGACGACCGCAATCTGGAGAATCTAAAGTTTGTCTTGGAGCCAATCATAAACGTAGGCCTGAGCCATGGCGGGATGATCATGTTGGCAGTGCCATGAACCGCCCTCGGCGGCTCTGAACATTTTGAGCTCTTTGGGACAGGTAGCCTCACGATACAGGCGCCGCGCCGCTTCGGGTGACACGACTCCGTCCTCTTCGCCGTGAAGTATCAGGATTGGGCATCTAATCTTTTTCACCGCCTCGTCGAGGTTGAAACTCCTCAGCCTCTCTCTGGCTTGGTCTTCGGTCTTCGCGCCTATGATCCACATGCATCGGTATTTACCGGGAAGGGTAAAGTCGAAGAAATCCGTTAAGACATTGAAACATGCGCCCCAGATCACACACGCTTTGACCCTCGCATCATATGCGGCGCCCCTGGCTACGTAGTAGCCACCTAGGCTATGCCCTATCAGCCCCATTCTGTCGGGGTTAACCTCGCTGCGTGTAGCGAGATAATCAAGGCCTGCCGAAATGGGC
>JACPSF010000241.1 GCA_016193385.1 Deltaproteobacteria bacterium
TAGGCCAGCGGGGGCGGCGCTGTGTCTTCCCCGGCGAGATAGGCTCCCTCGTCGCAGATGATGGAAAAGGTGCTGCCCTCCGGTTGCTCGAGCGTCACGATGGCTCGCTTCTTCATTCCATCGAGGCTCTCCGCTTCCAGAGAGACTCTCAACTCCCGATCTTGATGAGGCTGCAAACTCCCCGGTACGCTGCCAGGGCCTGGTTTGGCCGCTCGAGAGACGACCTTCTTGATGATCTCGTCCATAGTTTGTAATCCTCCCAGATTTTGGTCAACTATAGCTTTGCCCGTCAGCCGTCCCTGCAGGCCAATTAACGCGTCTCCAGTCTTTCGCCGCCTCTATTTAGGATTAGTAAATACGTTCTGATAGTCTGCCCATGCCTTGGGACCGGCGCGGTCGAAGACCTTCTCACGAAGCCCCCCGGCATACTGGGCTGGAATGTAATTGATTCTTTCCGTGTAGGACGGTTTAACCCTCACGCCTTGGGCCTGAAGCTGATCGGCTAGGACGAGGTTCTTTAGTACTGAGGCGATTTCCTCGTGGTCCGTCCACATGGCCTTGTAAGCGATTTTTCCGTTCCTGTCGATAATGTAGATCATGTTTGGCATTGACCCGTAACAACGGTGCACAGTGCCTTCGAGGTCGTCCACGAGCATCGGGTTCTGGATGCCATCCTGCTTTCGGCAATCCCGCGCGAACTTGAGTTTCTGCGCCCAGGTTCTGTGAGGGCCATAATGTTCGCCCGGGTGCGGCTCGCGAACGTAGATCGTCAAAAACTCAAACCCCTGATCTCGATAGCGATGGTAGAGTTCGTTTAGGGGCGAGACCTCGCCCACAAAAGGTGGTCAGGTGATGCTGCCGAACTCGAGCAGGACATGCTTTTTGCCACGAAACGCCGAGAGGCGAACCCGGTCTCCGTCAAGGGTGGGCAGCTCGAAGTCGGGAGCATCTTCGCCAGCGCGCAGGGAGCCCTTGAATTCATTGGATTTGCCTGCGCTTTCGGAACGCGAGAAAGACTCGTAGTTGTAAGCATCTATAATACTCCGGGTATCTGGAATAGCCATATCTTCTCCACCTCCCTATGGTACGAAATTGAGATTACTTTAGTTGGCGAGCGGCCTTCAGTCAAGGCGTTCCTCTGTGTCTGAATCCGCCGTCCAGGTGATCTGGTTGGACGCCTAGGCAGGTTGGTACGCCTCACGAGTAGCTGTTCTTTCCACGTAATCTTGCAGCAAGTGGATCGAACTCGACCCCGTTCAGCGTGAACTTGGGCTCCACGGGCACCGGATTGAGAATGCTTTGTAGGACGTAGCAGGCATTCTCGGCGTTGCGGACGACTACTGCGACCCGCTCTGCCGGCTCCTGGGAGTCGATTTCCAGTCTCGTCTCAAAGCCCAGGCTTTGAGCTCTTACGGTCTCTCGTAAAACGGAACCTTCGCTTTTAAACTTGGCTTTGACGAAGACTCGGGCCTTATTGATTTTCGTTTTCATCATCTCCCCGTACCGGGAAAGTTGAGTGAGAAGTCAGAAAGCCAGAGAGAGCCCAAAATAAGCGAGCGGGGAAAGCCTCCTTTCAGGTCCGTAGACATGATGGTTTTCATGTCAGGGGAAGACTATTTCGAGACAACGATTTCTCCAGTAAAAGTGAACTCCCTATCGTTTGGAGAGACAGCCTTGATGTGCATGGTGCCGGCACCCTTGATCTTTTCTAGAGTGCCGGTACCGCCGATCAGGCGCCACACCCCGTTGTCGAGCAGCCTCGGCTTGTTATCGGGGCCAGGCACGAACACTGCCTGGACCTCCCACTGGATTACCGCCTGGTCACCGTTGGGCAATCTGGCGATGACGTACCCGCGAGGTGACCCGTCGAGTCCCGGGCGTATGTCATGCATCCCGTATTCCGTCAGCTCGGCACCGTTCAGGATTCCAGTTCCGGCCGCTTTCCCCTCACGCTTGACAAACAGGACAAAATGCTTCTGCGGAGTGGGCAGATCCACGTAGATTTGCTCTTTCGGGCTCATGATCGCCTTGACATCTAGCGGTTCAGCCCACCCGAGTCTAGTAAAGGCGACTCCAGAGAGTACAACAGCCAAGACCAATTGACCTTTGAGAGAGGCTCTCCTTCTGAATGATTTGTCCCGCTGGATTATCGCCGCCGGCGTTGCTAACGCTCTAAGCATATTAAAAACCTCCCGTGAATTCATTGTTCCTCCGAAACGACCCGAGTGAGACAGACTCATCTTTGCAGAGAAAAAAGCTCTGTGTCGGGATAATGGTCCACCCAGCCAAACCAGAAGGAGGGTGTCACAGGCAAAGGCTCAAGCCTCTTGCTTTTGAATGGGCCTTGAACTGCCCTGCCTGTGAGTCCTTCCCAAAGCGAACTCGTGGCATCATCGGCCAGGAACAGGCCTTTTTTATCAGACCTTCGGGCCTGCTCGAAAGAGAGGGTTTTCCCCTCCATTTTTCTTTTAAAGATCACACCTGTGGCGCTTTCTGAGTCAAAGACTACGAGTAGAGGCACTCCTTGCAAGGTATCGTTGACGACTGGCTGGCGGCTTAAGACAGAGAAAGGATAGGCTTTGGTTTTTTCATTCAGGACCAGCCCTAGGACATATTCCTTCGGGTAGATCCTTTTGTCGGACATACGGGTGGGAATGATTCCAGTATCAGAA
>JACPSF010000242.1 GCA_016193385.1 Deltaproteobacteria bacterium
ATGGTTTTGGCCTTCGGGATCACTTTTGAATTGCCCGTTTTTACCTTCTTCCTTGTCCGCTTGGGGATATGGGATCACCGGTTCCTGTGGCGCTGTTTTCGGTATGCCATTCTCGTCATCTTTACCGTCGCAGCCATTTTGACTCCGGGGCCCGACGTGGTGTCGCAGATCCTTCTGGCGATTCCCTTAACTTTGCTTTACCTGTTGAGCATCGGGGTGGCGTATGCCTGTCGCAGAAAGCCGCGAGGGTAATCTGCATGTTTGTCGTTATTTATTCTGGTGGTCTTCTTTATCCTTCGAGTTCACCGAGGTCCCCGAATGGATCGGGTAGTTCGTTGTCGATTGCCGATTTTAGGCAAGAATAACGGGTAGACCATTTCATGCACCCAAGTGACCGACGATAGATCCATCAGGGGAAAGGGGTCATAGATTGTGTTGATCGTCTTCGTCATCGTGATTAGCCTCGCTTCTTTGGGGTTCGCCGGGTATTTGGCCCGCTATGTTTGCCGGCAGGGGAGCGGAACCCGGGAGATGCAGAACATCTCCGGTGCCATCCAGGAGGGCGCGGAGGCCTTTATGGCGCGCCAGAACAAGACGATTCTTTTCTTCTCTTGTATTTTGGCCTTCTTGATCTTCTCGCTTTATGACCTCGCGCGCGTCCCCAATCCTGTCGATCCGGCGCCGCCTCTACAGCTTGCCCTCTGGACGACGCTCGCGTTTGTTCTGGGCGCCTTGTGTTCCATCATCGCCGGGTATGTCGGGATGTGGGTATCCATCCGCGCCAACATCCGCACAGCGGCGGCGGTCCGAAGCAGTCTGAATCAGGCCCTGCGCCTTGCGCTCCGGGGAGGCGCGGTTTCGGGAATCTTTGTGGTTGCGATGAGCCTTCTTGGAGTGGCCGGACTTTATACGCTGCTTGAGCTGATGGGTTATAGCCCTGAGAAGATCCCCTTTATGATTGTCGGCTACGGATTTGGGGCATCGTTCGTCGCTCTGTTCGCCCAGCTCGGTGGGGGTATCTTCACCAAGGCGGCAGATGTGGGAGCTGATCTTGTGGGCAAGCTAGAGGCCGGGATCCCGGAGGACGACCCGCGCAATCCCGCGGTCATTGCCGACCTCGTGGGGGACAATGTGGGGGACTGCGCGGGACGGGGAGCGGATCTCTTCGAGTCGACCGCGGCGGAAAACATCGGCGCGATGATCTTGGGGGTAGGGTTATTCCCCTTCTTCGGGGTTAACGGAATTCTTTTCCCTTTAGTGGCGCGTGCCTTCGGGCTGGTGGCCTCCATGGTCGGAATTCTGGTGGTTAAAACCGACGAGAATGGCGATCCGATGGCGGCGCTAAACCGAGGTTATTATGTGACCAGCCTGCTGGCGATGGCGGGGTTTTTCGTCGCAACGCGCTGGCTTCTCCGCGTAGACGCAGCCGCTTATCCGGGAGCCGAATCGGCATGGTTTTTCTTCTTCCTTTGCGGTGTGATCGGGATCCTTACCAGTCAGGCCTTCGTGTACATCACGCAGTACTATACCGAATACAAATATCGTCCAGTGAGATCGATTGCCGAGGCCTCTCAAACCGGCGCGGCGACCAACATCATTGCCGGGATCGCCGTCGGGCTGGAATGCACGGCGCTCCCCGTTCTCGTGATCTCCGCCGCACTGATCGGCGCCTATGATCTGGGAAAAATGAGCGGTGTGCCGCATGCCGGGGTGTTCGGCACCGCGGTGGCCACGATGGGGATGCTTGGAACCGCGGCTTATATTCTGGCGATGGATACGTTCGGGCCGATAACGGACAATGCCGGAGGAATCGTGGAGATGAGTGGGCAGCCTTTGGACGTGCGAATAAAAACCGACCGGCTGGATGCCGTGGGGAACACCACTAAGGCCCTCACCAAAGGTTATGCCATTGGTTCAGCGGCCTTGGCCTCCTTTCTCCTCTTTTCCGCCTACATGGACGAGGTCTCTCACTACGGTGTGCTACTCCAGGTCGTCAACATCGTCAAACCGGAGATCTTCGTGGGCGGGCTCCTGGGCGCGATGCTGGTTTTTCTTTTTTCCGCTCTGGCGATGCGCGCCGTGGGCAAGGCGGCTTTTTACGTCATTAAAGACGTGCGGGATCAGTTCCGGGAGAATCCCGGGATCCTGGCGGGGACAGCCCGGCCCAATTACAGCCGCACCGTGGACATCGTAACCGTGGGCGCCTTGAAGGAGATGGTTTATCCCGGCTTCCTTGCCGTGGGTATGCCCATCGCCGTCGGGTTGGTTTTCCGCATGTTCGGCTTGGGCGCTGAGGCCGTGGCGGCATTTCTCATGGTCGGGACCATTGGAGGCATCCTGGTGGCGACCTTCTTCAACAACGGCGGCGGTGCCTGGGACAACGCGAAGAAGTACATCGAGACCGGCCAATTCGGGGGCAAGGGGTCGGACTCGCACAAGGCGGCCGTGGTGGGGGACACCGTGGGAGACCCGTTCAAGGACACGGTCGGTCCCAGCATCCATGTCCTGATCAAACTCCTGAGCACGATCACTTTGGTCCTGGCTCCACTCTTTCTCTAAGGGCCTTTCAATTATAGTCAAGGAAAAAAGAAAATTACCATAATCCCCCCATCCCCCCTCAAATCCCCCGTTCTCCCCCTTTGGTAAAGGGGGATAGAGGGGGATTTAGGAGAGCGAGGGGGGATTTGATGTCAATTTATTTAATTCCGTCACTATAGGTAGGGGAAAGGCCGTACAGACGGGAAGGGTTCTTGTCCAGGATGCTTGCCTTGGCTGAAGCGCCGATGTCCTTTCTTTCTTGCAACAGACGCGCGACGAAACGCTCGCGATCTCCGTGAGGCATGTCCGTGCCGATCACTATCTGTCCCTCGCCGACGAAATCCAGGACCTGAGGTAGAAGGAAGTCTTCGACTTCGGCGCTGAAATAGAGATTTCCCCTCCGAACGTATTCCAGGGGCGGTAGCTTTTCTTGAGGGGTGGTTTGGGGAATAAACTTCGCCAGGCTTTTTCCCTGATTTTGAAAACGGTGATTCAGCCTGTCGAGCATGAAGGGAACCCACATGCAGCCCGCCTCCAGGAAGGCCACGCGGAGATTTGGGAAGCGGTCCAACACTCCGCCGCTGATCAAGGTCGTGAACCCCATCAGCACGGGGATGTGAAAGGCGATGACCCCCGAAGGGTAGATATGCGTGAACAGGTTATTGATCGCGGGGCAGGCCCATCCGACGTGAACTGCCAGGGCAAAGTTCTCCTCCGCCACAGCCTCATAAAAGGGGAAAAGGCTCGGGTGATCCAGAAGATTGTCCCCGGCGGTCCCCAGGACCATCACGGCCACCGCACCCAAGCGTTTGGCCTCATGCACGGTACGGACCGAACTCGGAATGTCGTCCAGGTTGACCACTGCCGCCCATTTAAGGCGGTCGTTGCCGGAGAGGCGGTCGCCGAGCCAGCGGTTGTAAGACGAGCAGAGCGCAGTCATCAGGGCGGGGTTGGAGCTTAGAGGGTAAGCGAGGAAAAGAGTCGGGTAAACCACCTGAACGGCGATTTCCTCCTCGTCCAAAGACCGAAGGCGCGCCCCGATATCCGTAAGCTCCATGCTCTCGATGCTGTCGGGCTTGCCGACGGAATGCACGGCTGGTTTTCCGTCATACCTCGCCGGCGTCCCCAAGTTATTGCAGCCCCGGCCCACGCGCCGGGGATATAGCTGCTCGTCGATCATCCAGTAGGCCAGCCCGTCCATTCCTATCACCCGGGGACGCTGCGCCCGAAAGGCCGGGTCTAAATAGGGGTCGCTGAAGGTTTCCGGACTCTCTTCTACATGACCGTCGACGTCGATATAACGCATGCCTAGCACCTCCGCCTTGAGAAGTTCGTGAGTCTTATAGCAATGGCCTCACGGTCAGTCAATCTTACCGCGCGAATGCGGTACGGCTTCGGTGGCAATGGGGTGACGGAGGGAGAGAGCTGTTTAAATTCTATCCCAACTTGTGTAAGCTTTAGTCGCTCTGCCCGGATGGTGGAATTGGTAGACACACGGGACTTAAAATCCCGAGGACTCGCAAGGGTCCGTGCCGGTTCAAGTCCGGCTCCGGGCACCAAGCTCCCCTTAGTGTCCCCTCCGGGGATGGTTGAAACCCCTCGGCCCCCGATCGAGTCGGGGGCAGGCTTCAGGCGAAGCGAAAGTCCGTCATGCCCCCGATCAAAGTCGGGGCAGGCCCGCTTGTTCCCGCAAAAGCGGGAACGTAAGCGGGCATCCAGGGTGGTCGCGCAGGGATCCATGAGGCAGAGACTGGATTCCCGCGTGCGCGGGAATGACGGAATAGGGGGAGTCGACTTGCAGTCGACGGGTTTGGAACCCCTCGGCTTGAAGCCGAGGGTTGTTCACTTCCGGAAAAGGCCAGCTATGGTTTTCATAGGTAGAAAAAGCCGGTTGGCCTTGTCCGAGAACGGAAGGAACTCGAAGTGCTGATAAAAGCGCACGGCTGGCTCATCGATGGCATCGACCACGACGGCAGAAGCAGCTATCTGCGATGATTGAACGAAGGCGCGGTGAAGCGCATCCATGAGAAGAAATTCACCGAGCCCCCGTTTGTGGTAGCGGTAATCAACAGCCAAGCGACCGAGAAGAGTGACTGGGACGACAGGATAGGCAGGGAGTTTTTTGGCAACCTCCTGGGGCAGGTCTGTGAGGTCGATTCCGAAAGAAGACAACGTGTAATAACCAAGAATGGTTTGCGGAGCGCTTTTGGCGATAAGAACAAAAGGCGCCGCGACTCGGCGGCGAGCATCTTGGCTGGCCAGTTTTTTTAGATAGTGGTCAAGAGTTTCGTTGCCGCATGAGAAAGCTGCACGGTCGTGATGTCTGTCAAGCGGCTCGACAAGCCATAGGGATGGCTCAGGAGGCATCTAGAGCGTTCGC
>JACPSF010000243.1 GCA_016193385.1 Deltaproteobacteria bacterium
CCGATCGTTGCTGTGGAGAATCTGTCGCTGCAAGTTGGAAAGGTCCACCACGTCATTGTCGATGATGCCCATCGTGCCCACGCCGGCCGCAGCCAGGTAGTAGGCTGACGGCGAGCCCAATCCGCCGGCTCCAACCATGAGCACCTTTGCCCTGAGGAGCTTGGCTTGACCCTGTTCACCGACCTCCGGGAGCAGGAAATGGCGGCTGTAGCGGATGAGCTGTTCCGGCGTGAATTGGTAGTCCTGAACCCACTTGTAGCCGGCGGTTTTCCAGGCGGTGTAGCCTCCGGACATGGAGACGACCTCGCGATAGCCCATCTCTCGAAGCGCCTTGGCAGCCAAAAGCGAGCGGACACCTCCGGCGCAGTAGGCGATGATGGGAGTCGACTTTTCCGGAACGGTCGCCTCGACTTTGATTTCAAGAAAGCCGCGAGGCAGCGATACCGCGCCCTCTAGATGGCCCTCCCGGTATTCGTCCTTCTCTCGCACGTCCAACAGGACGAATTTCCCGTTGTTTTCCAAGAGCTCTTTGGCATCCTGAACTGTGACCTCACGGATCTCCTTTCTCGCCTCGTCCATTAGCTGTTGAAAGGTCTTAGCCATGTCTCCTCCCTGGGTCTTTGCTTTTTTTCTTGATCTTAGACCTTTAAAGTCCAAGTTACACATGATCGCGCGCAATGTCAACCTTGCGTCAGGCGGCGCAACTGGGGCTGCGCCTCCGCCTACTTCCTCGGGGCTACTTCATTCGAGGTCTACATCTGATAACAGCTACTTCGGAGGAATTTCCGAGGCGAGCGTCCCTTTGTTTCCCCAATCGTCCTTATCGACGTCATGAAAAAGGATATGGAGCACCTCGGGAGCTATGTTGGCGACATCTTGAAAATCCTTGCTAATCCTTCTCACCAACTCCTTCTTCTGTTCTTTCGTCTTTCCCTTATACATGTAGACCTGCACAACTGGCATGTTCCCCTCCTTTTAACTGTCTGTCTTTTTACCGGCTGAACTATCGCACGTTATACAGCTCCTTCACAAACCCGCTATCCTCAAGCTCCCTGAGAAAGCGGTTGTCGAAGAAATCCTTGGGATCAGCCTGAGCGGCCTTGGGATGGTCTGTGGCCCAGAGGACCGCGCGGATGGCCTCCTCTGTCACATAGGGAATCTTTGGGAATAGGGGCGTAAAGCGATTTCGCGGATTGAGCCTCTTCAAGACCGCCCGCAGCCTGGGCTCCAGCACCACGTTATACGGTGTCTCCCGCCCGAGCCCGCCCTTTGGCCCGGAGGCCTCATAAAAGCAGTTAGCAGCCTCCCAGCCAAGCTCGGAGAAGAGCGCAATCGCTGGCTGTTCAACAAGACTATTTTCAGTGTAATCGCCTGTCATCTCAAGTCAGCCAATGCTCCACGGGCTTAAGCAGAAAATCCTCAAGAGGAATCCCGCCTCCCCCAACCAATAACTTGCGCTTTAATCGGAACTCCTTGCTCAAGGCTTCCATCCCTGCAAGAGATTCTTTCGCGCGGCCGCTTTTCACCTCAAGAGCGACGATCGATTGGCCTGACCTTAAAACGAAATCTACCTCGCGACTGCGCTCCCGCCAGTAAAAGACCTCTATGCTCGTGCCTCGTGTGCCATTGACGAGATAGGCTCCCAGAGCGGATTCCACCAACCTTCCCCAGTAATCGCGGTCCTTACGTGCCTGGTTAAAAGTCATGGCGGAAGGTGCCGTCATCAAAGCGTTGTTCATGACTTGGAGCTTTGGGCTAGAGCCGCGCTGGCGGGTCCGCCCCCCAGAATATTTCGGCAGGCCCGCAATCATACCCGCTCCCGCGAGCAAATCCAGATAATGGGCCAGGGTCGTGGTATTACCAGCATCCTGTAGCTGGCCGAGCATCTTCTGATAGGAGACCACCTGCCCCGAATAATCACAGGCCAGTTGAAAAAGCCGTCTTAACAGGGCGGGCTTGTCTACACGGGTCAAGAGCAGAATGTCCCGAGATATTGTCGTCTCTATGAGGGAGTCAATGATATATCGCCGCCAGCGGTTCTCATCCGAAACCAACTCCGCAGAGCCTGGATAACCACCATAGAAAATATACTGCTCCAGCTCCCATCCGAAGGCCTCGCGCATTTCACCATAGGACCAATGCGTGGCTGCTATGACCTCGAAGCGCCCAGCAAGACTCTCCGTCAGGCCCTTCTGAATGAGCAAGGGCGCCGATCCCAAAAGCACAACCTTGAGCGGCCGCCGGCTAGCGCTGTCCTCATCCCAAAGACGCTTGACTACCTCGGACCAGTCCGTAACCTTCTGGACCTCGTCCAAAACCAGCAGCGCCTCCTTTGGCCCGCGCTGAGGATGGATCTGCAACCTGGCAAGGTCCCACTGCTGTTCAAGCCACGTTCTGTCTCGGAGGGTCGGCTCATCGGCGGAGGCGTAATGGCTGGGGATGTTGAGGGCCTCTGTGACCTGCCGGGCCAAAACAGTTTTGCCCACCTGCCGCGGACCAGTGAGCACCTGAATGAACCGCCTTGGCTCCCGAAGCCGTTTTAAAAGCGTCTTATATATCGGCCTCTTATACATCCCCCAGACCGGTCTTTACAATTTACTCAACGTATTGAGTAATTTTACTCAGAATCCTGAGCAAATCAACACTTGACCAAATCCAACAAAACACGCAAAAACTTTAGGGGTTTCGGTCTCTGGGCTCAAGTGGTGGGATGCACTTCCTCTCCCTCTGGGAGAGGATACAGGTGAGGGTGAATCATTGAATGATTCGTAGAAGCAATTCCCCGTCTCCCATCCCAGATGCGAAAAAAGCTCTATCGCTGGTTGCTCGACGAGGCTATCTTCTGTGTATTCGCCTACCATCGCTCAAACTGGTGAGTTTCAGGCAGTGAGCTTTGAAGGAGTCTCCCCTATGTAAAGGCAGGTTAGGATCGGAATGCTCCAGATTCCGTCAGTGGACGAACGTGAAGGATTTCGTCCGCGGTGAGTTTTTCGAGGAAGGATTCCGGCACGGCTGTAACCGCGATCGTATCTCCAACGGCGTTGAAGATTTCAATGGAATAACCTACCTCTCCCCCATTGGCCGGGTGACTGTCAACAATTGTTGCCACATCTCCACGTCGGAGATTCTTTTCTGGGATGTCCCTGGCGAGCGCGACTTGTTGAAACGGCTTGAACTTCATGGTCTCCCCCCTCTGTCGGGATACAGGGTGATGAACTTTGTGACTCCGCTTCTAGATTCCCTCATCCATACGGTTCTCACATTCACAGTAACACTGTTAGGGCCTCTCAGGGACGCTCGGATCTCAAAATATTCCCCGTAACGAGTCTGCTCTATAGGGACCGCCTCTTGTGATAGAATCTGCTGACGGATATTTTGCTCCAACTGCCGCCAATTGTCCAGCGTGTATCCCGCTTGCCTCAAAAACTCCGATTTATCCCCAATAGGTCGTTTCACCAATAGGTACTTAGTCAGCTTTTCGGTCGCAATCAGAGCGTCACTAGGCAGCTTCACTGCTTTCTCTCAAGAAAGACGGTCTTTACCCTTGTTTGGTTAGCTCTTCAACGGCGACGTTAATGGCTCCTCCGGCAACTCCTGTGCAGACCTCCTCTCCCTTTGGGAGAGGATAAAGGTGAGGGCGAATCCCGAAGGGATTCCTGAAAGCCGCCCGCAACCTGGGCTCCAAAATCACGTCATACGGAGTCTCCCGCCCCAAACTGGCATGTTCGCCTCCTTTTAAATGTCTCTCTTTTTACCGGCTGAGCGTCGGGAAGATTGTCGGATTCTTCGAGCCTTTCGTCCCTGAGCCAGAAGATGTCCAGCCGGCCTTGTCGCGGTTCTAGCCCCATCGAAAATTGGACTTCTCGCTTTTTCTCCCTCCCGCCGCAATGAACCAACCAGGTCGGTCAGCCCTGAATTCTTGGAAACCGACTTTTGATCAAGACCGTTGGGGGAGACGCTTTTTATTGAAGACTTTCAGTTAAGCAAGCGCTTGTTCGCAGTTAAAACAACAACGTCCTTGCCTTTGAAATCACCGTCATCCGTTACAAGCTTAAGCCCCTTGCTTTTGCACAAGCCGGCGAGCACCAGGTCGTTAAAATCCGAGTCTCCTTGCTCGTACTCTGTCACTAGAGACTCGATTTCTAACACAGCAAAGCCGCTGTCTACACGGGCGCAGTTTGCCAGAAGCTTCCTGACATCGGCGGCGATATCCTTAGCAAGTGCCTTGAAGGTTGAACTCTTGCGAGACTGCTTGAAATCGCGGGGCACCCCAGGTCGCCCCTGTAGGATATTGTGCTTTAGGCGGGCGTAGCGGTTGACGAATTCTGAAATAATCAAAACATCGACATAGATACGACTTTGAGCGGCCA
>JACPSF010000244.1 GCA_016193385.1 Deltaproteobacteria bacterium
ATTGACTGAGGTGCAGGCGGTGAGAAAGGATCTTGGTTATCCTCCGCTGGTGACTCCCACAAGCCAGATCGTGGGATCCCAGGCTACGGTCAACGTCATAACTGGCAAGCGCTATTCAGTCATTCCCATGGAAACTAGAAATTATGTCATGGGGCTCTACGGTGAACCGCAAGGCCCGATTGATGAGGAAGTAAGGAAAAAGGTTCTGGGGAAAAAAGAGCCCATCACCTGTCGCCCTGCGGATCTTCTCAAGCCGGGGCTGGAGCAGGCGCGAAGAGAGGTCGGGTCTCTGGCCCGAAGTGAAGAAGATGTCCTCACTTACGCGCTCTTCCCCGAGGTTGCCAAGGATTATTTCCTCTGGCGCGACGGTCACGGGGAAAGGCAACAGGCGGAAGGCGCTAAGCGGTAAAATGACGGAAGACCGCAGACGGCAGACCGGTCAGCCGTCCTCGGTCAGTCTCTCGCCTTTAAATCACTTTGTTCAGCGGATATTCGATGATCCCGACGGCCCCGTTCTGAATTAGCTTCGGGATCAAGTCGCGCACCACATTTTCGGTGATGACGCTTTCCACGGAAAACCACTTGACGCCGTGGAGCGCCGTGGTGGGATAGAGGCTGGCGATGGTGGGGGCCGTGAGGCTAGGGATGAGCTGGACGATCTTGTCTAGGTCCTTTTCCGCGACGTTCATCTTGATTCCCACTTTGTTTTCCGCCGCAAGCGCGCCTTGAAGCAAAAGCCGGATCTGCTCGATTTTTTCCCGCTTCCACGGCTCCTGCCAGGCCTGCTTGTTGGCGATCAGCTGCGGGCTCGACTCCAGTAGCTCTGCCACGATCCTGAGCCCGTGCGCGCGAATCGTGCTCCCCGTCTCGGTCACCTCCACGATGGCGTCCACCAGACCCTCCACCGCCTTGGCCTCCGTGGCGCCCCAGGAAAACTCGACCTCCACGGGAATTTTCTTTTCGCCGAAGAGGCGGCGAGTGAAATTAACCATCTCCGTCGCGATTCTCTTGCCCTTGAGGTCCTCGATTCTTTTAACGGGCGAATCCTGGGGGACCGCCAAGACCCAGCGTACCGGCTTAAAGCTTGTCTTGGCGTAGACCAGCTCGGCGACGACCTGAACGTCCGAGCCGTTTTCTTCGATCCAGTCCCGCCCGGTAATGCCTGCGTCCAGGGTCCCATTTTCGACATAGCGCGACATCTCCTGCGCGCGTATTACGCTGCAGCGCAGCAAGGGGTCGTCGATGGAAGGAAAATAGCTTCGGTCGATTCCGGAAATCTTCCAGCCGGACTTTTTAAACAGCTCTATGGTCGCCGTCTGGAGGCTTCCTTTCGGCAGGCCTAACTTTAATTCCATGTTTTAGTTTTTGGACCTCGTCTTTGGTTGCGCCCGACCCTTGAACCCTTGAACCGTTGAACCTTTTAACCCTTGCGCGTGTAGACCTCCTCGGGCTTAAACGTTTTTTTTCCTACGATCTGCCAGTCCTGTTTTGCCTTCTTGCGGAAGAAACAGCTCCGGTAACCCATATGGCAGGCGCCGCCGCCGAGCTGTCTGACGAGGAGGAGCAGGGTGTCGTTGTCGCAGTCGATCAGGGCATTTTTCACTTCTTGAAAGTGGCCGGATTCCTCTCCCTTAAGCCAGATCTTTTGCCGCGATCGGCTATAGTAATGGGCCTTGCCGGTCTTTTGAGTTTTCTGCCATGCCTCCCGGTTCATGTAGGCCAGCATCAGAACTTCCCGAGAGCGGCAATCCTGAACGATGACCGGGACCAAGCCGTCTCCCTTCGTGAAATCGATTTTCTGCATGGCCGCAATGCCTCAAACTTTCTTCAGTTAACATACAAGGGTTGTGGTTTCAACCGGGACAAAAAAGCGTGTAGCGGCGCCGACCCAACATAATCGATGGTTGACAAGCTGCGGTGGCTCCGCTATCAGAAGGAAGACGATTTAGTTGCCAGAGATCTGGAGCAGCAGAGAGATTCGATTGCAATCAGCGTCCCGCGATAGTCCACGGCCCGCCGCGCACCCGCCGGAACGATTACCTGGGGAGATGTCGCGCAACAGCGTCCTTGCCCTGAGCACGATCGTTCTATTGCTGACTTCGGTTGCCAGCGTCTCGTTCAGTCTCTTTTTACCTCCCATCGAAGCGGAGTTTCACTGGTCACGAGTGCTCGCCACCCTGCCGTACACGGCCGCGATGATTGCCTGGGGCGTCGGCTCGCCCGTGTTCGGCAAGGTGGCTGACGACTTCGGTGCACGCCGGGTCATCTTGAGTGGGATCCTCATCATGGCCGCCGGATTTTTCGGCATGGGGCTGTCACAAAATCTCTGGCAGTTATTGCTTACCTTTGGCTTGTTGGTTGGCGCCACGATCGGGGCTTGCGGACTGACCATTATGACGCTACTGATCTCCAAGCATTTTGATACTGCTGTACGGGGACGGGCCGTAAGCGTGGTTCAGGCGGCCACACCGCTCAATCCGCTCTTGTTCGCGCCCGTCCTTTTTTTTCTGATTACCACTTTCAGTTGGCGTGTCGCTGCCATGGCCACGGGCGCGACGTTGCTGCTCGTCGCCTTCCCGCTGGCGTGGTTTGGCGCTCGCGACCCGGATACGGCGCGTCTGGCGCTGCGCTCCCGTGTCACTTGGAGCGCGTGTCTGCCCTATCTCCGCAATCGCTCCGTCATTTATCTTTTTTTGGCCCGCTTCTCCTGTGGCGTCGCTTTCTTCCAGGTCGCCCATCTCGTCGCGCTGGCCTATAGCAAAGGATTCGAGCCTATTACCGCTGCGATCGGGGTTAGCGTCTTTGGCGGCTCGTCCGCCCTCCTTTCCCTTTTGGCGGGATGGATGTCCGACCGTTACGGGCGCGGTAGAGTGCTTGGTCTTACCTATTTTGTGCGCGGCGTAGGGACGCTCGCGATGGCCCTTCCGATCCCGAACCAGTGGGTGTTCTATCTCTTGGTCATCGTGGCGGTCGGACCGACCTTCGGAACCGTCACTGTGAACAATGTGATGTTCTTCGAAGCCGTGGGTCCGAGACTGGCGGGTGTCATTCTCGGCCTAAGCTTCATTGTCCATCAAATCGGCTCTGCCGGTGGGCCGCTGCTCGGGAGCATCGCATTCGACATGACGGGGACCTACGACGGGTTTATGGTGGCGCTCGGCGCCATCCTGCTCGCTTCGGGCGCGATTACTTACAATATCGATGGGCGGGACTTGGCCGCCGTGCAGGCAGCCCCAAGTCGGGCGGGAATATAAATGGAGAAAACCTCACTGCAAGTAGACCCGTTTGCCTAACAGGCTGCGGAAAAACGCTCCGTTCACCCTTCGACGAACTCAGGGCGAACGGAGCAACCCTTGAAATCATTTGCGATTTTCCGTTCATGCTGAGGCTCTCAAAGCATGAAAAACACTTTTTCCGCAGCCTGCTAAAGCTGAAAGGGGTACTTTAGCAGCGTGTCTTTTTCCCGTCACGCAGACGTGCGGAAGGCATTCACTGCGGTTACCAAGGCCGGAGTGCCGCCAAACAGATAGGCTACCTCGACTGCTTCCTTGATCTCCGCTTCCGTTGCACCGGCTTCGCGGGCGCGGTTGGCGATCGCGGCCACCCCATCGGGGTGAGTCATGAGCGCATCGACGATCATCGTCATCAGGAGTTTGTACTTGGCCGGGATCGCCCCGTCCTTCAGCACGTAATCGCGCTGGGCCAGGTACATATCCGCAAACTGTGGATCGCGCTGTTTTAGACTTCTTATCCATTCCGGAAGTGGGGTTTGTGCCATGGGATCCCTCCTTTCAGTTCGAAGCGCAATGTCAGACGGTCATCTCATCTAGGCCGCAAATTGAATGATCTCCAGTTCTGCCGCCCTGTCAACGCTGGACAAAAGCTCTTCAATCCGCGCCATTACGGGATCATCGATCAGGTACTCGACGCAGTTCTGACATTGCAGCACAGGCAATTCTTTGAAAATGACGATGCTTCTGTCATGGACCTTAAAGGGCAGGTCCGTCTTAATAGTTTGCAGCAAGGACCCGCAGACTCTACACTTCATCAGGCAGTCCTCCTTGTCCTCAAATCTGGGTTCCATTCTCCCGGGTCAGGACGATAAGCCGTCACGACCCTGACATTATCACCTTCAACGTCTGTTGCGAAGAGCACGTGAAAGCCGTAACCTTCATGCTTCGCCAAAACGAGGTAGCTTGGAAGGTACTTGTCCTCCGGATATGGCTCGATGATCTCATAACTATCCACGGCGGCCAAGACCTCTCCCCGTGCGATGTACCTTCCCTGGAGACGCATGTTGACGTGGTAGGTCCATACGATCCGGCGGCTCCGGACGTACTGCTGGATGAAAGTCAATGGATCGACCGGAAGCTTGCGTGGGGGTCCCAAATACCCTCCTAAACCGGTACCGCTACTTGAACGCCTTCAAGCTCAGCCGTCGCAGTTAAGCGAATCGGTCTGAAGCGGAGTTAGGCTCGAGAAAGCAGAATGTCCCCTTTTGACCCATCCGATCCTAACCACAAGGACTGGTTTATCAAGAAGGAAAATCGTGCCGATTTAAAGGTTCGTAAATTGTGAAACAAGAGCAATTGGCGCAGGCGACTGAATATTTTGGGCCGTCAAAAGTTTTCCGAACTATGCGTTCTTCAGGAACGGACCTATCCGGATATGATAGATGTGTTTTTGTTGTAAACTTATTGCCGCACTTACCACATCTACTTGTTATGGGCATTTTGTTTCTCATAAAAATACTCAACGTATAGCGTTTTATCCCCTCAGAGATCGAGCTTCGACAAAATCCCGTGCGCGGCGTGGGGGATAAAACGGGTTGGACTAAGCTGCTGAGCGGAAATTTACTCGCTCCTATGGGGATTGTAAAGGGGAAAAACGACGGAGATAAAGGCAAGAAGTTGGGTATGAACGCGGACTCTGGCAGGGATCAAGTCTTTGCCTCGTTCCAGTCGCGGACAAGGTCAACCAGAAGATAGAGCATAGCTAACAGGATCGTCAGAACGCCAAGGAAAAAAACGAAGCGGCCGAGGGATTCGGCCTGGTTGAGGAGATGTAGTCGGCCCAAGAGGTAGTTCCAATCGTGGTCGCCGCCGATTAGGGGCAGCTCCATCCGCCGGGCATCGGCGACATAGATCGCGACGTTCGTGACGCTTTCGCCGGTCCAGAAAAGGGTGACGGCGGAAGAGGAGCGCTGCTCGTGGAGCCAGAAATAGACGGTGCAGGTCGAGGGAATGACGACCTGCATCAGCGAGCCTCCGAGGATCTGTAGGAACTCGCCGAAAAACGTCAACAGAACGTGGCCGGCCTCATGGAAGATCAGATTGGCTCCGTCCAGGACGGCGAGGATTGTTCCCGAAGGCAGAGGGCTGATTCCCCGGGCGAGAACCTTCCAGGCGACAAAGAGCAAAATCGCGACCGCGAAGCTTCTAGCCATTAGAGCCCCGTGTTTCATCGGGTCCTCTTGGTCGCTTTTCTCTCCTTTAGTACGGGTATCCCGTCGATCTTCTCCGGTGGCAGAATTTCCCAGTAGATTCCTTTGGGTTTAGGATACCTTGGCCTAATGTCTATAAGTTCTTGCGGCGTGATTATGGCGTTGATGGGAATGTCGTGCTCGGTCATGGGCAACTCGCCGTCGAGGACCTGTAGCGCGTGAACTGAAGTGACGATGGGGGTTTCAGGGGTCACCTTTCCGGACTCTCGCAGAAGGGCGTACTCGAGATCGGAATAGCCGCCGCCCTTGCCGACGCGAGCGCCTCGTCGGTTGACAGCTACGGAGCCGCAAACGATCAGGTCGATTTTTTCCATCTCATCGGGTGAGGCAGGTCGCCCGTACGTGGCCGCCCCTTTGATCGAGGAGGCGCCGTACGCAGAAGCCTTGAGTCTTTTCGGATTGAGCTCGATAAATGGCTTGGGAGAACGCAGTCGCGGCACCGCCATATAAAGAATTTTATTTTGTTCCAGAGCCATCCGGCGAATAGCGCGCTGCGGCGAGTCAGGATTGACTTTAATGACTTTGGCCCGCTTCCAGAGAAACGATTCAGCGAGGAGCCGGGCGCAGCTTTCCGCGCCGACGAAATTGGGTATGCGCCCCTGAGCCCCGGGGAAGAGCGCCACCCGCTCTTTCTCCATCAGGGCCCAGATCTCTTCGCGCAAAGCCTCTTTTGTTTTCATCGCCAAAGTCCTCTAACAAGCCGGCTCATGCCCGATCTTTTCCCATTTCGGGACAAATCTCAACAGCTTTTGAAGCCTCAGAGGGGCGGATTGACGGACTGGGAAGGGAGGTTGTAAGATCGAAAGCCATGGACGAATTTATCATCGTTTATGTGACTGTCGGCTCTCCCGGTGAAGGGGATCGGCTGGCGCATGCCCTGGTGGAGGAGCGGCTTGCCGCCTGCGTCAACCGGGTTAAAGCCGTGCAATCCGTCTATCGCTGGCAGGGCAAAGTGGAGCAGAGCGAGGAAGAGCTCCTGATCATCAAGACCAAAAGGGAGCTGTTCGATCGCCTCAGATCCAGGGTTCAAGCCCTTCATAGCTATTCGGTCCCTGAGATCATCGCGCTTCCGATCCTGGAGGGTAACGAGGGCTACCTCAAGTGGTTAGCCGACGAGGTATCGGAGAGCGGCGTGAAGTAGGTGAGACGGTGCGCACGGTTAGAGCAATCTCATCAGGTGGGATCGTTTACCGCAGATCCAAAGGAGTGACAGAGGTCGCCCTGATCCGAGTGCGCGATCGGTGGTGTCTACCGAAAGGTAAGGTTGAGGGGGGAGAGGGACTGAAGGAGACGGCTTTGCGAGAGGTGCGAGAGGAAACCGGCCTGGAAGGCAAGGTCGTGAGCAAACTCGGCGATATTACCTACTGGTTCACGAACAAGACCAGGGAAGGGGAGACCGTCAAGATCTTCAAGCGCGTCTATTTTTATCTGATACGCTACCTCAAGGGCGACGTGCGTGAGCATGACCGGGAGGTGGAAGAGGCCTGTTGGGTGACGATCGAGGAAGCGGTAAAGAAACTCGCCTATGCTTCGGAGCGTCAGATGATGCGCAAAGCCGTGGCGTTTCTTGAAAAGCGCGCGTCGCGAGGGAAGACCTCCGAGGCGCAGCCGGCAAGCAGAGGTTAAGAAATGAGGCTCATCGGGTTGATTTCGCCCAACCTCAGTGAAGACACGCTGGTGGATTACTATAAGATCTTGCCGGAGGGGATTCGCATCGAAGGGCGGGCGCTGGATGTGGGGAAGTATACGGACAGCGAATTTCATAGGGTGGAGCAGGGCTTTTTTGACCTCGTGCGCGATCTCATGCAGCACCCCCTGGATTTTCTCATGGTCACAGGCGAGCTGTTTCTCTCCTACAAAGGACCGGGCTCCGACCGGCTGATTCTGGCTGCTGTCAAGGAGATAACGTCCACACCTGCGTCCACCGTTCTCACCGCTGTTGCCCGCGCCTGTCAGGCGCTAGGCCTCCGTCGCATGGTCATGGCCTCGCCATTCCCTGAAGCTCAGGATGCCCGCCTGATGCGCTTCTTGGCGCATGATGGGATCGAAGTTGTGGGTCATCGTGGTTTGGGATGTGAAAATTCAAAAGTGATCTGGGCTCTCCCTCCCGAAACAGGATACGATCTCGCCTCTTCTCTGCTGCAAGACCATCCTGACGTGGATGGCCTCTACATGCCCTGCAACAAGTGGCGGATCACCCCGGTCATCGAACGGATCGAGACCGAATTCCGAAAGCCGGTAGTGACGAACACCCAGGCCTGGGTGTGGGAGGCCTTAAGAGGAATGGGTATGGCGAGACCTGTTCTTGGATACGGCCGTCTCCTCAGCAGCCAGTAAGCACACATGCCGCTGTCTTCTTTGGCAGTTCTGTAGTATCCTAACAGCTATGGACGCTCTTCATTCCCTCAGAGTAGATAAGACGGCCATCACAGTCTCACCGCTATCTGCCCCCTCGGACGATAGAGAGTATTGGCTTTCCAGGTCGCCTTACGAGCGCCTACAAGCCGTCGAGTCTCTACGACAACTCAACTATGGCCACGGTCAATCTACCGCCCGACTTCAAAGAGTTCTTGAAGTTACTCAACGCGCATCAGGTTGAGTACTTGCTTATCGGCGGCTATGCCGTAGCCTACCATGGCTACCCGCGCGCGACCGCCGATATGGACATCTGGATCGCCACGCATGCTCAGAACACAAAAAGGATCGTTGCAGCACTAAAAGAGTTTGGCTTCGATTCGCCCGAATTATCGACTGAACTCTTCCAGAAAGAGGGCCAGATCATTCGCATGGGCGTACCGCCGGTCAGGATTGAGATCGCGACGACGATTTCTGGAGTTGTTTTTGAGGAATGCTTCGCCGCACGAGTTGTCGATGAATTGGATGGAGTCGAAGTCAACATAATCGATTTGACCCATCTCAAGATCAACAAGAAGGCGACGGGCAGGCACAAAGACCTCGACGACGTAGAGAATCTTCCGTAGCGGGAGATCTGGGCCCTTTCTCCCGAAGCAGGATATGATCTCGCCTCTTCTCTGCTGCGCGACCATCCCGACGTCGATGGGCTCTACATGCCCTGCAACAAGTGGCGGATCGTCTCGGTCATCGAACGAATCGAGCAGGAATTCGGAAAGCCCGTCGTAAAGTATGAAGGATCACGGAGAAGTCTCCGCCGTCGTTCCTGGCCACTTACCGGCTTGAAGCCAGCTACAGCATCCCCGCCGGAATAAATTTTCTTGCTTAGGACTGGAAAAGCTCCTAAAATCAGCACGGATTCTAGGATTGTTGTCCGTGCTGGGCTGACTAATATCATAGTAGTTGGGTGGCACAGACCCACACCCGTTCATGGCGATAACAAGGGATCAGATTGTTGAACGAATTCGCGATCTCGCTCGTGCGAAGGGCGAAACCTGTCTTACCCGAAAGGATTTCTTCGACGCTTCAGGAGTCTCACAACGCCTACTTCACAAGCATTTTCCGCGCTGGAACGACGCTGTCATCGCAGCTGGATTGATCCCGCTAGGCCACCGTGGGCGGCCGGGTCGTAAAAAAGGGTTCTCGCCGGACGTTCTTATCGAGAAGCTCAAGGGTGTTGCGAAGCAACTTAACCGCGATTACGTTTCTCAGGTAGAGTTCACGAAACAAACACGCATAAGCTACCGCCCGATTAATCGACTCTTCGGCGATTGGGATAAGTTTGTCGTGGCCGCAGGGTTGCGTCCGCATCCCTCACAGCACAAGCGGATCCCCGAAACCGAACTCTTCGATGACTACCTCCGGGTATACCAGACACTTGGCCGTCACCCCTCCTATCACGAGTTTGCCAACGCAGCCCGTTTTAGCATCAATACGTACGCCGGGCGGCGTTTCGGTGGCTTAAAGCGTTTTCGAAGACTAGCTACCGCGCACGGAATACAGCAGGGAATTTTGAGCGCCGAGATCGAGGCCGAAGACAACTTCACCGACAAGTCAGTTCCCGACAAGTCTAGAAACGTCTACACACCGCTCAACGACCGGCCCGTACTTGGTGAGGCTCTTGATTTTCGCGGTCTTCAGCACGCACCGATCAACGAAATGGGCGTAGTGTACCTATTCGGCATGCTCTCTGAGGAACTTGGCTTCGTGGTGGAGTCCGTGCAGGCCGGCTACCCCGATTGCGAAGCAAAGCGCCGCCTTCCGAGTAACCGCTGGCAGCGAGTTCGCATTGAGTTTGAATTTTTGTCGTCGAACTTCCTGCGGCACAAACACGACCTTGCTGGTTGTGACCTTATCGTGTGCTGGAAGCATGATTGGAAAAACTGCCCTCTTGAAGTGCTGGTGCTGAGCGATTTTGTAACTCGACCAAAGAGCAAATAACATGGAGGGAAATAGGATCAGAGTGAGATGTGATTATTAAAAAACGGGATTCGAAGCAGAAGGAAATCGAAGAACTGAACACGCTGCTTTCATTGCCGTTGCCCGAAAATAAGAGGTTTCTGATCGAGAGAGAATTGCGATTCATCAAGTCCGGCGACCGGGGGGAGAACGACTCCGCGTATTTCATCGATTTCCATTATGCCTCCTCCAAGAATTGGGCTGTAATTCATGATCTACGGCTTGCGCACCTCGACAGGGTCGCACAGATTGATCATCTGCTGATCAACCGCTTTTTCGATGTGTACGTCCTGGAGAGTAAGAATTTCTCTTACGCCGTGAAAATCACAGACAACGGAGAGTTCCTTGCCGAGTACAACAACCGATACGTCGCGATCGAATCTCCGATTGAACAGAATAAACGGCACATGATCGTCCTCGAGAAGGTTATGAAGCAACATGACATCATGCCAACGAGGCTCGGCGTAAAGATCAGACCAACGTTAAGGCCCTATGTCATGGTTGCCCCCAAAGCTCGGGTAATTAGACCATCAAAGAACCGCTTTGATACCGGCATGGTAATAAAGGCAGACACGCTTCCAACCACGATTGAAAAAGCTCACGCTAGGCCCCACCTGGCCGATTTCACGACCGTAAGCAAGATGTCATCAACCGATACACTCAAGGCGGTCGCTACCCGTCTCGCCGCCCTCCATAAACCTATGAAGATCGATTATCGAAAGCGCTTTGGCATCGAAGATGCAGCGGTGACTAACCAAATCTCCCCGCGATCTTCGGATGTTGAGAAGCAAAAGGGGTTTCACTGTAGTAAGTGCAAAAAGATGATCACGGAAAGGATTGTAAAGTTCTGTTGGGACAACAGACGAAGATTCGGAGGTAAAGCGTATTGCTTGGAATGTCAGAAAACAGTTTTGAAATAGTGAGAGCGGTTTTAGGCTTGCGTTAATGCATTTTTGGCCCAACAACAAACTGAACAAGGGACACTAAATCATGACACTTCTTATTTGGCTCACCTTTATTGCGGCGGCTATTTTGGAAGTTGGCGGAGATGCGCTCATTCGCAAAGGATTGCGTGGTGCCAGCGCGGCCTTCGTTGTTGGCGGTTGCCTGATGCTGAGTTGCTACGGGGTACTTGTAAATATCGTCAAGTGGGACTTTTCCAAAATACTTGGAGTTTACGTTGCCTTCTTCGCGTTGATCAGCGTTCTTATCGGTCGTCTGATTTTCGGAGAGGACGTGCCCGTTCCGACCTGGTTGGGCCTCGCCTTCATTATAACGGGCGGTTTGATTATCCAGTTTGGCCAGAAGGCAGGCTAACTCTCCGCCGGAGCGCATCAGCGTTAGCTCGAGGAGAATTTCCTTAGCACCTCGTCCGAAAAAAGCTGCATCATCTCGAGGTGGCGGTCCATCGTGGGGTAGATGAATTTGATCTCAAAGTGTGAGACTCCCGCGTCGGCATAGGCGTCGATTTTTTCCCGGATCTCATCCGGCGAGCCGATCAGGCTAACACTTTCAAGAAATTCCAGCGTCATCTCTCTCTCGTAAGTGCCGCGGCTCGCCTGGAATGTTCCAAGGGCATCTCTCTTGGCCTTCGAAGAATCCTTATCGATGCTTGCGTAGACTTCTATCCCGAGGCGGATAGCATCTCCGTCTCTGCCGAATTGGCGTGCCATCTCCTTTAGCTTCCGATACCGGGTCCCGATATCTTCAGGCGTGAGCCAGGCAGGGAGCCATCCGTCGCCTAAGCGCGCGGTTCTCTTCATGGCCGCCTCTGTCCAGCCGCCCACCCAAATAGGCGGATAAGGCTTTTGGAGCGGTTTGGGGAATATCTCCGCATCTTCAAATGTGATGAAGCTCCCGTGATAAGAGGACGGATGGGTGGTCCAGATTGACTTCATCGCACCGATATAATCGTCGCATATTTTCCCTCTCACGCCCCGGTTCACTCCAAGGACCTCGTACTCTCTGGAATCGATGGTTGCGGGCGACCCTATTCCGACACCCACGTCCAACCTGCCTCCGGAGAGCACATCGAGGGTTGCGATCTGTTTGGCGGCGTAGAGAGGGTTTCTGCAAGGGACCACTAAACAGGCGATCCCGATCCTTACCTTATTGACCCTGCCCGTCAGGTACGAAAGGGAAGTAAGTGCCTCATAAAAATCTGGCTCTTGCTTGACCTTGAGCGCTTCTTCAGATCCGGAAGAGATGTGGGTTCGATGGATCTCGGCTGTCCAGGTCAGATGGTCATGGACCCAGACAGAGTCATAACCAAGCGACTGTGCCGCCGTCGCGACCTGGACCATGGAAGAGGGTGATGCGAGGGGACCCGAGTTGGGCACCCTGACTCCGAATGATGCCTTTGGGCTCACAGCAAACGTCTAGAGAATAGGCTTGATTCTGTCAAGCGAATCCGGGGAGCTAATTTGACACCCTCATCTGCCCGCTGTAAAGTCCGGCGTTAAGAGTTGGGAGGCCTGCTTGTTTATGATTGAAAAACCGATAGAGGAAATGGGGCTGCGGGAGATCCGCGCGCTTGCGCGCGCGAGGATGCCGCAGGAGGCGTGGAGGCACTTCATGGGCGCGGCGGAGACCCGTGCGACGTTCAGGCGCAATCAGCGGTCCTTGCAGCGGTTTCTCTTCCGCCAGCGGATTTTTCACGACATCACCGATCCCGGCACTACGGTCGAGCTTTTCGGGCACCGGGTTTCGACTCCGGCTTTCGTCGCCCCCGTGGGGAGCTTCGGCATGATCAGAGAGACCGCCGAGCGCGAGGTTGGCGAAGGCGCGGGCCGCGCGGAAACCATGCTGTTTGTGAGCCACGCCGCGATATCGAGCCCGCGCGACTGGAAAGACGCGAGTCGTGCGCCTATCGTTTTCATGGGTTATCTTACCCGCGGCCGGGAGGATGTTTTGCGCTGCGCAAAGCTCGCTCAGGAAGTAGGGTTTGCAGCGGTGGGGTTGACGATGGATACGGTCCAGCCAGTCAAGATCGGCGACCGGATTCCGCTTTCTAAAATCGACGGTAAGCCGCGTATTGGGCATCCGGCCTCGCCGAAGGATATCGAGTGGCTGAAGCGGGAAGTTTCGCTTCCGCTGGTTGTCAAGGGTATCATGGGGGCGGCGGATGCTCGGGTAGCTGTGGCCGCGGGAGCCGATGCGGTGGTGGTGTCAAACCACGGGGGCCGGATTTTGGATTATAACCGCGCGGCGGTGGAAGCGCTGCCCGAGGTGGTGGAGGCGGTGGGAGGAAAGGTCCCGGTGTTGTTGGATAGTGGGGTACGAAGCGGCGGGGACATCGCGAAGGCGTTGGCGCTGGGAGCGAAGGCGGTGTTGGTGGGGAGGCCGGTGGCCTGGGGAGTGGCCGCGGCGGGGGTGGCGGGGGTGGAACGGGTGATCCGGCTTTTTACGGACGAGCTGAAAAGAGTGATGATCATGACCGGCGTGGGGGCGGTCTCTGAAATCACGGATTCGATACTGATTCGTGAATGAAGCAGGCAGGAGTCAAGAAAATAGTTTTGAATTTTGAGTTGGTTGATTCAGAACTGAGAACTCAAAACTATAGTGACGGAATTAAATAAGTTGACATCAAATCCCCTCTCGCTCTCCTAAATCCCCCTCTATCCCCCTTTACCAAAGGGGGAGAAAGAGGGATTTGAGGGAGGATAGGGTGATTATGGTAATTTTCTTTTTTCCTTCACTATAGAAACTCGAAGTCTGGCGCTGGCAGCTACGAAGGAGAGAAATCATGAGATGGGTAGTGCTCGGGATCTTAGTTCTGGCCGTTCTCTGGGTCATCTGGACGTATAATCTTTTGGTGAGCCTGCGCCACCGCATCCAGAACGCGTGGAAGCAGATCGATGTCCAGCTCAAGCGCCGCCATGATCTGATCCCCAACCTGGTCGAGGCGGTCAAGGGATACATGCGCTACGAGCAGGAGACCTTGGAGAAAGTCATGGAGGCGCGCGCCAAGGCCGTGACCTCGCGCAGCGTTAAAGAGAGCGCCCAGGCGGAGGACCTCCTCACTCAGTCTCTGGGAAGGATCTTTGCCCTGATGGAGAACTACCCGGACCTCAAAGCCAACGAAAACGTTTTGCGCCTCCAGGAAGAGCTTACGACTACCGAGAACCAGATCGCTTTTGCCCGCCAGTACTACAATGACCTGGTGATGCGGTTTAATATGCGCCAGGAAGTCTTTCCCTCCAGCGTGATTGCCAGGTTCTTCAACTTCCAGCCGACCGAGTTTTTTTCGGTGGCGGAGGCCGAGAAGGCCACCCCCCGAGTGGACCTCTCGCTGCGCGCCTAGGCGATGGCCGAGCGCCTGGACAGCCACGCGCCTGAGGACTTCAGGGACCGCCAGGCGCGCAACCGCTGGCTAAGCGCATGGATTATCTTGTTGTTCCTGATCCTTTTCCTTGCGGTCGGGCTTGCGGTCGATTATCTTTACCTTGATGCCTTCGCCCCCTCCGGCCCTGCTTTTCCCTGGGCAACGGTGCTCGCGCTTGGCTTCGCTTCGGCGCTCTCCCTCACGTCCTATTATCACGGCAGCGAATTGATTCTGCGCTCTCTGGGCGCGGAGCCCCTCGATATTCAGATCCCTGAGCATCGGGAGCTGCACAACGTCGTCACCGAGATGGCGCTCGCTTCAGGATGCCCCATGCCCAAGGTCTACGTCATCTTCGATCCGGCGCCAAACGCCTTTGCCACCGGGAGGGACGAGTTTCACGCTTCGGTCTGCGTCACCACCGGGCTGTTGACGCTGCTCGACCGGGAAGAGACGCAGGGCGTGATAGCCCACGAACTCGGCCATGTCCGCAACGATGATATCCTCCTCATGACCCTGGTGAGTATTCTCCTGGGAGGCATCGCCCTGCTCTCCGACTGGGCCCAGCGATCCTTCAACACCTCCCGCTCGCGCCGGGGGAGTGGCGGCAAGAGCGCGGCACTGGTGATTCCCGCCGTCATCCTGATTTTATTTGCGCCCCTGATTTCCCGCCTCTTGGCCATGGCCGTTTCCCGGCAGCGGGAGTATCTGGCGGACGCTACGGCCGCGGAATATACGCGCAACCCTGTTGGCCTCGCCAAAGCGTTGGAGAAGATTCGCGGCGCCGCGATGCCTTTTTCTCGCGCGAGCCGGGGCACCGCTCACCTGTTCTTCGTGAATCCCCTGAGACGGCGCGTCGATGACCGTGAAGGGCGCCTGGCGGATCTCCTCAGCACGCATCCCCCGATCGCTCGCCGGATCATGCTGCTTTACCGGATGGCTGGCCTCCAAGGGATGTCAAAGGGTCAAAGGGATAAAGAGATAAAGGCCCAATAGGATGAAGGATAGCCCTGAAACTCTTGAACCTTGCAACCCTTAAACCGGTTGTAGGAGGCGAGGAGGGGAAAAGATGGGACGATGCCCTCTTTGCGATACCGAGATGCGCGAAGTTTCCGCGCATGCCAATCCGGGACAGATGATCGTTCTCGACCAATGCGGCCAATGCGGCGGAATATGGTGCGATAAGTGGGAGCTCTTCCCGATTGATCCCGGGGAGGTTTCTCGTTTAGATCCGTTGGACGAAAAACTCCTTCGGAATCCCGTCATGATGGAAGGGAAGCAACTCTACTGTCCCAGGTGCAGGGATCGGCTCCGAGTCTTCCACGATCCCCTTTTGCCTTCTGAGATACAACTTCAGCGCTGCCACAGATGTGAGGGAATCTGGCTCAACCGCGGCCAGTTCAGTCGCTACAAGCGCCTGCAGGAAAAAACCAGGTCGGAAAAATTAGATCATGAGAGGATCATTCAGAAGGTTGTGAAGGTCGCCCCGGATCCGCAGGCCTGGGTGACCACTGGCACGCGCGGGATCTTTGCCTATCCGCACGCCGAGGAAGAACCGGACCTCTCGGCCAAAACCACGCTGCGCGGCGCTTTCAGCTTGATCCTGCAAGCCTTGCTCCGCCTGGTTTTCGGCATTTAGCGCGACCAAGAGGGGCGCGCGCGGCTGACTCCAACGAGCAGAACAACGCCGAGGATAGAAGCGCCTTTGAACTTTGTTGATCTCCTGATGGAAGAAAAAAGTTC
>JACPSF010000245.1 GCA_016193385.1 Deltaproteobacteria bacterium
GCAACAGGTGAATCGGCTTGTTCGGCAAGTTATTACCGCCCACCTGATGGCGCTCCATTTGCCTGGTGCCGAGGTGCTTCGCCTGGGACGAGATTTGTCGATGACATTTCCGCAAGCGCTGGCGCAGATCCGTAATCCAAAACTTAGAGAGATGTTGGCGCAGACCGACGTGACTCCGGACAGCCTGAGCGACAGCGGTGCCGAGGATTGGGCGGACTTCAAAGAGCGTATGCATTTCATCACGGATTTCTTCCGCGCTTACCAAGAGCGGCAAGTTCTGTTTGATGCGCCTTTTACGCCGGAGCAGGTGGCGATATTGAAGTTGGGGAGACAGCCCAGTGGGCGGCTATAGCCGGAGGGCTGGGAAAAGTCACCTTGCGGAGCCCGCGCCAGGCTTGACGAACGGGAAAGCTAGCTGTAACTGCGTCGTCATGCCTCGTCCCCCACGAATCCAAAAGTTTAGCCCTTTTAATTGCCTTCCAAGCATCTTTCCAATCTGTCAAGCCTGGCACAGAACCCTACATTAGAAATTTGTATTACGTCCCCGGAATTCCCCCGGTACGCCCTTTACCGGCCGGGCAGGCCGTGGTATTAGGCAACTTGCGTAATATGAAGAACCCAAAGCCTGGAAGGAGCTCAGAAAGAAGTACATGAGAGCTATGGGCCTATAGGCCTTGACCCAATAGTCGTCGGGAGGTGCACCCTATCGTGACAAAATGCTTTGGCGCTGCTGCAACGGTTTTTTTTCTCCTGTCCATCCCGCCTGCTACGTTGGCTCAAGGAAAGCCCGAGAAAGAGCGGATACGCATCGGCTATTCCTCCAGCACGGTGTCGATGTCGATCCCATTTGCCGCCGTCCAGGCTGGCTTCTTCCGCGAGGAAGGCATCCAGGCTGAGGTTATCCGAACAGCAGGCTCTATCGCTCCAATGGTCCTCATCGCGAAGGAGACTGAGTTCTCCATCATGTCCGCTTTGTTGCTTATCCCCGCCTCTATCCGTCACGGAGATCTGGTCATGCTGGGAGGCTTCTCGCCACGCTTCGCTGGTCAGGTGTTAGTTTCTCGCCCAGAGATCCGAAGGGCCGACGACCTTCGGGGAAAGATTGTCGGAGTGCAACGCCCCGGCGATGCTTTTGATATCAACACCCGCATTTCCCTACGCCATCTTGGCTTGGATCCCGACAGGGACGTGAAACTTCTTTACCTTGGCGATAGTCCGCTGCTGTGGCCGGCGTTGGAGACGGGTAAGGTTGCTGCCGCATTGCTCTCGCCGCCTCGGACTGTCTGGGCACGCAAGGCCGGCATGAACTTCCTCGTAATAACTTCTGATCTCAAGGTAAACTTTCAGGGCGCCTCGATTACGGCCCACCGAACTTTTATAAAAAACCATCCCAATCTAACGCACCGTGTGCTTCGGGCGATGGTGCGTGGCGTTCACTTGTTGAGGACCCGGAGGGAAGAGGGCATAAGAATTCTCGGTAAGTTTCTCGGCACCGACGATCGGGAGGCTTTGGAAGAAACCTATAACTTCTATGTTCCCGAGCTCCCCGTTAAGCCTTACGTGGTAGAGTCCTCTGTCCAAGCGGTCTTAAATCACTTGGCAAGAGTAGATCCACGCTATGGGGAGCGCAAGCCGGCCGATTTCATCGATGCAGGCCCGCTCTCGGAAGTCGACCGTAGCGGAGTCATCGAACGCCTTTACAGCAATCGTTGACTTTCATCACGTTTCTCCGTCAAACGGCGCAGGAGGCGTTAGAGGGGCAGGGCTTTAGCTTATAGTTCTGCGCCAGCCAAGGATTCGTAATCCCACCAGTCGCCCGATTTAATCTTCCGGCGTGAGCCTGTGGCCCCGTCGACCATCGTGGTCATTGTGCTAAAACCTAGGTTCCCTTGACAGGGGATACGGGTGGGCATAGATGTATGCCGTCAACAAAAGAGTGCTGAAGTATTGGGCCAATAGTTCTGGAATCTGGGATCTGAAATCCAGATAAAATCAGGAGGTTCGCCATGAGGGAAATCCACATCGCTTTGATGACCTTTCTGGGTGCGTGGATTGTTGTGGGTGTGCCGCAATCTTCTTTGGCTCAAACGCGTGTCTCGCTGGGCATTACCGAAACTATCGAAACTCACAATCCGTACGGCGACAGCGTCACGCTGCTCTACGGGATCTGGAGCGAGGTCACGGGGCCCTTCTGCACCTATAATTTCCATACGGGTGGGTACGACGGCCGGCTCGCAAAGCGCTGGGAGGCCAAGGGCCCAAATTCGTGGCATTTCTATCTGGACGAGAGGTACCACTTCAACGACGGCTCGCCAGTCACTGCAGAGGACGTGGTCCACTCCATGAACCGGGTCCTCCGCGACCCGCAGAGCAAACAGAAAGCGTCTGTTGCCGGGCCTATCGTCAAAGCCGAGGTGGTGGATAAGCACACGGTGGGCTTTGTCACTGAGACACCGACGGCCATCATAGACGAGTTTGTTTGCGATCGCCTGATCGTCACCAGCAAAGCGGCCTACGATAAATATGGGCGCGATGCGGCAGACAGGCAGCACATGATGGGGGGCGGCCCCTACCGGCTCAAAGAGCTTGTCCCCGGACAGCGCCTGGTCATAGCGAAAAGAGCCGATCATCCCGAGGCCAAGAAGAATCCTCGCGCGCCGGATGAGGTTGTCTTTCGCGTCATGCGCGAGGTAGAGCAGCGCGTGACGGCGCTCATCAACAATGAAATCCAGATCGCCCAGTTCATCCCTCCGCACCTGCGCCACCGCGTCGAGGCCTCGCCGAACCACAAGATTACAGGCGTGAACTCGGTCGAGATCATGTTCCTCGCCATGATGCCCAAGCCGCCTTTCGACAAGAAAGAGGTGCGGCAGGCAGTTTGTTATGCCATCGACCGGGACAAAATCATCAATACCCTGCTCGAGAGCTTCGGGGCCCGCCTCGACGGGCCGATCGGACCGGGCCAGTACGGCTACGACCCGAACCTCAAGCCGAAGTACGAGTACAACCCGGAAAGGGCCAAGAAGCTATTGGCTCAGGCCGGATACCCCAATGGAGTGGACGTGGAGCTTCAGACCCCGGTCGGGCGCTACATCCTGGACAAGCAGATCACCGAGGCCATGGTTCCGATGCTCAACGCCGTCGGAATTCGCACCAAGCTGCTCACCCCGGACTGGCCCACGCTTTGGGCCAACGTGCAGAAGGGACGGGTCCCGTTCTATTACATGGGCAGGGGCGCCGTGGTCGACCCGAGCCGCGCCCTGCACCAGTACTTCAGGACCGGCGGCTCGCCGCGGATCGGTTTGTCGAATCCGAAGATCGACGAGTTCTTGGACAAAGAGCAGCAGGAGTTTGATCCTGAGCGGCGCCGGAAGTACCTGTCGCAGGCTATGAGCGCTATCACCGAGGAGGCGCCGGCTTGCTTCATGTGGCGCCACCAAGAGCTTTGGGGCCTGGCAAGAAAGCTCGAACATGAACCGCGACCGGACGGCCGTATTTTTGGCTTGGATATCCGCCTGCTCCGTTAGCGGGCTTTTCGCTTCTTGATTTCTTCGATCGGCTGGGGAACGATTTTGAAGACATCGCCGACGACGCCCAGGTCGGCCAGCAGAAAGATCGGCGGATCGGGATACTAATTGCTGGCGATTAGCGAATGCAGGGTCAGCGCTTTAGCTTATGGTTCTGGAGCAGCCGAGGTAACGGTCCCCTAACTGGCTCGCGCTGGCATGTCGCCTGGATCTACGAGAATCACGTGGGCGACTCTCTGACATGCTTTGCTGATTCCGTCCACGAAAGATTTGCTAGAAGTTAGTATTATGTCACCGGAATTAAGAAATGGGGAATTAGGCCACCGCCTTAACTCAGTGATGTCGAGGGGGGCTCCAAATGCTTAGAAAAATTTGTCGCTTGGTCGTAGGGATCATCGTGATAGCTGGTGTAAACGGCGGGCTCGCGCACGCGACGACGCACGATTTTTTCAAGGGAAGAACAGTTCGAATTATTGTTGGGTTTACCGCAGGAGGCGCTTTCGACGCGTATTCTCGCACCATCGGAAGGCATTTGGGGAAATATCTCCCCGGCGTTTCGACAATCATTGTGGAGAACATGCCCGGAGCCGGTAGCCTCATCGCTGCGAATCATGTCTATAAGGCAGCTAGACCTGATGGACTTACGATCGGGAACTTTATCGGAGGGATCTTCGTGGGTCAAATTCTGGGTCGGCCAGGGATTGAGTTCGACGCTCTGAGGTTCGAATACGTCGGCTCTCCCATGAGAGAAAACCCTGTCTGCGTCACGACCAAGACTAGCGACGTCACGAGTCTTGAAAAGTGGAGAAGGTCCAAGATGGCTGTTAAACTCGGCGCGACCGGTCCGGGCGCTAGTAGTTACGATTTTCCCGCCGTTTTAAAGGCCGCTCTTGGTCTCCCTATTCAAATCGTGTCGGGTTATAAGGGGGCCCCGGAGATTCGCTTGGCTATGCAGGGTGGTGAGCTTCACGGAACCTGCATCGGATGGGAGTCTTTGCGGGTGACATCGCGCAAGGACATTGAATCAGGAGACATGGTGGTTGTGCTACAGATAGTGGCTAGCGCTCACTCCGAGCTGCCCAATGTTCCCGTAGCGATTAATTTTGCTAATACGGAAGAGGGCCATCAGCTGATCCAGGCGGGGATTCACGATGTGAGCACACTTGTGCGACCGTACGTGGTGCCGCCGGGGACACCAAAAGAACGGGTGCAATTCCTTCGTACGGCTTTCGCAGCGACCTTAGCGGACCCCGAATTTTTGGCAGAAGCTAAGAAGTCCAATTTGGATATCGAGCCGGTTACGGGCGAAGATCTGGAAAGAACTGTGGCCAAGCTATTTAAATTAACACCCTCTGTACTGGCGGAATTAAAGAAGGCTTTGTCGGTGAAGTAACCGGGCCATCGACGTCAAAGGATTCTAGACCAAGGTATCAGAATCTTCGATGTAAAGACGTTCAGTCCTTCTACCTGATGGCGGAATCTATTAGCGGGTCGAGGGTTCACGATGGTCCCCGCCTAGTAATCCGATCCGCCGCTTCATAGCCGCGGGTGCCGAAACCTGCCCAGCTTGAAGTTGCCACGTGCCGAAGAGCATGGATGGGTGACTGGCTGATAATCCACTGAGATCCACAAACAGACGCGACGCCGCAGAAGGAGACCCTTTCCTTATATCCAAGCTCCGTTCATAACTCTACACGCCTATTCCGTCTTTCCCGTCTGTCAAGCATCTGGCACGGTCTCAACGGTCCCTACCATCTCGGTGCCCATCAAGGGGAAAATTTGGCCTGTGGAAGAACTCTTGACAGCATGGGGAGGCGGAGTAAACTGCGGCCACCTCGCCAACCACTGAGGGGTGGTCCACGGCTGTAGGGGACATCACAGCTAAGGGCGTAGAACCAAAAGTTCATGACTCAAAGCCGTTCAGTATTCCTATAGGAGAGCGGAAATGAAGATTGCGCTTTCAAGCTTGAGCCTTGTCAGAGGTTTTTGGCGCCTGTTTGCGCTAACCTTTTTCGCCCATCTTGTCCTGCTTACCCCCGCCTCCGGCAGGGCCCAGGGCGCGAGCGACGCCGATCTGGAAAGAGCGGCGATGCGCGAGGGTCGGCTCCGGATCGTTGTCTTTCCGGCCTTCACGCGATTGGCCGAGGCCTTCGAGAAAAAGTACGGGATAAAGATAGAAGGGTCCTACGTGGGCGAGCCGGACATCGTGACATCCTGTCCTACTTTACCTGGTTCAACCGTGACATGGCTAACTGGCGCGATTACTGGACGCGGTTTCGCGGGAACGTAGGGAGGTACGAAGCCGGCTGGCCCACGCTCCACTTCGCCGTCGGGCTTAAAGAGTACGCCGTCGGTGTTTTTACGGTGAACTATATGGCTACGCAGTTTGGCGGGACCTATCCCGGGCTTGCCTACTCCACCTTCAAGGAAGGAGGAATCTGGTGGCCCACCACGACGGCCATCCACAAAAATGCCCCTCACCCCAATGCAGCCAAGCTCTTTGTCAACTTCCTGGTGAGCGATGAGGGGCAACGGCTTTTCGCCGACGGAGGTAACCTTCCAGCGAACAAGGATGTGCCGGCCAAACCCGAGATCAATAAGGCGCTCGAAGGCGTGAAGCTCTTAAACGGAGACCTGCAGACCATCCTGGTCCGGGAGACGACCGAGAAAGACGCCGAGTGGAAAGCGAGGATCCAGAAGATCTACCAATAGTCGCAAAAGCCGCGCTGGTTTTCAGAGCGCGTGGAGAAAGAGCGGGGGATAAAGGAAGAATGCGAGAGAATTCTAAAGATTGCATAGATCGAAATACCCGACCCCGAGCCGATGAGCCTCGCCTTGTTGATCTGTTGAGCCTGACACGGGTTTCGGATTTCAGGATCGGTTGTTACGCCGGTACGCCCTTTACGCGTCGGGAAGACCGTGGTATTACGCAAATTGCGTAGCGCAACTTGCGTAATATGAAGAATCCCTTTGAATACGATCTGGATGAGTTTAGCTGGCAGGCAAAGGAGCGTAGGAGATGGGAAGATCAAAAGGTGTAACGGTTAAAGGGATGAAGGGCTTTACGGCGCTGGGGATGCTTGCGGTTGCTGTCGGTTTCGGTACGTCCCTTTCTGCGCAAGAGCCCTTTTACAAGGATAAAACGGTCCGCATCGTCGTCGGCTTTTCCGCTGGAGGTGGCTTCGATACTTATGCCAGGGTTATCGGGCGGCATATTTCAAGACACATTTCTGGTGGTCCGACGGTCATTGTGGAGAATATGACCGGAGCCGGAAGCCTCGTGGCGGCCAATCACGTTTACAAAGTTGCAAAGCCTGATGGACTGACTATGGGTCACTTCATCGGCGGTTTCTTCTTAGGTCAGGTCCTGGGGCAAGCGGGAATCGAGTTTGACGCGCGGCGGTTTGAGTTTGTGGGTGCTGCGGTCACAGAGGACGTTGTCTGCGCTCTGACCAAAGCCACCGGGATTACAAGTGTGGAAAAGTGGATGGCGTCGAAGACTCCGGTCAAACTGGGCGGGACTGCCCCTGGCGCTTACGCACCTGATAACGTGATCAGGATTCTAAGGACGGCCATTGGACTACCCATACAGCTCGTCACAGGTTACAAAGGGACTGCTGACATTCGTCTAGCCGCCGACAGCGGGGAGCTAGCCGGGAGCTGCTGGGCGTGGGACTCCATTAAGGCCACCTGGCGTAAAGCTCTGGACGCGGGCGATGCAGTCCCGGTACTGAAAGCCGTCTCCAAGGAGTTCCCGGACCTTCCTAGAGTCCCAACGGCTCTGAGCCTCGCCAAGACCGAGGAAGGTCGCCAGTTGATCGAAGTGGGTATCGACGACGGCAGCAAGTACGCCCGCCCATTTGTTCTCCCTCCTGGGACACCAAAAGAGCGTGTGGGGGTCTTGCGTAGCGCTTTCCAGCAAACCCTTAGAGACCCGGCTTTCCTGGCGGAGGCGGAAAAGGCCAAATTGGGTCTCGACCCGGTGAGCGGCGGGGAGCTGGAGGAGATGGTATCTCGTCTCTTCAAGCTGAGCCCTGGTCTGGTAGCGAAATTGAAGGACATTCTCTATAAGTAGGTCTGTCAAGCCTGGCAAATTTCTGGTTAGTAGGCTCCAGGATGTTCGATTCACAGCGCCCGACTCATGGGCGTCATCCAGCACGGTGAAAATCTATAATCAACAGACCTGGCCGTGTGTCCTCTGATGCGGACCAGCCATCCGACACCGAATGATTGAAAACAGAGGCGCGTAACTGAAAATCAGAGATTCGCGGGAGCAACGCCCATTCAGACCATCACCATAGCCGGCTTGGATGCTGCGGGGAACAGGCCGTGCTTGGTAAGAAATTCGATCATAAAGCGATCAAAAAGCCAAGGCTGCTCCATCTGACAGGCGTGGCCGGCTCCCGGCAAGACCTTCAACTCGCAATTGGGTATACGTGCCTTAAGCGCGAAGGCTCTCTGATGGGCGCTGTCCTCGCTCCCGGTCAGGATCACAGTTGGACAGGCGATGCGCTCATGATGGCCGTCCGGCTCGGGTTTCTGGAGAGCTTTGAACTGGTACAGGATCGTCTGCACATCAGCGAATTCGTTGCGTTCGGCGAAAAGGTTCGCGAAGAAATGCGCCAGCGGCGTCAC
>JACPSF010000293.1 GCA_016193385.1 Deltaproteobacteria bacterium
AGCGCGGGCGGGCCTGTCTGCGTGTCCCCGCCTGCGTGTCCGCGCGGGCAGGCGCACAGGCAGGCCAGAGGCGAAACCATTGGTCAAACATCAAAAAGCAATTACACAAGCCTGACCCCTATCTCCTGTGATACTCTTGCCTTCCCAAGGAGTTGTCAAGACATCTTAGCCTTCCCCCCCAGTTCTTGGCAGGGCCTGGACTGGAGCGGGGCTGGGTATGCAGGACTGGCTGGCCCCTCACGCCGACAGGAATTCCCGGAATTCCGGAATTCAGATTGCCACATGGCATTTCTCGCACCACTCGGCCATCAACGAGATGTACGCCTGATAGTCTTCGTCGCGGAAAAAGGCGGGCATCCGCCGGTTGCCCCGTTGGGTAACGTGGTGAGGTCTGCCGGCAGCTATTACACGCGCAATTCGAGCCATGGGTGGAATTTAATTGGGGCAAATCACAAGTCAAAAAAGAATTCAGTATGGTGTCCCCGGAATTTCCAGCCAGGGAACCGGACTCGCCGCCGCTCTGGTCGATGAAGTGCCGGCAGGTCGGTACCAACAAGACGGGCTTCTTGAACAATGGATTGAAACGACCTTTCAGGTCTCCTCAATCCTTATGGGTTCGGCGCGGTCAGACACACTAGACAGGCCCGCCCCACACGTCGACCGCCAGTCCTGGGACCCGAGTAAATTCACGGATGTTGGCGGTGACCATGGTGAGCCCGTGGGCAATACAGGCGGCCGCCAGCCAGAGATCATGCGGCCCAATCAGCGTGCCCGCCGCGGCCAGGGTCGCCCACACTTGGGCATGGGCGCGGGCCGTGGCCAGATCCACAGGCAGCAGGGGAAAACGCTCCAAGATGGCTTCGACAAAGGCGGATCGCTTCGTACGGACCTCCGGCTGCACGGCGCGATGCACCCCGTGGAGCAGTTCACTGGCCGTGACGACCGACAGAAAGAATTCTTCCTGCTGTCGGTGCGCCAGATGCCGCTCCAGATCAAGCCGTCCCCGCTCGGACTCGATCAAGATACTAGCATCGATCAAGACCGCCACGGATCGCGAGCCTCCGCATGGGCGAGCGCCTCCCGTGCCGCTGTGAGGTCTGCGGCGAATTGCGCGGCGTCCGTCTCGGAGAGATGGGGCAGCGACGCCAACAGCGCGGGGAGTTCCGCGAGCCGTTTCCCCGCCGGAAGGGGACGGAGTTCCGCAATGGGTTTGTTGCCGCGTACGAGCACGAAACACTCGCCACGGTAGGCAACACGATTGATGTACTCCGCGAAGCGACGAGCCACCTCTGTAACTGAAAGTTTTTGCGACATCAGAGATCCTCCATGCAAAAGCTGAGAATCATATTATCTGATGTCTCTCTCGATTGCCAGTAACTTTCTCCCCCAACGCTGAACTATTAAGTGAGCCGCCTAGACCCCACCGTTGCAGGCGGGTAGTTGGCAATGCGCACCGGTGCGGTGCCGCTCACGGAAGTTGCTCGACGGTTCAACCGGGACGTCTCAACACTGAATCTGGCGGTGGGGGCATTGCAGCGCATCGCCAGCGCGGGCGGGCCTGTCTGCGTGTCCCCGCCTGCGTGTCCGCGCGGGCAGGCGCACAGGCAGGCCAGAGGCGAAACCATTGGTCAAACATCAAAAAGCAATTACACAAGCCTGACCCCATGCTAAAATGGCGCCCAGTTGTCAAAGTCGAGGCTAGCACCACTCTACCATCAACGAAACGTAAGCCGGATAGTCTCCGTCGCGGAAAAAGGTGAGCATCCGCCGGTTGCCGCGTTGGGTAACATGATGAGGCAGGCCTGCAGCTATAACACGCGCAATTCGAGCCATGTGGTGGAATTTAATGAAAGCAATTCACAAGTCAAGGAGGAATTAAGTATGGTGTCCCCGGAATTCCGATTCCGGACACACCTCCTATCCGGTTCCTGTTCGCCTGCCTGTGCGTCGCACGCAGACAGGTCGCCCCGCGCCTTTGGATTGGGCTTCCTTCAGACTGCGCCTCGCGGCCGCAGCCCTTGCCCTTCTCCTAGCCTTCGGCTCCGCGATTACCTGGCACGAGGACTTTCACCTCGCTCGTTCTGTGCCATACCTGGCACACACGGCGAGGGTGAGGCGCGCGGCTTTAGACGCGTCGCCTCCACCCTCTTGTTCTGCCCCTCTCTTTCCTTATAATTTCAACGAGTTCTTCCGTGGAGACGGTTGCTCGGATCGAGGGAACATCTAGAGGGGAGCGACGTGTCTGCTCGGGGATTAATGCAAAGGTTCTTCCATCCTTTCGGCGGATGAGCACCTTTCCCATCGATTCTGCCTTGTCCAAGACACTAGAGAGCTTCTGCCTTGCTTCCGAATAGGTATAGACTCGCATTTCAGACCTCCATCAATTTCACACCAAGTTTCAGCGCCGCACGTTCTAGGGCACGATCCAAGGTCAGCAGGGGAGCAGCGTGGCGAATTGCACAATCCAGGAAGTACGCATCGTAAGCGTATGCTTTGGTTTGATAGGCGATGGAAATGGCATTGTTCAGATCCACTCTGACAAACCGCAGAGGGATGGCGTCAAAGATCTTCAGCCCCTGCTGAGTCTCAATCAAGCCGAGACGGCGCTGCTTTAACATGGCCGAGAAGGCATTCCCGATTTCCCAGGGGATTGACCCAGGACCGATGAGCGTGTGTCCCGACGTTAGTTGGACGATCCTATCTCGCTCCGGTTCTGCTATGATGACGGCAAGCAAAGCAGAGGTATCAATCACAATGTCCATGACCCGCTCCCTTTTCTATCACAGACAATTGTACAGTTATATGACCAGATGTCAATGGGCAGAACGGTCGCAGGTCACCTGCGGCCGCTCACGTTCGCCCGGCCGGGTCGGAAAAGAGCGCGGACGAAAGAGGCGCGCATCGGAACGTCTGGCAGCGGGGTCCTCACCCACAGGGTATCCTCCCGGGCTGAGGGGACAACTGCAACGACAGGGACGATCCTGAGATCTTCTCGATAGCCCCCGGGAGAGGGAACGCGAGATTGGATAATGAAAAGACAACAAAGAAAATAGCCGACGCGCTGAGGCTACCGTGAGGAGAGCTTAGCCCAAAACAAGGGGCTCAGTCAAGACGGAAATTGGTC
>JACPSF010000294.1 GCA_016193385.1 Deltaproteobacteria bacterium
CATCCGGTGGAGGTCCATCCCTTTCGAATCGCACGGGCGCCTGTGACCAACGTGGAATTCACCGGATTTGTTGAAGAGCGGGGGTATTTGCGGCCGGAACTGTGGAGCTATCCAGGCTGGGTATGGCGCAAGAAAACAGGGGCCGAACACCCAGCATACTGGATGCGCGGCGAGCGCGGGTGTCTCAGGCGGCACTTCAATAGGGTTGTACCGCTGGAACCGCACCATCCGGTGATCCATGTGAGCTGGTACGAGGCGGAGGCTTACTGCAATTGGGCGGGGAGAAGACTCCCTACAGAAGCCGAGTGGGAAATGGCAGCCAGCCCAGAGCCGACCGGCGACGGAAAAGGCCTCACGGGGCGCAAGAGAAAATATCCGTGGGGAGATGATCTGCCGACTCCCGATCGAGCGAACCTGGATTCTTGGCACCTGGGGTGCGTGGACGTCGGAGCCTTCCCATCTGGCGAGAGCGCTTTTGGCTGCCGGCAGATGGTGGGGAATGTCTGGGAATGGACGGCTTCGGCTTTCTACCCATTTCCCGGGTATATCGTGGATTACCCCTACAGGGAGTACTCGGCTCCCTGGTTTGGTTACCGAAAAGTCTTGAAAGGGGGTGCCTGGGCGACCCGGTCGCGGCTGACCTGGATCACGTACCGTAATTTCTTCCAGCCCTATCGTCATGACATCTTTGCCGGCTTTCGCACCTGCGCGCTTTGAAGGGAGAGGCGAGGATTTGGGAACGAGCGGGCAGACGAAACCGGGGATAGAGCGGGCTAGACGGCGACTGTCGGCGCTGACCTGGCTACCTTTGGCGCATCAGGATGTCTGAAGCGATGTTCCAAGAGGAAGGCCTCATTCCCTTTTTCCAGCATGCTCATCATCGGGTCGAGGGCTGGCTTCTCGACTTTCAAGAGGGTTTGGAAAAAGGGCAAGTGCAGCCAGAGCTCTTCCGGCAAGCCACGGGAGCGTTGCTTGACCACATGTACGTGGAGGAGGAGCTGCTCTTCCCGATGGTGGCAGAGGGGCTAGCGACTGCGATTGCTAACTTGCGCGAGGAGCATGGACATATCTGGGGATTGGTGGACGAGATCCGGGCTCTTCTGGGCGGAACGTTTGAAGAGCGAGGCCTTCGCGCGCTGACCACCAGGCTCGTGCACCTGCTGGCGGCCCACAGCGCGGCAGAGGACCTCGGGATCTATCCGGATTTGGTAGCACACCTTGGCCCGGCCATGGCCCACACTCTCCTGACCGAGGCGGAAAGGAGCCGAGCACCGGACGGGTGGGTTTGCGCGGCCCGTCGTAGCCAGAGCCAAGAGGCGGGCTGAATACCATCGAGCCCGCAAAACAAAAATAGGCCTCACGACGGAGTTCTGATCCTACGAATCTATCAAGGAGGTGAAGTATGCCAAAGGATGTTGTTCGAACCGAGCTTGCGCCCCGTCCCCTCGGTGACTACTCGCAGGCGTGGGCCGTGAGCGGGGGCAAGCTCATCTTTGTCGCTGGACAGGTCTCCGTGGACATGGAGGGGAAACCCGTAGGGGTGGGAGATATCGCTTTGCAGACCCGGACAGCCCTAGAGAACGTGAAGCGGGTATTGGAAGGTACCGGGGCCCGCATGCACGATATCATCAAGACCAACATCTATGTCACCAGCATGGCTGAGTACCGGGCCAAGACCCAGGAAATTCGGAGGGAGTACTTTCCCCAAGACTTCCCCGCCTCCACTCTGGTGGAGGTAAAGTCCTTGGCTCGGCCCGAGTTCATGGTAGAGATCGAGGCTGTGGCAGCGGTGGGCTAGCTGAGAGAGTAGCCCTTCGGCTGAGCGGTAGAAAAGGGGATAGGTCATGAAGCGAATCCAGAGAAGTGAGGCTGCTGTGGTGTCGAGGCTCACGGTTTTTACGCGAAGTTGGGGGAAGTCTTGGGAGCTGCCGGACTTGAACGGAGCTGAAGAGGTGTAAGCGATGGAGAAGAAACTCTCACAAGACAGCATTGATCGCATCGATGATGCGATACGAAGATTCGTCGCGGCCTGGAACGATCTAAAACGGACTTGGACCCACGTGGATACGCCACCGGCGCTGGACAAGGCATTTTATGACTTCGTCGACGTCTGGCTCGCGACAGATCGAGCAGTGGATCGGGAAACCCATGCCCACAGCCTCGAATACTGGAGCGATCCGGACCTGGAAAAGGTCCGGCAGGCGATAACACCCCTTCAGGTTCGCTTGAGTAAAATCGACGATCCGAAGCGGAAACAAAGGGGGATAGCGAAGCTTCTTCAAACTCTTCAAGCGATGGAGTTCTGACCCCGCGCAGGTGTCGTGGGCTAATCGGTAAGGATGCAATTTGGTTAACCGGAAGTAATACGAGGGGATCAACGATGAAACGGTTGAGTTTTTTTGTCTGCCTCTTAGCAGTAGCGTCATTTGTCCAAGCTGAGTCAGTCCAAGCTGCTCCCATAGAGGAGCTAGTTGCCGCTGCAAAAAAAGAAGGGACGATCGAGTTCTATGCGGCATCCACCGTGGGACCCCAGGGTGCTCGGGCGCTAGGAAAAGCCTTTAACCAAAAGTACGGTCTTGACGTTAAGGTAAATTACACGCCTTCTTCGAGCTATACTACAGATGTCGGAAACGTAGTGAGCCGCGCAGCTATGGGGATACCGCCTGACACGGATGTAATGATAGTCATGGATACCCATCACGCCATGCTGTGGCTCAAGAAACTTCACGAAACGTTCGACTACAAAAAACTGGGTGTCGACACGCGGATGATTCGCTATGACGGTGGAACGGTGGCATTTGCCAACCAGTTTATTCTCCCCGCATACAACAAAACGATTTTGCCGCCCCATGAAGTGCCCAGGGGATGGGATGATCTTTTGGATCCAAGGTGGAAGGGAGGCAAGCTGGGCGTGTCTAGCGACATTACGCAACTGGCCATGCTATCCGCCGGACCATGGGGCGAGAAGAGGGCGACCGAATACGTCAAAGCGCTTGCCAAGCAGGAACTAAACCTGGGAACGCTCGGGCAGGCATACACCCGGCTCCAGATCGGAG
>JACPSF010000295.1 GCA_016193385.1 Deltaproteobacteria bacterium
GCCCGCTTCGGTCAAACACCGGAATCAGCCCCGGATCCACGGGGTACGCCTTGCGTGGGTTGACCATACGCCGACGCTCGGAGACCGCCTCCACCCATACCGTGCGCACGAGAAAGCAGTCCTCCAGATAGCCTAGAAGCTGATGCACCGTGTCTTTAGAGATCGCGATGCCTTGCGACTTCAAGGCCGCGTAAAATTTTTCCACGCTGAACATCGCCGCCGGATTACCAAGCAGATGGCGCAACAGCCAGCGTAGGCCCGTAACATTGGTGACGCCGTGCCGTTCGACCACGTCCCGCATGAGCGCGACATCCACATAGTCACTGAGCAGGCGTTGGCGCGTTGCGGTATCCAGCCCCTGCGCCTCAGGAAATCCGCCGGCGGTAAGATAATCGAGGAACGCGCGCTCCAGCGCCGACCGCTGCGGCGCTGCCAGGAAGTGCGGCGCCTCTGGCACGGCGTGCCGGTGGTGGCGCAGATACTCCTCGAAGCTGAAGGGGTGGATCACCACCTCCCACGCGCGCCCGCGCATGGCGGTCGCGATCTCGCGGCTGAGCAGGGCCGCCGAAGAGCCGCTGAGGAACAGCTCCACCTTTTCGGTATCGAGCAGCCGCCGCACGAAGCGCTCCCAGCCAGGCACGACCTGGATCTCATCGAAACACCATGTGACGGTCTGTTGCCCGCGTAGCGCCGGGTAGTGGCGGTAGTACTCCTCGATGAGCAAGTGGAGATCCTTGGCCTGGAGTCCCGCGAGCCGCTCGTCCTCGAAATTAACGTAGGGCAAGCGCTGGCGGCCTACCCCGCGCTCAAGTCGCTCACGGCGGAGCTGATGCAGGAAAGTAGTCTTGCCGGCGCGGCGCATGCCGACCACCGCGGTCGCCTTGCCTGGAAGGCTCACGGCCCCGTGGATGCGGCGCGGGGTCGCTTCCGGAAGCGGCTCGGCGAGCGAGTCGGCGAGCTTCTCCGCAAGCTGAGCGCGGAACGGCTGAGCAGTATCGGATTTCATGGCACTGGCATTTTATCCTTATAATAAGGAGAAATTCAAGCTTTTTTCTCCCGTAAATAAGGAGAAAAACGGCTTCACTTCCGGTTATTCCTCGCCTCGCGTTCCGGGTGATAGTTGCGGATTTGCGCAATTGAGCAAGTAGGGCAGCGTCAAAAACGTGGAGCCGGCGCAGGCACTTTTTCCCTCATCCCTATGGCGCGGGGCTACTTCCTCGGAAAGCCGAGACCGGGCTGAGACAACCAGTGTCCTCAGGTTAGGTCCTCGGAGCCACATTCTATCCCTCATTGCAGTAAACTGTCCCCGGAGATCCCGCGGAAATTCCAAGATTGCTAAGAAGGAAAGGCCAGACCAGGCTCCCCCGCTTAACTTCATCAAAGGTCGGTGGTGACTTCCTCGGGCAGGGGCAGGTTTGGGCTGGGTTTAACTTGGAGCCACTTTAAAGCCGCAAGATCGCGGACGGTCAAAGCGACTTCGGGCTCATCGAGAGGGGGGGCGGCGGCGCTGCTTCTACTCCATGACCGCGTTGAGAACATCACGCTCTGACGGTTTCTCTTCTGTGGTCTTTCGTAAGGTTTGGGCAGCAAACAGAACCGTGGCAACGACCTCCGCCTGCTTGGTGTCAAGGCGCATAAAGAGATCAACCGTCTTTTCTATAATTGATTCCGACTGCTTGAGATCTTGCTCGTAGGCTTTCCGGGCGTCGTTGAAGGTCGGGCCGACTTTAACCGCTAACATGCGACCGAGTTTTTCCTCCCGTATCAAGCTATTGTTAATCAAGCGAGCAGTCAGACTTTTCAATTCTTGGGAATAAGGTCCGTAGCTGCCTTTTTGATGGTGCAGTTCGGTGGGTAATCCCTCTTCTGTGGCGACATAGGCGATCTTTTGAAACGTCGTACGCCCCACTGGAGGGTGGTATGGCTGCTGCTCCAGGCGGTGGAGTATCTCGACCAACCCAACCCAAGCGGGTTTAATTGATTCTAGCTCCAGCATTGGGCGCGCCCACTTGTTGAGAGGGTCTTCTCTTATTCGGACTTTCCCGCTAGACGCAGGTCTGCTGTGACCGGTAGTTCAAACAGATCCCTGCGCAAAATGATGTAGAGGATGTCCCCTTCCCGGTCGTACTGGAAAGTTAGTTTCGCTTCCATTCTGTGTCTCCTTCTGCGATTTTCCTGATGACATAAGCTGTCACAATCCAGTTTCGGCTTTTAGGTCGCGCTTCGCTCACAACCACGACTATCAGGTGCTTTCCCTTCAACAAATCATTATACCACTTTCCCAAGAGCCGCGCATTCCCGAAGCGCTTACTCCGGCGGACCTGATCTGGGTCTGCCAATGTATCTCCGATTCGAGCCTTATGGTCCGGCAGAAGCTCGGGGTGGTGTTCCACTATATGGCGCTCGCGTTCGTCTGAAAGCTCAACCTCACCTCCCAGATAGGGGCACGGGAACTTTGTCATTGATCTTCCTCAACCGCTGGAGCGTCAGCAGACTCTCGTCCAGCCGTCCTTTCCTGCAGGCTGTCTTCGATAATGGCGATTTCGTCCTTGGTCAGGCCGTAAAGGGAATAGACAAGCTGGTCAATCTCGGTCTCCAGAACGGAAATGGCGGTAGTGTCGAGGATCATTCCCAGTCCTTCGGATTGATCCTTTCAAACTCCTCTTCCATGAGCTTCTGAATCCGGCGCGTTTCAGCCCGCATCTCTTCGGACTTCGCGAAGGCCCTGTACAGCCTCATCCATGGACTTCCATGCGCACCGGACGGACTCACACCAAGGCGCAGCTTGTCCTCAATCGCCTCTGTCAAGAGCTGTTTCAGCGTTATTCCCTTCGCAGCCGCTAGACCCTCGGCGCGTCGTAACATTTTAGCGGGGATATCAATTGTTGTCTTCATAGGTTTAGTCTGATTCCCGTACCTCTCGGAGCTGCCAGGAGCGCCCCGGTGCGACGGCTAAGACTGCCAAGAACGGAAAAGCCCAACGCGCCTCGTATCCCCCAGATTTGTCCAGTCATTTTGGACCCTTATCAGCATAGCGTCAAGGAGGCGCCTCTCTTCAGAGCCGCTGGGATACGATGTGGCGTATGAGCCAATTGGGTTCCCGGTCGTTTCGACGTTTCGGGAATTCCCGAAAGGTGGAAGGGAGCTCAGAATGTCAAGCAAGGCCGAACCCAACCACCAAATGAGTCGCACACCCAACTAAGCGGCAATAATAATGAAGAGTGCGTGAAGAAGCCGCCTCCAGCGATGAAGTTTTCTGGGCTGTGCAGCTTAAAAAGGAAAAGCTCGCCGGGATCGAGAGCACGAAATAAGTGATTCCCGCCGAGCTGCCAGAAATTGACCTCGCCAACGTTGGGCAGTTGGCTTAGGAGCGATACCAGTCGTTATCCGTGACGCCAACGTAGAGTTTCACAGCGGCCTCCAGCGAAAAGTGAGAAGCCTCTTTTTTGTCTTCGCCAATTGTCAACAAAAGACTTGACCCCGAACTCCTAACACGGGAGATAGAAAGGCCGAAGTAAGGATCGAACTCGTACGCAATCCCTAGTGCGTAAGCCTGTAGCCCGAGGCGCAGAAGCTGTCCATCCCCATCGTATGAGCAAGTGGTGTCCTGAATGGTGAGGGAGGCGAGGTCTTTAGTTGTAAGGTTAACTTTGCGGAACTTTTCCGAGCGAACACCGACGAGTCTTAATTCCCAAGTGTCCGGTCCACTAGAGCGGACCATTTCCACCCGCATCGGCTCGTTGAAGAGGGGACCGGTTAGGATCTGGCCTTCTTGAATTGGGTTTATTTCAGCCACGAGCGTCTAGAATTCCCGCGGAATCGGGGTCGGGGTTTGGATCTTAACCCCTTTCATCCCGGCCTATCCTTCGGCATCACTGTAATTTCCGGTAACACACTCTGCGGATTTAGCGGGATCTGTGAGCGCATGATTTGGTTATCCTCCTTGACCCGACCTATGAAAGCTCCCCGCAGGGTATCAAGGCTGTTTGGGAAGAATCAAAGGTGCGTGGACTTAAGCCGCTCTGACCCGAAGCGAGGTCAAAGTATCCAAATTTGCAAACATTTTACGCCAATAAGCCTTGGAGGAGCAAGGTCTTTTTGGGCGCTGGGTCACGGTTGGGCGTCAGGCGCAATGCTGGCGGAACCATAAACCAGCGACACTTCCACGTTTCGGGAATTCTCGAAATGTTGAAATGACCGGCCGCTACCCTCTTCCGTAGCGCGCCGCTTTCTCCCGCACCAGAAATCCTATCTTCCGCTTCTTGGGCGCCGGCGGGGTCATGAGCTGACGGATGGCGTCGAACAGGGACCTGATATGTGTATCGTGACTCGCCACTTTGCGTTCCAATTCAACCAATTTGGCCACGATATCCTTGTGGGTCGCGATCATTTGACGTAATCGGACGAAGGCCCGTACCACAAAGACGCTCATCTGGACAGCACGGGGGCTGTTGAGCACGTTTGCTGCCATGATTGCGCCGTGTTCCGTAAAAGCATAGGGCACATAGCGGGGATTCCGGTGCTTCTGAGAACCGATCACAGTTTGTGATCGGTTCAACTTTCTCGCTTCCGCAAGGCTGAGTCGAAACATGAAATCGGAAGGAAATTTTTCCAGGTTTCGACGCACCGCCTGGTAGGGTGAATCTCCGGGGGAATCTCCGGGAACAGTATGCGGCATTGAGAAGGGATTCGCGTCTCCGATGGGCCGTACAAGTCATCTGCCTTGTTCGCCGGCCCTGGTAAACCGTCTCGGTATAATGGCCGCTCCATAGCTCGGCCAAAAACTCCTCCCACGGAAGAATCGTTACCGCGTCCATCTTCCGTCTCCGGCGTTCCAGACTCACACAGAGATATCTTTTGAGTTTCTTTTCCTCCGCGAGCGCGTATAGGGGTTTCACGTCTTGGGATGAGATGTTTCCTTGGCTTTCACTTCAACCGCCGTATGGTCAGCGATGATAAAATCCACTTCAAAACCTGAAGCCGACCGCCAATGACTCAGAAGTTCTCCCGAGACGTAGTCGCGGTAAC
>JACPSF010000296.1 GCA_016193385.1 Deltaproteobacteria bacterium
AAAGGAGCGGCTGGACAGAGGAGAAGGCCTACCCCAGTACTTCAAAGACCACCCGGTTTATTATGCAGGACCGGCAAAGACGCCCGCCGGCATGCCTTCCGGCTCCTTCGGTCCCACCACGGCCGGCCGCATGGATTCCTATGTGGATCTGTTCCAGTCGCACGGCGCTTCGATGATCATGATCGCCAAGGGGAACCGGAGCCCGCAAGTCACCGAGGCTTGCAAAAAGTACGGCGGCTTTTATCTGGGTTCCATGGGAGGACCGGCGGCGCTACTGGCGCAGGAAAATATCAAGAAGGTGGAAGTTCTGGAGTATCCTGAACTGGGAATGGAAGCGATCTGGAAGATCGAGGTAGAAGACTTCTCCGCATTTATTCTGGTGGACGATAAGGGGAACGATTTCTTCCGGCAAATCTGCGCCGTATAGGTTTAGGTCCTTATCAATTAGCCGGGAGATCCTAACTTTCTCAGTGGCGAGAGAGCGTTAAGGTTTTGGTGTCACTTCTTCTCCCACGGCTTTTCGATCGGTAAGTCAGGCCGGTTGCCCCACTCACCCCATGACCCCAGATAGTTGCGTAATTTGGGAAAGCCGCAGAGCCGAAGCGCTAAATAGGTGTGAGCGGATCGGTACCCTCCCTGGCAGTAGGGAATAGCTTCTTTAGCGGGCGTAATTCCAAGCTTCTGGTACATAGCCCCCAGCTCCGCGACGGGCTTGTATCTACCGCTCGGGTCCAGGTTCTGTGTCCACTCGATGTGGATCGCCCCCGGGACAGCGCCGCCACGGGCCGCACGGATATTCCGGCCCATGTATTCGTCGTCGCTGCGGGTGTCGATGATTGTGATGTTCTGTTCACCCAGGGACTGAAGCACGTCGTCAGCGGTGGCAAGGAGATCCCTTTTCTCGGAAATTTTGAATTGGGATGGTTTCGGCGAGGCCGGGTCGGTTGAGACCCGGAACCCGGCTTCCCTCCATGCCCGCATGCCGCCGTCCAGTACGCGGGCGTTGGGGTGGCCAAAATATTCCAAGAACCACAACCCTCTCGCCGCCCGCACGCCGGAGTTTTCCTCGTAGACAACGACCTCTTTTTCCGTACCGACGCCGCGCATCTCTAATAGGTGGTGGATCATGGCGAGGAATGCCCGCAGCGGAGCAGGGCTCGTGTCGATCAGACTGACTCCGAAAAGATCGAAATGAACCGCTCCCGCTATTTGGCCGCGCGCGAAGTGTTCCGCGGGCCGGGTGTCGATGAGACAGAGATTCGGGCTTCCCAACTTTTGCTTGAGTTCGTCGGGAGTTGTGAGGGGGGTGGAACCGATATATGCTGTTTCGTCCATAGAGTGCCTTATAGCATCACTTCGAGCGCGTCTCAAACCATGCAGCGATTCTGCAACCATTTCTGGTCGTCACGGCGACTGGGCATCATCGGACTGCTAGCCTTCTTTCTCTTTGCTTCGTCTTTCACCTATAAAGTCGCATCACCAGGCAGGAAGATAACTTTTCCAAGAGATCATTTTTCTCATCCCGACTTCAAGACCGAGTGGTGGTACTACACCGGCCATCTGGTGACCCAGAGCGGGAGGAGATTCGGCTACCAGGTGACCTTTTTTCGCTTCGGCTTGCGCAATCGGCAGAAGGGCGAAAAGACAAAGCCGCCTCTTTTTACCGACCTTTACATGGCCCATTTCGCGCTTTCCGATAAACAGGCGAAGAAGTTTCTTTTCCGCGAGCGTGCCAACCGCGGCTACGAAGGCAAAGCGGGAGCGGCGCCTGATCGCTATTTCGTCTGGAACGAGGAATGGTCCGTCGAAGAAAAGGGCGAGATCCACCTCATTCAGGTGCGAGATCGGGACCTAGCGCTCCGATTGAGGCTCACCTCGCTCAAGCCCCCGGTCCTGCACGGTCAGGATGGCCTGAGCCAGAAGGGCGAAGGATTGGGTCGCGCCTCTTACTACTATTCGCTGACCCGCCTTAAAACCGAAGGTGAGTTGCGCATCTCCGGGAAGGACGAAAAGGTCAGCGGGCTTAGCTGGATGGACCACGAGTTTGGCAGCAATCAATTGAGAGAGGATCAGGTGGGCTGGGACTGGTTCAGCATCCAGCTCGAAAATCAGGCCGAGCTGATGCTCTATATGATCCGGCAAAAAGACGGCTCTCCCGATCCCTACTCCAGCGGCACTCTGGTCTATCCCGATGGCACCACCCGCCATCTCACGCTTCAAGACTTCCTGATCGAGCCACAGGGCAAATGGAAGAGTCCAAACGGTGCCGGCATCTATCCGATGGGGTGGAAGGTGACCATCCCGTCGGAAGAGGTCACCCTGGAAATTTCCCCTTCCTTCCCGGATCAGGAGCTGGATACCCGAAAGAGCACCCGAGTGACGTATTGGGAGGGGGCCGTCGATGTGCGCGGCACGTATCAAAAAAAGCCGATTAAGGGGTTGGGCTATGTCGAGATGACCGGCTATGGGGGGAGGTTAAACATATAGGGCGGTGCTTGACTGTTGAGACAGATGACAGTACGTTAATCTGTACATATGGACAGATTCCTAACAGTTACCGAAGCGCGCCAGCAATTCTTGAAGCTCCTCGACGAAGTAAAGAAGGGCGAACGGATAATCATTACTCGGCGGGGCAAGCCCACCGCCGTGGTCATGGATTTCGAGCGATTACAGCTTCTGACCGAGCTAGCTCGCCTGTGGCAGGACCCGCAGTCTTTGGATCACATACGCGCGGCACATGAAGATCTCCGTGCTGGCCGTATATACCGCCTGAAGGGAGTCCCCACGGTGCAACGCCTCATCGGCTTGGCGCGTAAAAGGGGCCTGCTAAAACCGAGTGGCTGAGCCTGCTTTCACTCAAGCTTTTCTGCGCCGTACCATTGTGGTCGAAAAGATCGCTTCGACGACCGAGCTAGAGCTGCTCGACAGAACCTTAGCTCGCATCGTACGCGACCCTTATCTACCAGAGCGTTTCCCCACTTTTTATGATCCACAGCATCCGACTTTCCTTGTACGGACAGATCCGTTTCTAATAGAGTTTGCAGTCGATGAAGAGGCGGACAGGATTACTTTCGTCAGCTTGTTTTATCGGGGATAATTTTTCTTTCACCTATCACAGCCAATCACGTTGTGAACAAAACCGGTGCCTTGGCTAGAGGGGGCTGTCGAAGTGCGCGGGACCCAAGGGAACAAACCGGTTCAAGGTTCAGGCTATGTGGAGATGACCGGCTATGTAGGCAAGCTTAAGGCAGGATCCGTTTCTATTTCAAGCAGCGCTGCATGAGGCGATCGAGGAACTCCACCGCCGTGTCGATCTCTTCGTTGGTTATTTCAAAGGAGGGCGAGAGGCTAAAGACGTTCTTAAAGTAACCTCCGACGTTCAGGACCAGACCGTAGCTCTTACCGTTTTTCTTGAGGTCGCCTTTCATCCCCTCCAAGAAAATCCTCTGGGTCAATTCCGGATTCGGCGTGATGCCGTCCTCTTTGCACAGCTCGATGCGCAGGGCGAGTCCCAGCCCGTCCACATCGCCCATGATCTTCGGGTATTTTTTTTGCAGCTCTTTCAGTTGCGCCAAAAAGTACTGTCCCTTTTCCGTGACCTTCCGCTCGTAGTCCTGTTCTTCCAGTAGCTTCAGCACTTCGAGCGCGAGGGCCGTTCCCTGCGGGTTCGCCGCGTAGGTGGAGTGGGTCGAACCGGGAGGAAAAATTTTGGGATTGATGATTTCTTCGGCGGCCCATACCCCCGAAAGGGGATTGAGGCCGTTGGTCAATGCCTTGCCGAAGACGATGACGTCCGGGACGGTATCCAGGTGCTGGACCGCCCAGAACTTTCCCGTGCGGAAGAAACCCATCTGGACTTCATCATCGACGAGCAGGATCTTGCGCTGCTCCAGGATTTTTTTGAGCCCGACGAAGTATTCCTTCGGCGGGATGACATAGCCACCGGTTCCCTGGAGCGGCTCAATGTAAAAGGCGCCGAACTCGCACTCTTCAGCGCGGGAGTCCCAAAACGAGTAGTATTCGGTGTCAAAGAGCTGCTCGAATTGCTTCAGGCAATAAAGGCCGCAATCCTCCCGCTTGAGACCATAGAAACAGCGGAAGCAGTAGGGGTAAGGAACGAACTGAGCCCGGTCACCGAAATGCCCATAGCGGCGTCGGTAGCGGTAGCTTGAGGTGATCGCCGTAGCGCCCAGAGTGCGGCCGTGGTACCCGCCCATGAAGGCGAAGCCGGCATTTTTATGCGTGGTGTTGCGCACCAGTTTGACGGCATCCTCCATGGCTACGGCACCCCCCACGTTAAAGTGGATCCTGCCCTTTCTATGAAAGATTTTTTCGCACAGTTGGGCGATCCGTGCGGAAACCTCGATCTTCTCGGAGTGGAGATAGTGGCTGCCGAGCTGGGGAAGACGTTCGAGCTGGTCCTTAAGAGCTTGGTTGAGCCGCTTGTTCCTGTATCCGAAGCCCGCAGTCGCCGAGGCCATCTGGAGATCGAGAAATGGCGTTCCCTGGGAGTCATAAAGGAAGCAACCTTCGCAGCGCTCGAATATCTTGGGTGGTCCAGCGGAGTGAACCGCATCTCCCCATGAGCAGTATTCGCCCTCCAATTTTCGCAGTTGATCTTCGGTCATTCGTTTAACTCCTTAGGCCACTGATGATTCGAAGCACATCGTGAAAGTCGTTAAAAGCGTAGCAGTCGATGCCTTCTCTCTGACAAAACTGCCGGAGCCCGTTTTTCGCCAGAACCGCATCCGCTCTTCTGGCGAGCAGCAGATCGGAGACCCCGTCCCCAATGACTACGGCTTTTCCCTTCCCTGCTCTTAACCGGTCAAAAAGCGCGGGCTTGCAGGTGGCGCAACCATGGGTGCAGCCTTCGGCAAAGTAGGGAAAAGAGATGGCTACCTGGCTCCCCTGCCATCTCAAGCGACAGGCATAGACGGGGATTTTCACCGCGTCGTAATATTTCGATAGCGCGCGGCGAAGAATCTTCTCGATCCAATAGTCAAAGCCGTCGCTCAAAATGAAGAGAGAGTGCCCTTCCCCGGCGCAATATAAAGCGAAGTCGGCAAAGTGGGGATCCACTTCAATAGAGTCGACCAAGGCATCCAGCTCCCGGGGGCTCGTGCTAAGCAGAGGCATTTGTTTTTCCAGAACTTCCCTGGCACTGAGCTTTCCCGCCAACCAGTCTTCCTGAATGGAAAGCCATCGCGGATCAGCAAACCGCTCCAGCACGGTATCCGTAACGTTGACCCGGGTTATGGTATCATCAAAATCGCAGAATATGGCAAGTCTCATGACCAACTTTGGCCTAGCTCATATCAGGATGGGGTTTGGCTGTAAAGTCGTGGTGCGGCTTGATTTGGCGCGGTAAAGCGCGCAGAATTTTCGTATCCGACATGACTCTCAGTGCCAAAGTAGGAGATACGATTCGAAAGTACGGCATGTTTCAGCGCGGAGACAAGGTTTTGGTGGCGGTCTCCGGGGGAGCGGATTCGGTCGCGCTGCTCCGTCTCTTGGCTGACCTGAGGGGAGAGTTGGGTCTCGCTCTGGAAGTTGCCCATCTCGAGCATGGGATTCGCGGCGACGAGGCCCGCGAGGATGCTCTCTTTGTAGCCCGGCTGGCGGAAGAATTTTCGCTTCCGTTTCATTTCCGCAAGGTGGATCTGCCGCGGATCAGAAAAACCAGCGGCGGGGGGAATCTCGAGGCTATGGCGAGAAAGGAAAGGTACGACTTTTTCGGCGCTCTGGCTCGAGAGCGCGGGATTCGGCAAGTAGCGACAGCGCATACTCGGGACGATCAGGTGGAGACCCTTCTCATGTGGCTGCTGCGGGGAAGCGGAGGGCGGGGATTGGGCGCGATTCCCCCGATCCGGAGATTGGATGCCAAAGGAGAGGGCCTCTGGCTGGTCCGGCCGATGATCGAAACATCCAGGCAGGAGGTTATCGGTTATCTCACGGCGCAGGGGTTTTCCTATCGGACCGATCGCACCAATCTCGATCGCACGCGCCTGCGCAATTGGATCCGGCTTGAGCTGTTGCCCCAGCTCAGAGCCAGGTTGGACCCCCGCCTCGATGCGCGTCTGGCGCAGGCGGCCGACCTCTTGCGCGAAGAAGAAGAGGTCTTAAACCTCCTGACCGAAGAGCGCTTTGAACAAGCGGCGCGCGCAGGAGATCTCGTGCGCGATGCGGTCTTGCGCGAGAGCAAAGCCGTGCAGCGCCGACTCATCCGCCTATGGCTCGAGCGCACGGCAGGGAATCTCAAGGGGATCGGCTTTTACCATGTCGAAAAAATGCTTCGCTTCATCGCTGATGGCCCATCGCAGGGCCGCCTTTCCATCCCCGGCGGGTGGGATTTCGTAAAAGAGTACGCCGTGCTTCGCCTGGAAAAAAAACGGCACAAGCCGGACCGGCTCAGTTACAGCTATCCATTGCCGCATCAAGGGGAGCTCATGATCCCCGAGGCCGGCGTGAAGCTTAAGAGTTCGTGCCATCCCTGCACTCCTCCGGCCCGGCCGAGGAACAACCTTGAGGCTGTCTTCGATCTGGCTCTCCTCCCGGAGTTCCTGGAGGTGCGCAACTTCCGCCACGGGGATCGCTTCCGCCCGCTGGGGATGGGCGGGCGCAAGAAGGTGAAAGAGCTGTTTATTGAGAAACGGGTCCCTTTGTCGGCGCGCTCCGCTTATCCCCTGGTTCTGGCGGGAGAGGAGATCCTCTGGATTCCCGGCTATGGTAGGAGCGCCGTGGCGGCGGTGAGCCCTGGCACGCGCGCGCTGTTGCGGGTGGAGCTGGTGTCGCCGGCGGACTAACCGTAGCATCGCGTATATATTGCAGCATCGGGTATATTGAACTAACTCTTTGTCTGTGTTAATCTTTTTTGTCTTAGGTTCATACGGAGGTTGGGCTTGAATCAGATGTCCAAAAATTTAGCCCTGTGGTTGGTTTTGGGGCTTATTTTTCTCCTGCTCTTTAACGTGTTTAACAAGCAGCACGGGAGAGAACCGGAAATTGTCTTCAGCGAATTCGTGAGCGCGGTGGAAAAGGGCGATGTCCTGGAGGTAACGATCCAGGGACACAATATCCAGGGAAAATACAAGACCGGGGAACGTTTTCGAACCTTTGCTGCCAATGATCCCGAGCTCGTCAAGACGCTGCGGGAGAAAAAGGTCCGGATCGCCGCCAAACCGGAAGACGAATCTCCGTGGTACATGGTCCTCCTGGTGAACTGGTTTCCTATGCTCCTGCTTATCGGCGTCTGGATATTTTTCATGCGCCAGATGCAGGTCGGAGGGGGCAAGGCGATGTCATTTGGCAAGAGCCGAGCCAAACTCCTGACCGAGAATCAGCACCGGGTGACCTTCGGCGACGTGGCCGGCGTGGATGAGGCGAAGGAGGAGTTGCAAGAGATCATCGCCTTTTTGAAGGACCCGAAGAAGTTTACCAAGCTCGGCGGCAGGATTCCCAAGGGGTGCCTGCTTGTCGGTCCTCCCGGAACGGGGAAGACGCTGTTGGCGCGGGCCATCGCGGGAGAGGCTGGCGTGCCGTTCTTCAGCATCAGCGGGTCGGATTTTGTCGAGATGTTTGTCGGTGT
>JACPSF010000005.1 GCA_016193385.1 Deltaproteobacteria bacterium
CCAGCTGCTTTAAGATATGCGCCTGCGGTTTCTCGGCGCACACCGGTGGCCTGCTCAATGCGCCGAAGCGTCCATCCAAGCCGTCCCAATGCTATTACTTGTTGTTTCTTTTCTTCGCTCAAGACATTGCTCATGGCGACGAAGCCTATAAGGCGTCTCGTCGCAGTCAACGTCTCGGGCGTCGTTATCGTTGGCCGGTTTTCAAGTGACCCTCATTGGCCGGTTTTGGGTGACCGCTGAGGGAGTGTGAGGAAGACATTTCAGCTAGTTTATATATCTGGATTCAAGAATATCGAACCCCAGGTAGGGGTGGTGCCACCAGCCCAATCGCTAATAGGGTCATTGTTTATGATAAGCCCAATGATGCTCTTAATGGAAAAGTTGTAGGGTTTGATTGCTGGCCGTCCGACTTCGATCCGCGAGGAAAGCAGTGATGAGGAAATGCTCGCGATCGTGTAGCGGGGATAGCGCTTCTCTAACGTTAAGGCGGAAAGCAGAGATGCCAAAATGCCAAGTGAATGGAGCAAATTAAGGGACGTAAATGTGAGTAAAGACCAATCGAACCCTTCCCCTTGGAAAAGCTTCAGATTTTCGTGTCCGGGGCGCTGTGCCTACTCGAACGACCCGGTCAAGCTTTTTGACGTAAAAGGGTTCGCCCCAGTACCGGAAGCCGATTATGTTTTGTGGGAGTGTTAGTGTCATAGCTGTGAGATAAACTTTTATATCGCCTGCATGGCTCATCCTGTTCTTGTAGAACAGTTTAAAAAAGGCCTCCACGACGTGCCTGATCAAGCGGTGCTTGAACAGTACCAGAATGCGGTTGAGCAGATACTCGCATTGCCGGGGGTTGAAGTACAGGTTCCGGGTGGGCAGATCAACGAGCTTAAGGGGTCAGTGGAAGCCGACCTGGAATTCCTAAATGTAGAGGAAAATCCAAACTTCGAGAAAAGGGCACCAATAATCCCTATGGAGGCCCTTGCGCTTGCTCGCGGAATGCGAAAGGCGGCGATTGAGTCTCCCCAGCGGATCTTTAGTTGCAGTATTGGCCCTCTTAGCTTGGCTCTAAGCCTGGACCAAGTGGGGGAGACAAGCCCGCCGTCGTACGCAATGCACCTGAGCGTTCGAAACATGATTGCTGGTGACTTCCCGACTGATCTCCAACTTATGTTTGCTCTCTATCTGTTCTTAGCAATGGAGGAATTGAACCGCATCTATGGAACCCCGCCCCAATTCATCAAAGGAGTAATTCATTGCTACGTACCATGGTTTACTGAGAAACAATTACAGTGAGGAATGGTACTATCACAGGCAACGAAGGGATGAGGCGGAGGAAAGAGCGCGGAGAAGCGGGGACAGGTCTTGCGATCACACATTGTCGTAATGCAAGACGCGATTCCATCATGCGCGACCCCATTATGTCGATTGACGGCCCGGAGGGACGCCCTCAGCACTCCTTCGCAATGTCGTTCATCTTCTTAAGGAACCGGCTCCGGAGAGCGGTTTTACCAGGATCTAACAGTTCTCGAAGATAGTTGTTGAATTCAGTCTTCACGGCTTTGTAAAAGGCTGTGCGATTCACCGCATAGCCACGAGCCTCCGGCTCGATTATTCGTCCCTTTGGTTCTTCCCTCCAAATGACCCACCGTCGGGTTTCTGCCTCGTGGAGAATCCCATTGCGGACTCCGCGGACGAACCTTTTCGCGACATTGTCATTAACAAACTCGCCCTTGAACGCAGGGAGCTGTAAGAACTTCTTGAACGCATCTGTCGTGGACGCTTGTGGGCGAATACAGTCTCCCTTGGGATAGTTGCACGGTTCTGTAACCTGAGAGGGGGTTCGGCGAGACTCACGGAAGGACTGTAGCGTTTCGATAAGAAGGCAGCACAGAGCCATGATGGCAAATCCTGGAACCACCACATCTCTTCCATCATCTTTCGGCAGCGTTGGACAATCCGCTGGTGCGCCATCATTGACAGTAATATCGGATTTCGCGTCGTCCCTTTGGAGGGCCTCAATGCAGGAAAGAAAGCGCTCGCGAATCCGGCGCTCAAAAACCTCTACAGCACAACGCCAAGCGTCTTCGTCGTATCCAGCGGCTCCGTTTTGCGCGAGGCGCTTCCGAAGTTCTTTCCATTGGATGTCTGTGAAACCCCTACAGATCTGGATCTGCATTAGCCTGTCTCCTGCTGGCAGACATGCGAGCAGCATGCCCACTACGCCACTGCCAAACTGTTGGTCAGTCGTCGAACAGGACTTTGGATAGCTCGGTGTCCTACCATCCCTCTTGTAGGGCACACGGAGAAGCGGGGACAGGTCTTGCGATCACACATTGTCGTAATGCAAGACGCGATTCCATCATGCCCGCTCCTGTACCTTTGCTAAGGCGTCACGCAAAGAACGTGTTTCTGTAAGCTCAAGAACTTCCGCTTCGTATTTCTTCATCAAGGGTGTTCGAATGCCATATTGCTTGGCACGCAGCAGGTAAGTAATGCCATCTTTTCCGTCCCGGTTTAAGCGTGCGCTTGAGATGGCTTTACGGCCTAGGTTGCGAGGCTTAAGCACTCTAATTTTGCTGGCAGCGTAGAAATCCGTGTAGAGTACTCTGTCAATACCTCCGAGCCCCTTCGTTTCTCGAACCCGCACGGCATTCCGTGAGCGTCGCGGGGAGTACGTCTTTCCAGAGGATACTTGGTGGGTCTCTCGACGCCATAGCATGTTCTTGGCTTCAATAAGACTGACATCAGGCGACAGGACAATGATCTCCGCTTTGACCCTGCATCCCCCCTTGGTCACGGGCACAAGTGTGGGCGCTCCACATCGAGACTTGCTGTAGCGGGCGAACTCGACCGGGAACGGAGTTCTTACTCGAACCTGTTTGATTTCCGCAGCCGCTAGCTCCACGCAGGGAGCGCTGATAAGGGACCCGAACGCCAGCACCCCGATTGTATCTATGTTCTTCACCTCAGGCCGAACCAAATGTATTACGGTTCCTATATCTTCTTATGACTGTCGGGATTCTCCGCCGCTTGCGAGAGCTTGTCAATCTTTTTTAAGGCTCGCCAGTGATTGGTCACGGCCTACCCGGATAACGTTCAGCCTTAGTCGTCGCTGTTAAGCGATCGTCCTGAAGCGATTAGACGGGAACCCGACCGGGTCACTTGGGCTTACGCTTTTTCTGCCCTCGCCCGTCCAACCACCTCTTCAAGGATTGAGGGTTCTCACCGGAGGGAAAACCCGCCAAAAGGCCAGTTACAGTCAAGTCCTCGTCCAAATCGGGCCAGTGGATGTACGTCCCATCTCCAAAAATCTCAAAGTGATTGCGCTCCTCGGGCGCGCCACGCCACAGACGAGGATACCAAACCAAGGGCACGATAATGGTGCGCCCGTCCACCAGATCCACTGTCAAAGACTCTTCGCTTACGGCGACGCTTCGGGCCCGAGGCTCCTTCTGCTCAGCGGCCAAAGAACTCATACCATCCCTCCAGTAATGTCTCCCGGTGCTCTTGAACGAATCTGCCTATCGTATTGAGCTCCGCTCGGTTGAATCCTCCTGCCTGGTGGAGAGCAACCGGGTCTAGCCAGAATTTTGCCCCCATATTTTCGCGTCTCACATGAATATGCGGAGGTTCGCCCCGGTCGAGGCAAACAAAGAAAAAACGGTAGGGACCTATCCTTGACCCTCTCGCCGACTGCAAACTTGAAAATAGGTTGCTCGTTCTCTACAGCACTCGACATGGCGGTCTCCTGAGCCGGGGGAAACGGGTCGAAAAAAACAGACGGTCCGCTCTTTCGACCCTAAGTCGGCGCTTCACTCCGACCGCTTAAGGCGGCGGCTAAACCTCACTGTTATGTCCTATTAGAGCTGGTACCTGCTGATATCGAGCGAACCGTGGAAGACGCCCAGGATATCGATGTTTCCATCGTCCTTGATCAGATAGGCGATGCGGTAGTGACCGTAAAGGAGGATTCGTACATGGCGGGTGGACGCCCAATAGCGATGGCCCATCTCGGGAAAGTTAGCCAGGACCTGCGTCCGCTCATATATGCCGTTAACGGTTTGGGCGGCCGCGCGCGGATTATCTGCCGCGATGTACTCGAAGATCTCCTCGAGCCAACGCTGAGCCTCTGCAGTCCAGGTTATTTCTGCCATGACCGGATGCGTCGCGCCATCTCATCATTCGAGATGGCTCGGCTGGCGTCCGAGTCGGCAAGCCCCCGCTGGACCATAACATGAAAGGCTAGTTCCCGTACAATCTCCTCGTGCGAGCTATCCTCGGGTTGCTCTGCGATGAGTTTCGTCAGCTCTTCCTTCGCCTTCGACATGGGTCACCCCTTTAGGCTGCGTTACATTCTGTCACACTCAGGGAACGCTATCAAATGTCACATAACCAGTGAGTTTATTGACCGGTGTATTAGGGTTCCTAGATCTTATTGCGGCTGTCCGGATTCTCCGCCGCTTGCGAGAGCTTGTCAATCTTTTTAAGGCCCTACTGTGCCCGTTGCTTCTCTAGCTAGCGGCGCTGGCTTCCGCTGTAAATGAATCTCTAGTTCCGCAACCGCTCTCTCTATGCGTGGAGGGAGTCTCTCCCAAACTTTCCCTGGAGGCTGTCCATTCTTTGTTTGCTCAGCGAATGATCGAAACTCGTCGAATGTTTCGCCAAAGGAGCCTGGAGCGACGTTCACCTGCGCCGCTTTCTGTGGCGTCGGGGGAGATGCTCAGTTAGCTGCTGGCTTTTGGCACGATGAAGAACGCGGACATCCGCTCGATCCTGCGCCCTGTTGGTCTCTTCCTTTGCACGGATGAGGTCGTCCAGTCCGATATAGTGGGTGGCGACAGAACCAAAACGGGCGTCAACCCGCTTTTTCCAAGCCGCTTCGAAACTCGGCAAACCCGGCAATTCGGAAATCAGGTCGACCCGAACGGGGGCAACTCCCAGCTGGATAATCCAGCGCGGATTGATCACATCCTCGACAGTGTATCCCAAGTCAGCGCCCCCAAAGAAATCGTGCAGCGCCGCCAGAGTCCTCCGTGCGTTCGCTGCGGCGGGCTCGATCAGGATGTCAAGGTCTTTGGTTGCGCGCGGACGAGCGTGGAAGGCGACGGCGTGGGCGCCGACCACCAGATATCTCACCCCATGGGCGTTCAATGCGGCGATGAACTCTTCGTAGTCTTGGGACGGCATCGAGCCCCCGTGTCTTTAGGCACCCTTCGAGTGCGTCACCAACTGCCTCAACACGTTCCTCCGGGGTGAGACCCTCGTACCAGAATCGAAAGTCTTCTTCCGCCGCTTCCTCCCATCCCACCTTCGAAACAGTCCAGGTCCTGCCCCGTCCGTCAATCACCTGTCTATGCTCAGCCATGCTTAATCCTCAGTATATACCGTGCCGCGACAGTTAGCCAACATGAGTTGATCGGCCACTGCATTACCGTTTGTAGACCTTCTTGGGGCAGGTCGGGATTCTCCGCCGCTTGCGGGAGCTTGTCAATCTTTTTTAAGGCCCGCCGGTCCGCCATACGTGGTCAGTGTATTTCCGTTACGCCTGCGGCCCTTTAAATTTGTACGAATCGACGACTTCTAGATGGACCTCGGGGAGGGATAATGATACACGTAAAAGCCTTGACATTTACACCACCGGTATATAGCGTGACGCAAAGAGAGAAACCTATGGCCAGAACGAATATTGACATTGACGGCCGCCTGGTCAGGCGGGGCCTTCGGACCTTTAGGTGCAAGTCCAAACGGGAGCTTGTGCACCTGGCCCTCACCGAGCTTCTCAGGGAAGCCAAGCGCAAGGAAATCCTCAAGCTTAGGGGTCAGGTGAAGTGGGAGGCCGACCTTGAAGAACTGCGCCGCAGCCGTTTGTGATCGTCGTTGATACCACCGTATGGATCGACTTCCTGGAAGCCAGGAGGACTCCCTTTGACCTCCATCTGATGGAGCTGATCGAGAGGGGAGAGTCCGTGGCCCTTACTGATTTAATTTACTGCGAGGTGCTGCAGGGTATCCTCGACGAAGCCAAGTTTCGCCGGACGCGCAATATTCTTCGAGCTTACCCTATTTTGCGGGTTCGCGGCTTAAGGACCTTTGAGCACGCCGCCAGCATCTATCGTGCCTGTCGCAAAAAAGGGCTTACCGTGCGGAAAACCGCCGACTGCATCATTGCTGCTACCTGCCTAGAGACAGGAGTAGAGCTGTACCACAACGACCGCGATTTCGAAGCCATTGCGAAGGTGAGAGATCTAAGAATCCACCGACCACGCATCACGGTCTAGGCCATTAGACCTCTCTCGGCCTTTCACTCGCAGAACTTCCCGGCGGATCTCTTTGAATCCTGCAAACTCGTGGTCTTTATGGACGCGCCAGCTCATCATCCGAGACGACTCGGCCAGCGGCTGAGTCAGCAAGCCCCCAAAGCCTCACGGCATGTAGAGCCGGGATCTAAATTTGTGCTAATCGGCTGGAATCGTCCGTTACCCTCTCGCCGACTGCAAACTTAACTGGATTCTTCCTTCTCTAAAATAAGAATTTGGCTTCTCTGCTTTCCCATTTCTAGGGATCGACTCAGCGCTCGCCGCCACCTGATAACGCCAACATGATCGTTGAAACAACCGGAACGCTTTGTAGCCACTGAAGCGCCTCTGATGGCAGCAAAATTGCTTCCTCCCGTTAGAGCCAAAGGGGACCCAAAGGAGGTTAAGACTTTCCTATGCCATATGAAGACCTGCGCGAATTCTTAGAGAGACTTAAAGCCGCGGATAAGCTCCATAGGATTTCTAAGCCGGTCGACAAAGATTGGGAAATCGCCGCGGTGTCCAGAATCGCCTTTCAGAGAATTCCAGAGGAGCGGCGCCCCGCCTTATTCTTCGAGCGGGTGACCGGCTTCGATATCCCAGTCGTGGCCGGCGTCCTTGGGGCATCCCGCTCAATCTATTGTCTGGCTCTGGAATGCGACATCCACGATGTGCACAAGAAATGGAGCGAGGCCGAGCAGCATCCCCTCGATCCGCTTCGGGTTTCTACGGGCCCGGCGCAAGAAAACGTTTATCAAGGAGACGAGGTAGACCTTTACCGTCTCCCTATTCCCACTTGGACCGTAGGACAGGACCCTGCGCCCTACATCACCGCGGGTTGCGTGGTCACCGCAGAACCGGACTCCAAGATCAGAAATGTCGGCACCTATCGCGTCGAGCTCCAGGGGCCGCGGGAGTTAGGTCTGTTTATCAACTACCTTCAAGGCGGAAGAGAGCACGTAGAGAAAAACAACCAGCGCGGCCTGCCCACGCCGGTCGCTATCGTGATCGGCAGCGATCCGGTGATCGGTCTCGTCTCCGTGTCACGGCTTCCACAAAATTTGGACGAGCTCGCGGTCGCCGGTGCCTTAAGAGGGGCACCCGTCAAAGTCGTGAAGTGCGTAAGCGTGGATCTGGAAGTTCCGGCGACTGCGGAGATCGTCATCGAGGGCGTTATCCGCCCCAACGAGCTCGCCAGCGAAGGTCCCTTCGGTGAATACACCGGCTATATGGGCCCGAAGTCGATGTCCTACAAGGTGGACGTTCATTGCCTCACCCACAGGAACCAGCCCCGGTTCCAAGCCTTCATTAGCCAGATGCCGCCGAGCGAATCGAGCTGCATCCGCTCCATCGGGCGAGAGGCCGCGCTTTACAAACACCTCGTAGAAGACCTCCACCTGCCTGTCTCCGACGTGCACCTCCTGGAATGCAGCGGAGCCGCAGCCTATCTCGTCATCGCGATCAAAAAAAACCATCCCGCCCAGCCGAGGATCGTCACATGCGCGGCGTGGAGCTTTGCGCCGCAGTTCGGGAAGATCACTGTAATCGTGGATGACGATATCGATATTCGAGATCTCAGCATGGTCAATTGGGCCATGTCCTTTCGCGTACAACCCGAGAGAGATGTCTTCATCATGCCAGGCATGCCCGCGGTCCAGCTGGACCCGTCTCAGGCGCCCGAGAATATTCTGCAACAGGACCCGACGCGGCGGGTTTCCTCCAAGATCGGCATCGATGCGACCAGGAAACACTCCTTTCCCGGAGTCGCTCTTCCGCCCCGAGAACACCTCGATCGCGTGCAGAAGGAATGGGCAAGTTATGGATTCTAGCGGAGAGCTACGATGACGAAGCGAGAAAAAGTGCGCGAGCTCATTGTCCTGAAAGGATATGTAAGATGCGTAGAAGAACGCTTGGCCTCCCTCGCGCCCTTGTTTCCGTATCTAGAAACCAGCGAAGGAATTAAAACGCCGCTCAAGTTCGGCGCCGAAGTCAAGCTCGATGAGATTATGGAGCAAATGATCGAAATTTACGAGAAATACTGGGACGAAGACGAGATCGACGAAATGCTTGCCTTCTTTAGTCGGCCCGTCGGGCAAAAACTCATCGCATCCGGCGAGCAACTCGTGGCAAAATTATGCGGTGTCCTGGACACCTACCTCTGGGAAAAAATGACCCTGGCTGCCAAAGAGAAGTTGCACTGACAGCTTATCGCGCTGACGCCTTGCTCACTTTGACCTTCACGCAGGCATCCATCAGACCCGCCATCGCGTCGATTTGAGATAGACGGTAAGGCACTAAGGAGTTGAAGTGGGTGCCCCGGTGCCTGCCAGCTTTCCGGGCCTGAGCCCAATGGCCGAACGAAGAGGCGATGCCAATGACTTCGGGGTGGATACACTGGCTCACCTTGACGATTCCGCTGGCGCGAGCCCCTGTGCCTGTCTCCAGCAAAACCTCGTCCCCATCGGCGATTCCCTTGCGCGCGGCAGTTTGGGTATTGAGCAAATATCTATAGCCCAAAGGATGGTGAACGGCCAGCTCGGCCAGCCATGGATTATCTTGTGTCATGGTATTGCCATGGAAAGGCAACTTGTAGTTGACGGCGAAAAGATCATAATCCGGCGCGGCCTGCACTTGCGCCGCGCAAGGATACCAGAGGGGCAGTGGCTGAAAGCCCCGAGTGTCCAATTTGAGCCCCGCCTCTGTGGCGATGCTGTCGAGCTGCTGCCCTGCGTCCAACAGAAACTCGAAGTAAAGATGGGTTCGGGGCAATTTGGTCAGGGCTCTCGGGAACTTCTCCACCATCGTTCGGGGAAAGGAAACGAAACCTTTCTCCTTGAGCTTGTCGAGCCCCGTCTCGGCGCCGAGAACTGATCGAATGTGGCGGTCCATGACCTGCTCAGTTGAGTATTTCCGTCCGGTCTCGAGCCGGTAGGCCTCCTTTAATTCAAGGCTATCGTTCAGGCGCGGTATGAACTGGTCGATCACCCCCACCCGCTCGGCTAGATCGAGGTAAATCTCTGCCGGGTGCTTGCCACCGGTTGGCTCCGTGAGCACAGGTTGGCGCAACGTATAATACCACTCGTCGCCATTGATCCAGCCCCGCATCGAATTCATGGGGAAATCCAGCCTCTCCAGCGCATGGGCCTGAGGGAGAAAGACATCGGCCATCTCGGCAGTCTCGCAGTTTTTGTCCCCCAGATATACGACGAACCGGAAGGTCTTGAGGGCTTGAGTCAGCATCTGTGGGTCTACGCCTGACATCATCATATTGAAGTTATTCAGGATCAGAACTTCCGGCTTATAAGGCAACAGATTAGGATGCTGGACGAGACTCAGACCCATCATCACAGTTCCCATGGTTCGCCCCAATGGGAACAGCTCGTTCAGGTTCACGCTTTGCGGCGCCCGTGGCCGCCGCGCGGGGTAGGAACGAACATCTCCCGGAGCCACCACCAGCCCATCGGCGCTCTCCTCCACCCGGAGTTTCTCCCCCGGGCCTAAAATGTTGGTGCTGACACTACCCCCGGGAACATCCATCGCCCCCACCACGAGATTCAGCATGTGCACGCTCATGGAAGTCCACATGCCGAACTGGTGGGAGGAGAGGCCGCGGCTATCACAGAAAGCGCAGGCGGGCCGGTAGGGCATCTCTTTGCCGTCGATTACGATGGTGCTGCCGATCCTGGCAGCCTCGCCAAACTCCCGCGCCAGGCGGCGTATCTGATGCGACGGCATCGTGGTGACTTCTGCTACCTTCTCGGGAGCGTATTGTTTGAGGCGCTCTTTGAGCTTGGCGAAGGCCGGCTCGCACGCCTGCCCGTCTACCTGAAACTGTCCCTCCAAGACAGGGCGGCTTGCCGCATCGAAGGGTCGGGGAGAGTTGGCAGCCTCATCCCACATCAGAGGCTTGCCGGAGCCTTGCTCACGGATATACCTCCCGTCCTTTCCCGCCAGATAGGCAGCGTTGGTTTGGGTGGCAAGAAAGCTGCGGTCGATCATGCCCAGCTCGTTGACCAGCACATGCAGCATGGACAAGGCCACAGCGCCGTCGGTGCCCGGGCGGATAGGCACCCACTCGGTCGCGTTCGACCCGGTCGCACTGCAAATGGGGTCGATCACTACCAGTTTCATGCCCCGATCGCGGGCGTCGGCTATCTCTATGGCTGCGCGCATGGTGTCGTGCCCCACGACCCCTCCCCGCTGCGAGCCGAACAGGATCAAGTATTCGCACCGGGGTACGTCGATCTCGACGTGCATGGTACCGTTGATGAGATAGCAGGCGTCGACGTGGGTGGCGAAAAAAGGGCCGCCGGCGAAGTTAGGCGTGCCCGTGGCTTTGGCAAAGGATCCCATGCAGCTTCCTACCCAGTCCGACTCACCAATGCCGCGGAGAATAACCAGTTTTCGCGGATCCTCCGCGATCGCCTCCCGAATCTTTGCGGCCACCAGCTCCAGGGCCTCCTCCCAGCTAATCTCCTTCCACTTCGGGTCAATGCCCGGCCCCCGCTCAGGGTTGGTCCTCACCATGGGAGCCACGGGGCGACCCGGATCGTAGAAGTTAATGACGTTGGAGAGTCCCTTCGCGCATATCCTGCCGTGGTTATGGGGACTCTCAGGATTACCCTCGATCTTTACAACGATCCCATCTTGCCGGTGGACCCTAATCCCGCAGCAGTTCGAGCACACCCGGCAAACGCTGGGAATCCAAACATCATCGGACCCGGCACGGTCCGACTTCACCTCCGGAGAACTTTGAGCCATTTCCGGCACCTCGCCTCTCAGATCTTAACCTCTCGCGCTTCAGGGTGATCGTTTTAACTACGCAGCGTAGGAAACTCCCCCCTTATTTCTTTTTCTCATGAAGAGCCTCCTGCTGCAACCAAAAATCGGCCATATCGATGCAGCGGCAGAACCATACCCCACGGAAGCCCCGCAGGTACTGCAGGAACTCTTCGAAGATCCGCGCCATACCGGGTCTTCCGCCCACGTAGTTGTGCATCGTGTAGCGGAACTTCATCGGGTGGCGCTGCGCCTCATCGTAGGTGGCTCGAAACTCGTACTTCAGTTGCTCCAAGCCTTCCTTGAAGCCGTAAGCCCACACCTCGTTATCGGAGATCGAGGGCCGCACGTAGCCAAGGGACACGACTTTTCTACCGTTGACATTCATAGTGTACGGAACATCGGTATCATAATCGCCATTCCACTTAAAGCCAAGCTCAGCGCACAGCTCCAAGGTGAAAGGGCCGGGTCTGGGTCCCTGGGACATGTAGCCCAAAGGCCGCTGCCCGCTGGCTTTCTCGATGGCCTTAATGGAGTTGAGCAGGGGTTCCCGCTCTTCTTCCTTGGTCTTGTAGACGGTGGGATGGATCGTCTGGTCCCAGTGGTGACTGCCCACCTCATGGCCGCGTCGCACCGCCTCCGCCACGGTGTCCGGGAACAGGGTCGCGGTCAGCCCACTGCTCAGAATCGAGGCCTTTACATCGTACTTGTCGAAGACGTCCAATAGCCTCCAGAAGCCGAAGTTGGCTCCGTACTCCCGCATCGTCAGGGCGAAGAAATCGTCCCGGTAATAGGTGTCCGGGGGCAGAGGGCGGCTGGGCACAGTATGATGGGGCGTGGGGCGGGACTCCCACTCGTGCATGATATTGAAGGCCACTGCGATTTTGGCCCCGCCCGGCCACTCCGTAAACCAGTCCGGCCGCTTGGGCGTCTGCGGCCGATAGTTCCAATGGTACGACTTTGCGAGATCCTCTACTAGTGCCATGATATTTCCTCCTATCCTGTTGTTGTTTCGTTCGTTTCTTCGTTCTCTAAAAAGTTTCGCAGTCGCGGGTTTGTTTTTCAGCCGCTCGCCATCTCGCTGCGTCGGCCGACACGCCAGAACGCGATGATCAGTGGCGCCAGCACCAGTGTCATGAGGAGCGTGATCGCCGAGGCTATGTTCACCGTCCCGCCGTACCAATAGCTCCAAATGACTGCAGGAAGAGTTATATTGTCATGAACCGTAAGGAACACGGCGACGGTCAACTCGCGGTAAACCAGTAGTGCCGACCAAATCCAAACCGAAAATAGTGTCGGCCTGAGGAGGGGTAACAAAACCCGCCAAGCGGTTCGGACTTTGGACAGGCCAGCCACAAAGGCCGCCTCTTCCAGCTCGCGATGGATCTGCAGCAAGGAACTATTGATCGCCCGCGTTGCAAAGGAAAGGCGGGCGATCACGTTGACCAGGGCGATCAACCACACCGAGCCGTAAAGAGGCACCATGTCCCGCAGCGCAAAGAGGGCCAGCAACAACGCGCCAATCGCCAGGATGACCGGAGGAAGCGCATGTGGCAAAAAGGCGCCAAATTCGAGCAGATACCGAGCACGGCTACGCGAGCGGACCACCAACCAAGAGACGCAGAATCCAAACAGCAAGACCACCACTGGAACAACGAGCACCAGCAAGACCGTATTCCACAAACCTCTCAACACCAGCTCCCAGTCCATGGTAAAGAAGTGGACCAGCGAAAGCTGGCGCATCATTTCAATCGAAGGCGGGGCAAAATAAGGCGTGAAGGACGCGTACGCGATCAAGAGAAACGGCAGGAGCTTAGAGATGAAAGCGAAAAGCAAGATAAAAGCCCAGGCAACAACTGCCCAGCCACGGAGATTGATCAGTACGGGCCGGTACCCTTTGCCCGTCACCACCTCGAAGCGTTGACCGTGCCGCAGCACCTGCCCGTACCAGACCGTGAGAAAGACCGCGACCACAATCATGAAGGTTCCCAAGGCACCTGTGACGCCATATTGCGGAAGCGCGCTGCCCTGGGGGTGGACCTGGAGATAGATGAACGTGCTGAGCAAGTACACGCGGTTTCCCAGCCCGAGGATCGCCGGAATATCGAACGTAGCCACTCCGATCATCACGATATAGATGATAGCTCCCAAAATGCCTGGCCAGGCGAGCGGAATAGTGATGCGGCGAAGAGTCCTACCAAAGCCCATCCCGTGGATCCTGGCGGCTTCCTCAAGGGAAGGGTTCATCGCGCGAAAAACCTGAGCCGTCATGATAAAAGCTAACGAGGCCAAGCTCAGGCCCTGGACAAAGCCCATCCCGATCGGGGTCGCGACATTGAGAGGTCCATTGTCAAGGCCAAAAAGATCTACGAGCCATCGGTTCAGAAAGCCAATCCGTGGATGCGCGATGAATGTCCACCCCATTGCCGTATAAATCCCGGGGATGAGCAAGCCGAGCGTCATGATGGAATAGATGAGCATCTTGCCCGGGATCGTCGTCCGCTCCGCCAACCAGGCGATCGGAAGGCCGAATCCAAGAGCGAAGATAGTCGTCGACAAGCTGAAGATCGCCGTGTCGACGAGCACGCGATAAACGAACGGGTCACCGAAAATGGTGAGATAATTCTGGAGCGTGTAGGTTGCGGCGGCCGTGCCGATAAACCCCTCCTGAAAGCTTACCGAAAGCATCACGGCAACCAGGAGCGCAATCACGCCCATGGGGAGCAGCGCCAGGAGAAGGACCATCGAAGAAGACGTCCAAGCTCCCCTCCCCAGCATGCTGTGCCATCGCGGCGATCTCAGCGCTATTTCCATCATCCTCCCTCGCTACGTTCGAGGCGTTTTAAGTGGTCAGCCGCTATCTGCCCTCACGGAGGATCTGCTCGAGCTCTTTCTGCATTTCCCGGTATCCTTTGAGCGACTCAAGCCACTGGGGTGTGTTCACCACGATCTTTCCGCCGGCGGCCCGGACCCTGTCGATCTCTTTCTTCATATTCGACTCGGGAAAGAGATAAAGATCCATTCCGTCGTGCTTCCACATCAGCGCTTGGCCCTCGGGAGTCATCACGTAAGCGGTGAACAGGGCGGCGGCATTGGGGGACCGCGAGTTTTTAGGGATGCCGAAGAACCGGCTATGGAGAATGGTGCCCTCCTCGATGACCGTGTGAGCGTCAGGGGCTCCCTTCCTTTGCAGCGTGATGGCATCGTTCCCCCCGCACGTCAGCACGAGCATGAGAAACTCTCCGCTGGTGAGCCGCTCGGAGTCGCCGCAGCGAATTAAACCGCCGATCTGCTTGGAAAGCTTCTTTGTAAAGTCGACCATGTACTCGCGACCCAGCAAATCCGGCATGGCAAACTCCCGCAATCCCGCCGCGTAGGGAGTGGAAGCGATCTTGCCCTTCCACTTAGGCTTTAGAACATCTTCCAGACGGCGCGGGATGTCATCCCCTTTGACGAGCTTCGAGTTATACTCGATCCCCACAACCGGGGTGCCGTATGCCACAGCCAAACCGCCGGGCAAAATTGGATAGCCGGACCCGGACGGAAGCGGCCGATCAATAATCTTGGCCCAGTCCATAGACATCAGCAGTTGCGCCTTCATGCCATCGAGCATGGCCTGCGAATTTCCAAGATAGACGTCGGTGCTGGCCGGCTGGCCCGCGGCTGCTTCCTGGATAATCCTCAGCATGATGGACTGGTAGTCTGCGCCCGGGGTGAACTGCCCCCTGAGGTTGATCCCGTACTTCTTGTTCATCCCCGCCACAAACTCCGCGAAGCCCTGGCTCCCTCCGGCACTGGACTGGCCCCATTGTCCCCTGATAACTCCTTCCTTCTTGGCCCCCTCGATTACCTGCTCCAGTGTCGCCGCAACCGCTCCTTGTCGCGATGCCGACACGGCTGTGAGAAATATGAGGGTGCCAATGATGGAAGGGATGCGAATGAAATATCTCGGCTTCGATTGACTGGCCATGAAGAATCCTCCTGTAAAGTTAAAAAAGGCTTTTCTGCAAAGCTTCAGGGTGATCGTTGTGACTACGCAGCTTAGGAAACTCCCCTCTTGCCTTTTTCATGGAGAGTCTCCTGCTGCAACCAAAAATCGGCCATGTCGATGCAGCGGCAGAACCACACCCCAGGGTGGCCTTTGACGTATTCAAGGAATTTGTCAAAGAGCTTTGCCAAGCCGGGCCGCCCCCCGGTGAAGTTGTGCATTGAGTAGCGAAACTTCATGGGATGGCGCTGGGCCTCCTCGTAATGCGCGTCAAATTCGTCCTTCAGTTGCTGGAGGCCGCCCGCAAGCCCATAAGGCACGATATCGTTGTCCGTATAGGCAGGCCGCACGTACCCAACGGAGACCACTTTCGTACCGTTGACATTCATCGTGTACGGAATATCGGAGTCAAAATCGCCATTCCATCTAAAGCCAAGCTCGGCGTTGAGTTCCAAAGTAAAAGGGCCGGGTCTGGGCCCCTGCGACATGTAGCCCAAAGGCCGCTCTCCACAGGCCTTCTCGATGGCCTTGATGGAGTTGAGCATGGCTTCCCTTTCCTCCTCTTTGGTCTTGTAAACAGTGGGGTGGATCGTCTGGTCCCAGTGGTGCGATGCAACCTCGTGGCCGCGCCTCCTCGCCTCCTTCACCGTATCAGGGAAAAGTTCCGCCGTCAGGCCACTGCTGATCACAGTTGCCTTGACCCCGTGTTTGTCAAGGATATCCAGGAGCCTCCAGATACCAAAATTGACTCCATACTCCCGCGCCGTCAGCCCCAAGGCATCATCAGTGTAATAGGTGTCTCGAGGCATGGGCCTCTTTCCCATCGTGTGAGGCCCAGGCTTCGATTCCCACTCGTTCATGATGTTGATGGTCACCGCAATTCGCGCACCGCCCGGCCACTCTGTAAACCAGTCCGGCCGCTTGGGCGTCTGTGGCCGGTAGTTCCACTGATAAGCCTTAACAAAATCCAACGATGCCATAGCTTCTCTCCTCCCCTTGTTCCAGTGGTCTGTTTGCTTCCAGCGGTTTAAAATGGTCAGGCACTACCCAGAGTGCAAAAGCTATGCCGCGACCGTGGCGGTAAATAGGTGAGGAGTCGGGAAGGTTTTTCTTATATTCTGGAAAATGGAACATGTATTTTCCGAAAGCTAATAACGTAAATAAAGGATGCGGCGCAGCCCATCGAACCGAGATCAGGAGGGCTTCAAGGGGTCTTAAGAAGAAATACCTGCCCAGTGACACTCTTGGTGACGTCGGAGATCAGGTAACGCACAAGACCAACAATCTCCTCAACGGGAGTATAGCCGCCAGCGAGTGGCGAAAGAGATCTCCGCCTTTCGACTTCCTCGGGCAAAAAGCCAGCGCGCGACATCGGCGTGTCGGTCACCCCAGGGGCGATCGCGTTGACCAGAACATTATAGGGGGCAAGCTCCACAGCCAGTGACTTGGTGAAGGCGATGACCCCCGCCTTGGAGGCCGCGTAGTGGGCCGCTCCCGGCGCGCCCGCGATTCCCCGGCCGGAGGTGATGCTGATGATGCGCCCGTGCTTTTTCTCCGTCATATGTGCGGCCACGGCCTGGGAGCAAAGAAACACCCCTTTGAGGTTGATCCTCAGCACCCTGTCCCACTCCTCCTCGGAAATGTCCTTGACCGGCGTGCGCGGCATAATCCCGGCCCCGTTGAGAAGCAGATCGATCTGGCCGAAGCGCGCGAGCGCCTCACGGACCATCTTTCCGACGCTCTCTTTATCGCCGACATCCACCTGAACCGCCAGCGCATCCTTCCCAATCTCCCTCGCCAAGCGCTCCGCTCCCTCGCGGTCGAAGTCCGCGACGACTAATCTATGGCCATCCCGCGCAAGCCCACGACAGATTTCCGAGCCGATTCCCCCTGCGCCCCCAGTGACGATAACAGTTTGCGCCATGATTCTCCTCCTCTAGCGCCCGGTTTTTTCCACCGACGCGGAAAGTCTCTGAAAAAATCCGCTCTGCTCGAGATCCTTAACCAAACGCATATCTACCCCCAGCCGCTCCGGAGGCAGATTTCCCCAGCTCGGGTCTTGCAAGGACAACTGCTGGACCAATGTCCTCACCCCTTCTTGAGCCAAGTAGGGGATCCGATCCATGGACTCGACGTAGGGCCGGTAGCTTTCCTCAACCGCCTCTCTGTGATCCTGTCGTTTCAGATCCAACCGCATCATTTCGGCAAGATAACGCATGCCCAATTCCTTATTTTGCTTCAGCAGGTGAATGGCTTCAGCTAGAGCACTGATAATATTTTGTATTGGTTCCGGACTCTTGCGCAAAAAAGATTGACTGACAACCAAAGTTGAAAGCGGATAAGCTAGTTTTTCTTCGGTCATATCCACGAGCTTAGGAAACCCTTCGCGATCCATGAGAAGAGTCACAGGGGGCTGAACTAAAGTCGCTTGGACAACCCCTTTCCGTAAAGCCGCAACCCTTGTAGCCTGGTCGCCAATTTGAACGAGAGCAACGTCAGTGTCGGGGGCCAGGTTCGCCTTTTTCAGGGCATAGCGTGCGGCAAAATCGGACGTTGTACCAAACCGTGTAATCCCGATCTTTTTCCCCCTGAGTTGCTGTAAGGAGGTGATCTCTTTAGCGCCGTATAAGGTCATCACCAACCGGCTCACAAAGGAGGCAACGACAACGGTCTCAACCTGCTTACGGTTGGCACTGATAATCGATGGACCGCCAAGGATTGCGGCTTGAACGTCCCCGGCAATCAGAGCCATCACTGCGGCTGAGCTACCAGGGACATAAATAATTTCGCTGTCGATACCGTGCTTGCGAAATATTCCCTCTTTCTGCGCGATCCACAGATACAGGGTCTGCCCCCCGATGGAGGCATACGTGATTCTGAGCTTTTGGCTCTTCTGGGCAAAGGAAGGACCACTGAGGAAAACAAATAAGAATGACAGCACTGCGACGACGAACACGGATTTTATCTTCACGGCATTTCTTCCAGCAGCCGTCCGTATCCTTTCACCGCCTCGCGGAGATGGAGCCGCTTCTGCGTAGCCCACACGTCAGCGGTGACATTGGTCACCACCGTCGTTCCCAAATCGCGCTCTAAGGGCTCAATCGCCGGCAGACAGTCCCAACCCGCTCCCAAAAGATATAGACAATCCCCGCCCCCCGCGTCTAGAAAAATCTTCTTGGCCTGGAAATAAATCTCTTCGGCCGGGATCTTCCCAAGGTCGGAAAAGTCCACGTTGACGCAGCCTCTCATCGCCGCCACCTTAAAACCGCCCTCCTCAAAGAACTTGGCGAACTTCGGATTCATGTCATCTTTGAAATAGGTCACCCCCACTAAACTCCGCATCCCCAAGGCCCTCAGGGCCTCGATTTGGGTGGTGGTCGCGGTAAGGACAGCTACCCCATATTTGCCTTGCAATGTGTTGACCAACTCGGCATCAAACTTAAAGCCGCGCAGCATAATCGGCGGGACTCCCTGGATCACCACGAGATCCACCCTGAGCTTGGCAAGCTCCGCTACCCTCTCTTCGGCAATCGCTAACGCCTCCTGGAACTCTCGCTCAGTTCCAGAACGCACTCCCACATAGCGTGGGATGATGCCTACCCCATCGGGCATGAGTCGAATGAATCTCTCCAGAGAACCAGCTCGGTAGGTCGGCTTTACCAATCCAACAGTGCCTCTCCAAGCATACATGGTCTAATCCTCCTCCGTATCCTCTGCTACCCAGTTTCAGGCAATCGCAGAACTTTCACAGTAAAGGGCAAGGCATCGGATGATTATCCCTCACTCCTACTTATCAGCCGCTCTGCCGGTATAAAGTCTATCGATAAACCCGCTCTCATCCAGCTCTCTTACGAACCTTATGTCGGCAAAGTCTTCGGCCCTGGCTGCCTTCGCTTTGGGGTCCTTCTCCGCCACTGTGTCCAGAATCATCTTGATCCCCGCCAATGTCGGGTACTGTTTTCGTGGCAGGATATGATCGGCAACCGCGCGGTCGTAGGTCTTCTCCAGAACCTCCCGATCCTTTAACCCGCCCATATATTTTGCCAGCACCCTGATCCCGCTTTCGCGGTCGGTCTTGAGGCGGTGGACAGCCTCGACCTGTGATTGCACATAAGCCCTGACGATATCCGGATGCTCCTTGATGAACTTTCTAGTCGTGGCAACTCCCGTATGCTGATAGGGCAAGCCAAGGGCGGCAACGTCGGCGAGGACGTTGAAGCCCTTCTTCTGGGCAACGAAGGTGCTGGGAGGGACATGGACGGTTGCCTGCACGCGGTTGCTTTCCATCGCCGCCTGGCGTGTTATCGGGTTGCCAAGCTGCACAAGGATAACATCCTTCTCGGGCTCAAGCCCGATCCTTCGCAGGGCAAACCTGGCGATAAAATCGCTCGCGGTCCCGAAGCTGCTTATCGCCACGGAGCCGCCCTTGAGCTGCGCAGGGGTTTTGATCTCGGGGCGGCTCATCAGCCACCAGTCAAGCGTAACGGTTCCTCCGGCGATCATCACTGCATCGGAGCCCCCCAGCCCGCTGTTTACGATGCCTATACCAGCTATCTGGGATATGGGACTGTCCCCGGCGACCAGTGCCATGATCGGGGCCGTCCCGGTCAAAAGAACCATCTGCACGTCCAGCCCGTTTTTGGTCAATATTCCTGTTTCCTTTGCCATCCACATTGGCAGGTGAGAAGAGCTGAGAGAGGCATAGCCGGCCGTGAGCCTGGTGAGCTTTTGCGCGAATGTGGCAGCGGGAGAAATCACCAACAGCGCGAAGCTTGATAAGACTAGCGCCCTGAGAGCCCTCATTTTGGTCCCCCTTGAATAATTTCCTCTAAGCGGCCCCAGCCGGACGAGCAAACTTCACGATAACGGGGAGAGAGTTGGAAATCCGCTTGCCGGGAAACTCTCTGGGCTTGGGATTGACCACATCAATCGGGAAGGTTCCCACCCGCACCAGATAGGAAGGGAGCAACGCCACAAGCCTCTCCTGGCTGATAAAGCGCGCGGGAATGGGACTCCCGCCAAACCGGACTAAGGAATTAGGGAAAAAATCCTTCCCTCGTAAAACCAGCTCTATCTCCCCATCCCCCTCGCTGATCACTTTGGGCGAGACCTCATTA
>JACPSF010000200.1 GCA_016193385.1 Deltaproteobacteria bacterium
TCCGTCCTCCTTGGAACCTGAGCGCGGCCGCCACCGACACCACCGACAGCCCAAGCCCATGGAAGCGGGCCAGCTTGCAGAAAGCCGACCCGAAGTCCTTGCCTGTCTCGGGCAGTCGAATCCCCGCCAGCACCTCGGCAGCGCCCAGCGCTGTGCGGTAGGGTGCGACCAGGAATTCATTGATGGGGACCATGCGCTCACCCTCGGGACCTCTGAGCTTCAGAAGAGCCCCGAAGGTAAGCAGCGGGGGGACCAGGTCCGCGGAGGGCACCGCATAAGCGACGTTTCCACCGATGGTGCCCAGGTTCTTGATTTGCGGCTCGCGGATGAAGGCTGAGGCCTCGGCCAGCGCCCGCCAGGGGCCTTGCAGGAAGGGGGAGCTCTCGATCTCCGCATGGGTTGTCATGGGTCCGATGCTGAGACCGCCTTCGTGGGGATGGAGGAATTGCAGGCTCTCGATTCGGGACAGCTCGATCAGGAATTGGGGCTCGAGCTTATGTTGCTTCATCATCACCACCAACTCGGTGCCTCCGGCGAGGAAGTGAGCGTGCTCGCCGCAGTCCCGTCGCATGGCGATGGCTTCGTCTACGCTCGTTGGAATCAGATACTCGAAGCCTCTCACGGACTTCTCCACCACGCAGCGGACCTTCCCGATGCCCCCCTCCGCATGGTAGGAATTCGCTCCCCAGCCCTATACATGAGGGGCTCAAGAAAGTCAACCGTCTTGGCTCTCCCACTTTTGAGACGTATCCCTCCCCCTCGAGAGACTGTGTCATAAGTCCGTTCATGGTTCGACTGGCTCACCACGAACGGACGACGACACACGGAAATCCAACCATTCACCCGTTCGTCCTGAGCTTGTCGAAGGGCGAACGGTGGATTGCGACACAGTCTCCGAGGGGGAGGGGAAGGAAGGAGGTGAAGTGGGCGTTTTCTGAGCAAATGGCTATGGCATCAGGACGGTCTAGGGGCTGCTTGGGCAGGGGATGTGATCACGACGATGATTTACACCTGTGTCCTGAACCGAGGGGGCCGGGGTGTGCGGAGCCCGGCGGATTCCCTGCCGGCGTAGGTGCTGAGTCCCATGCAGGTATATGGGATTATCTTGGTCAGTGTTTGCCGGTTGGATGGTGACCATAAACTGGTTGACAAGTCCTTGGAAACGAAGGAAAATCCCGGCAAGAACCGACAATGGAATGACCGTCATATACTGGTCAGTATATGAGAGTGGTTGTGTGTCATGAGTGCAGCTAGCGCTGACAAGGATGCGCAGCATCTGAGTGAGGCACGGGAGTCCTCCGAACGGTTTGCGGCTTCGCTACCCCAACGCATTGACGCAGCCGCGCTTACACTGAAGTCGAAACTTCCGTTTAAGGCGCTTTCGATTCGCGAATTGCTGCTACACCGTATGGCGGCATTGTCTAGCGCGGCCGCGGATCTCTTTGCGCAAAAGCGAGTGATACCGGCCGTCATTTTGACGCGAGCTATCGTAGAGACACTTGCTGTACTGTTCACGTTCCATGAGCGTCTCAAGCGCTTTTTGGAAGACAAGAAAAAGGACATAGACGCGATGGACGACTTTCTCATGCGTTGTCTGGTAGGCGCGCGAAATAATCCGGAGATGCCAACATCTACAAATATTCTGACGCTGATTGACCGCCTCGAGAAAACGGTCCCTGGTTTTCGGGACGTCTACGACGCGCTTTGCGAATGTGCTCATCCGAATTGGGCCGGTACGTTCGGTGCGTTTGGCGAGGTTGACCATGAAAAGCTAGGACTCAAGCTCGGTGCCGCGGAGAGGTCGCCTGCATATTCGAGCGGCTTAGCGTCATTGTCGGGTTCATTGATGGCTTTTGAGCATTACTACAATGACTCTGCGGAGTTGGTCCGCCGATTCAACGACTACTTCGAGAATGCCAGACATGACACCTAACCCCCGCCCGACCGCAGGCGGTCGAGCGAACGGGGCGGCACTGTAGAACGAGCTCGGACGGCTAGGTTGGTGAAGAAGTAAGCCAATCGAAGCGCTGCAACCCTCGCGCGTGCCTCTGAGCTCAGCGGACCGCCCTGGGGTGGCATTGTGTCAGGTGACGTCACCGGAACACGAGTTCCAGCAACCTTGGAAGTGAGACTGCTTCAATGACAATGGCCAAAACGAGACGCCTGGACCACCAAGCCGAGGTGTTTGCATACAAACAGGTTATTCCGACTGAAGGCAGGGTATCGGAAGGGCATGCTTCCTATGCACGTCACCGTGCCGGTTACCAGCTGAGGTTTGATTTCGGAGACAAGGTCAGGACCGCAAATGGATTTCGAGACCCAGCGTTTTCGGAAAATAAGACGCAGCCGCTTCATCGCTGGGTCCCATGGATCGCGGGGTTTTCTGCACAATTCGTTCAGGATTGCTTCGAGACCTTCCTGAACGATCGAAGGAAGAAGTCAACCCCGTGCGTACTCGATCCGTTTGCTGGAGTAGGGACTACGGTTGTCCAGGCACTATTAAACAGGTTTGACTGTATCGGCTTCGAGATCAACCCCTATGCCGCTCTGGCCTGCAGGGCCAAGTTGAACGCAGCGAAGCTCGATCTTAGAACGTTGGAGGAGTGCTGTCTCGAGTACAAGAAATCCGCCGGCAGGGATCTCCGACCGTCGGCCATACGGAGGCCGGCGGAGTTTGAAACGCGAATCCCGTTCTTCAGCCCCTCCGTTGAAGAGCAGGTCTTCGCTTTCCTCGACTTTGTGGAGCGTATTCCGCATCCGGAGATCACTGACCTTTTCCGCGTGGCCTTTGGCTCCGTGATGGTGAGTTTCTCCAACTACACTTACGAGCCAAGCCTGGGCTCCCGGCCCGGGGCTGGAAAGCCGCTCATTGAGAAGGCGGATGTCCACTCCACCATTCTGCACAAGGTCCGGGATTTGTGTGTTAAAGTAAAATGAAATATTGGGTCGCTGTTGGAACACCAGAAAACTGGAAAACGGCCTTCGATTTAGGTAGCACGTGGGGGCTGAAAGACAAAGGCCACCAAGCAGCGCGTTGGAAGGAAGTTCAGATCGGTGACGGTTTGATCTTCTACGCTGTGTCGCCCGTCAAAGGTATCATCGGCTACGGAGTTCGTCCTCAGCTCTTCTGGCTCTCTCTCGTTTCCTCGCCAAAGGAATTGCGGCGGCTGGAGGAAGCCAACATCGGAAAGTACTGGCAGACGGTTCGTGACAGCGAGCCGCTGGATTTGAAGTTCGATCACCCCGAGTTATCCAGCACGCTTGCCAGGCTTCGCCAGACGCGCCCGGAAAAGGGGCCGTATGGGGGGCCTGGGTGGGCCAACTATGTCGCGGCCTATTTCAACGACTGCTACCGCTTCTGTCGAGTCTTGAAACGGGCTTTGGTGAGACGTGGGGTGGCAGTCATCGTGATAGGGAATTCGATCATTCAGGGACACGAGATCAAGACGGACCTCGTCCTTGCCGATGTTGCCCGTCAAAACGGGTTCGCGCTGGTGGGGGTGCAACAGATCCGCAGAAAACGCGTGGGTGCCAGCATCACGACCTCCGCGGTGAGGCAAGGAGAGCGAAACCGGGCGACCCTCTACGAAAGCGCCGTCATTCTCAGAAAGAAGTAGGGCCATTTGGCTGCGTTCCATAATGTGCGACCACCACGCTTTCCAATTCGATGTAGATAAGGCCTATGAGGACCAGCTGGTCTCCTCATTGGAGGCCAGTCCTGAACACCCCCTATCTGCGCCCGAAGCTTCTCGTCAGTCGGGTGTATACGTGCTTTTTCGCAGCGGTTTACCTGTATATGTGGGTCAAGCCAGGGATCTTCGTTCCCGCCTGAGAGACCATCTGAAGAAGGTGGAAAATCGTGAGGGAATCACGGTCGATGAAGTCACCTGCCGGTTTCTGACGATTGAGAGAACGTGGGAGGTTCTCCGCGCTGAAGCAGCACTTAGCCGGCGCTATAACACGGAGTGGAACGGCACTCCTGGGTTCAGTATGCACGTTCCCCGGAGTGGCGGCCCAGCATGCCGGGCTATGTGAACGAGTGGGACAGGCGATTCCCACCGCGGAGTTAATACTGATGGGCCTCGAGAAGTCCGAGGTTAGGGACGGGATGAAGATCGACTGGAACGTGCCGATCACGATGGATGACGGCCTCGTCCTGCGCGCCGA
>JACPSF010000201.1 GCA_016193385.1 Deltaproteobacteria bacterium
CGCTACGCGCGGGCGCTCACGGGAAATCGGGACGCCGCCGACGACCTTGTGCAGGACACTCTTGAGCGGGCCTGGAGCCGCTTTCATCTCTGGCGCCACGGTAGCAATCTCCGAGCTTGGCTCTTCACGATCATGCACAACCTCTTCATCAACGACACGCGAACGAGTAACAGGGAGAGTCAGTTCGCGCCGGAAGAGGAGGCATTCGCCCTGCCGGTGAGCCCCGCGTATGATGCGCTCGTGGAGTTAAAAGATCTCGACGCAGCCCTCAGGCAGCTCCCCGATGAGCAGCGCGAGGTAGTGCTCCTGGTAGGTTTGGAGCAAATGTCGTATCGAGACGTGGCACGAGTGCTTGGTATCCCTCCGGGAACCGTGATGTCCCGCCTCTCCAGGGGTCGGGAGCGACTACGAAGCCTTATACACGGTAAGGCGAGTGTGTCTCAGTTGAAGGTGGTGAAATGACGGAGCCGCAAAAAGGATCGATTCTGGAAGCGGATCTGCATGCCTACGTGGACGGCTTCCTTCCTGAGGCGCGCCGGGTTGAAGTCGAGCACCACCTGGCGGCCGCGGCCTTACATACCGTATTCGATCCGGTGCTGGACGAGCCCGGGCCGAGGCAAACGAGAATACTGGAACGGGGCCGCGCTCGCACCGCAGTGCGCTACGCTGCAGTCATAGCCGGACTGATCGCGAGCGGTGTAATAGGTTGGGTAGCTCGGGGCCTCGACATTAACATGGCATCTCAAGATGAAGATTTTGTCAGGCGGGCAGCAGTGGCCCACGCGGTTTACACTCCGGAGGTGCGCCATCCGGTCGAAGTGGGAGCCGACCAGGAACAGCACCTGGTAACCTGGCTCTCGAAGCGTCTGGGCTCTGAGTTGAGGGTCCCCCATCTGTCACAGCTCGGTTACGATCTCGTGGGTGGACGGCTGCTCCCGGGTGAGCAAGGCCCGGTAGCGCAGTTTATGTATCAGGACAGCAAGGGGCAAAGACTGACCCTGTACTTGCGAACCTCTGATGAAACTAAGGAGGAAACTTCTTTCCGCTACGATCGGCAAGGTAAGGTTGGGGTGTTCTTCTGGATTGATGGTCCTCTCGGCTACGCCCTGACGGGCGAGTTGAGCAAACCCGACCTGCTTCGCGTTGCAAAAGCCATCTACCAACAACTCAACCCATAAACCGATGCTTAGGTCACAAAACTGAGGTGAGCTATGCACCACGTAAACCAAGCCCTTCTGACCGTGCTTCTCTTAGGTCTCTTTTCCCTGGGCAGCGCCCGTTTGGCTGCTGCCGTCGAGGTCGGGGAGAAGGCGCCGGACTTCGAGCTGGATAGCACCAAAGGGGGCAAACTGAAGCTCAGTAGTTTACAGGGTAAAAATGTCCTTATCAATTTCTACCGGAATGACTTCGATCCCACTTGAGCAAAGCAACTACTCGCGTCCGGTTCGGACGATAGCTATGCCAAGTTCCAAGCAGAGAATACGGAAGTTCTGGGGATGACCGCTGCCACAATGTTCGCTCAAAAAGCCTTTGCCGATTACTTCAAGATCAACTACCCCTTGCTCAGCGGAGGCCGTGATGTCACCGTCATCCACAAGCTCTTGAAGGCCTATGGCGTACTCGACGAACAGAGACTCACGGCAAAGCGCGCCTACATCATCATCGACAAAGAGGGGATTGTCCGTTATAAGAACATCCGGCCCACTCCGGGGGAAAAGGATCTCCTCTCGACGGAAACACTACTGAACGAGGTTAAAAAGATCAATCAAGGGAGTTAAAGGCTTTTGTCACTGCTTTTACTAACGTGCTCAAATATATTCCATCAAGGAGGATACTCATGAAGACTTTTATTGGGGTACTGTCCGTTTTGGTCGGGGTGGGTCTAATGGCCACTCAGGCCTTCGCCTTCACCTGCCCCGTGCTCATAAAGGCGGCTAACGAATCCATCGCCAAAGCCGAATCGGCCGCTGCAAAGATGACCGGCGAGCGGGAGAAGGGCCGGGCGATGGCAATAATTGACTTGGCTAAGAGTCTTAGCAAGCAGGCCGCGGCCGACCACAAGGAGGCGGTAGATAAGAAAAGCGCCGAAGCTCATTACCGTGGCGAAGCCAATGCAAAGGCCGCCCAGGCCCTTGTGGACATGGTGAAATAACGGAAGATCAGAACGGGACGCAGTAACCGTTGTATCAGGCCTTGTGGCAACGACACTTTTCTCCAGGGTGTTTTGTTCCATTTTTGCTGCGTCCGCTCTCATGGCGGTGCTTGCGGTAGGGGATGCTCATGCCCAGGCAGCCAAGGACATGATGATAGAAAGAGGTCGGTATGTCTTCGCCATCGCCGGTGGCTGTGGCTGCCACACGATCCCCGATGGGACACCTCACGCAGGTGGCCGGGCCTTTCCAATTCCCCTTGGGACCGTGTATGCGACCAACATCACTCCCGATAAAGAAACTGGGCTTGGAAGTTGGTCCGACAAGGAAATTCTAAACGCCATGACTAGAGGCATCCGACCGAACGGCGAGAGGCTTTTACCCGTCATGCCGTACGAGGCATACTCCGGCATGGCTGAAGAGGACCTCAAAGCCCTGATTGCGCACCTGAGAACCCTGGAGCCGGTCCGTAAAGAAACTC
>JACPSF010000202.1 GCA_016193385.1 Deltaproteobacteria bacterium
CGGCTCTTCTTGATGCGCCACAAGGGAGATTTTTTGAAGAAATGTCCCGGCAGCGAGGGACAGGTGTGCTGCAACTATTTTGTCATCAACTTCGCGAGCAATTGCCCGATGGGGTGCAGCTATTGCTACCTCCAGGAATATCTGGTCCACAATCCCGCGCTGAAAGTTTTCAGCAACGTGGATGACTTGATCGAGGAGGCCCACAGGCTACTCAGCCGCCATCGCCGTTTTCTCTTTCGCATCGGCACCGGGGAAATCACGGACAGCCTCGCCCTGGATCCCTATATCGGCTTTTCCGCTGAAGTGATCCCATTTTTCGCCGCGCAGCCGAACGTGCTCCTCGAGCTCAAGACCAAGAGCGATCGGGTCGAGGGGCTGTTGGGGTTGGATGCCAAAGATCGGGTCGTCGTCTCGTGGTCGATGAATCCTGAGCGCGTGATCGAACGCGACGAGCATCTGACCGCCTCCTTTGAGGAGCGGCTAGTGGCCGCCCGCCGCTGTCAGGAGGCGGGATACAAATTGGGCTTCCACTTCGATCCTCTGATCGAGTATCCCGGCTGGGAGCCGGATTATCGGGAGATGGTCGAGCGGATCTTCGCCACGATAGACCATCGCAGGATCGCCTGGATCAGCATGGGGGTGTTGCGGAACACCCCGGGCTTGAAGCGGATGATGCGGGAGCGATTTCCCTCCACGGACCTGCTTTCCGGAGAACAGGTCCTTTGTCCCGACGGCAAGATGCGCTATTTCCAACCCCTGCGCGTGAGCATGTATCGCAAGATGCTCGGCTGGATCCGCAGCGCCGCACCGATAGTTTTCGTTTATCTCTGCATGGAATCGAAGGAGGTCTGGGAGCAGGTCTTTGGTTTTGCCCCAAGCTGTGAAAAGGAGCTTGGCAGCCGCCTGGCTAATTTTCGATTTTAGATTTCGGCAATCCAAAATCCAAAAATGAATAAAGACAGTCCCGTAGGAGTGTTCGACTCGGGAATTGGCGGCCTGACCGTCTTGCAGCGAATTATGAAGGCGCTGCCGCGGGAAAACACCGTCTACCTGGGCGATACCGCTCGATCGCCGTACGGCACCAAGTCGGCTGAGACCGTGCTGCGCTACTCGTTCGAGAACAGCGACTTTCTGATTCAGAAAGGGGTCAAGCTCGTGGTTGTCGCTTGCAATACTTCAACCGCCATCGCTCTCGAGGCGTTGAAAGAATCCCTCTCCGTCCCGGTCGTGGGGGTGATCGAGCCTGGCGTCAAGCGCGCGCTGGAAAAGACCAGCAGTAAAAGGATCGGCGTGATCGGCACCGAAGCCACCATCCAAAGCGGCGCTTATACTCGGGCTCTGAAGGCGTTGGATTCCGGCGTCGAGGTCTATAGCCGCTCCTGCCCGTTGTTCGTTCCTCTGGTCGAAGAAGGTTGGCTCGACCATCCCGTAGTAAACATGACCGTGGAGAGCTATCTCGGGAGCCTCAAGCAGAGCGGCATTGACACCCTTATCCTCGGCTGCACCCATTATCCACTGCTCAAGAAGGCGATTCGAAAGTTCATGGGCCGAGGGATTGAGCTCGTCGATTCGGCGGAAGAGACCGCCAAGGCGGTGGGAGCGATTCTAAGGCAGAGGTCCCTGGGGCGAACGCGGGGAAAGGGTAGTGCGAGCTTCTTTGTCACCGATGTCCCGGACCGCTTCGTCAAGGTAGGCCGCCGCTTTTTGGGTGAGAAAGTGGACTCCGCCGTCAGAATTGAGCGCTAGCGACAAGGGAAAGCGTCCATCGTCCCCACAACTCCCACAATTCGTACGCGCCAACCTGCCTTCTTGTATCTCTGCGCCTGAATCGTGTATTTTAAATTTGATATGCTTCGTTTGATCACAAAAATCGTCGGAAGCAAGAACGACCGGGAGTTAAAGAGGATCCAGCCGATCGTAGATCAGATCAGCGCCCTGGAGTCCCAATACCAAAAGCTCGGCAACGCGGAGCTCAAGTCCAAGACGGAGGAATTTAAACAGCGGCTTCAGGAGGAGACCGCCGCCTCACGTGCCAACCTCGAAGAGAGTCGCGCCCGGGTTTTTGCCGCGCCGGGAGAAGACCGGGAAAAGCTGAGGGAAGAACTGGATAAACTTGAAAACGAGCTGCGCGAGAGCGAAGCCGGGATCCTTGGCGAGATCCTCCCGGAGGCATTCGCAGCGGTTCGGGAATCTTCGAAGCGAACCACCGCCATGCGCCATTTCGACGTGCAACTGGTGGGCGGGGTCGTGCTTCACGAAGGCAGGATCGCCGAGATGAAGACGGGCGAAGGGAAGACGTTGGTGGCCACGCTCGCGCTCTATCTCAATGCCCTCACCGGTCGAGGAACGCACCTCATCACGGTCAATGATTACCTGGCGCGCCGGGACGTGCAGTGGATGGGCCCGATCTTTCACTTGCTCGGTCTGAGCGTGGCCTCGATCGTTCATGAGGCGAGTTTTCTCTTCGACCCGACATATATACCCAAGGACTACCGCTTCCTCAATCTGCGCCCGATCACCCGGCAGGAGGCCTATCGCGCGGACGTCACTTATGGGACCAACAACGAATTCGGCTTCGATTATTTGCGCGACAACATGAAATTTTCCCTGGAGGAATATGCCCAGCGGGAACTCAATTTCGCCATCGTCGATGAGGTCGACAACATCCTGATCGACGAGGCCCGCACGCCGCTGATCATCTCCGGGCCCGCCGAAGAGTCGACCGACAAGTACTACATCATCGACCGGATCATTCCTAAACTGCAGCGGGGCGCGGTCATTCAGGGCGACCCCTCCCAGGAAAAGCGCGCCGCTATCGAGGCCCAGGGAGACTACACGGTCGACGAGAAGAGCAAGACCGTGACGCTCACGGAAACCGGCGTGGCGAAGGTGGAGCGCTTGCTCGGCATTCACAATCTCTACGACCCGCGCCACATCGACACCCTCCACCACGTCCACCAGGCCCTCAAGGCGCACGCGCTTTTCAAGCGCGATGTCGATTTTGTCGTCAAGGACGGGGAGGTCATCATCGTCGATGAGTTCACCGGACGGCTGATGCCGGGTCGGCGTTGGTCGGACGGGCTCCACCAGGCGATCGAGGCCAGAGAAGGGGTGCGCATCCGCGAGGAGAACCAGACGCTGGCCACCATCACGATCCAGAACTATTTCCGCATGTACAAAAAGCTCGCAGGGATGACCGGGACCGCCGATACCGAGGCCACGGAGTTCAAGAAGATCTACAAGCTCGACGTGGTGGTGGTCCCGACGCATCGGAAGATGGTTCGTACGGACCATCCGGACGTTGTCTACCGCAGCGAGCAGGAGAAATTCAGCGCGGTCGTGGAGGAGATCGAGGCCTGCCATGCGAAGGGCCAGCCGGTTCTGGTCGGGACCACCTCGGTCGCGAAATCCGAGCGGCTGTCCCGAATGCTGAAAAAGAAAGCGATCAAGCACAACGTTCTGAACGCGGTAAATCACGAGGCCGAGGCGACCATCATCGCCCAGGCAGGGAGATTCGCCGCCCTGACGATCGCCACGAATATGGCGGGACGCGGGACAGACATCCTGCTCGGAGGGAACCCGGAGTTTCTCGCCCGTTCGGATATGGAGAACGAATGGATCAGCCGTGCCTCCAATCTGCCCTTCCAGGGGGCCACACGCTACGAGGATGCCTTGAGGGAACTCAAGGAGAAATACGAGGAGGAGGTCCAGCGGGCTGAAACGCGCTACCGGACGCAGGCGGAGACCTACGAGCAGCAGCGGTCTGACGCCCTGAAGCGATCGACGGAGACCCAACGCAGCCTGCGCGAGCTCTCTCCCTTCCGCGAGCTGCGCCAGAAGTATGAAGAGATCTCTGCAACGGAGCTGATCGAGGCCCTGCACGAGATGCGGAGCATTCCGGAGCGCTACCTGGAAGTGAAGGAGAGCCTCGAGTCCTCCTTGCTGTCCGCCGCTGGTGCGGGGGTGGACGAGACCCGGCGAGCTTTCGAGGAGGCGCTGCGCGCCTTCGGCGAATACCTTGAGCGCTGGGAGGAGGCGGACGGGGGAAGGCAGGACCTGATGGAGGCCCTGGATGAGAGAAGGCGCAACTACGAACAGCGGATCAACGACTATGAGTTTGCCGTGACGAATCTCATCCTGTCCCGGGGCGGAGAGGCGTCGGTGGTGACGGAGTACGAGGAGGCGCGCCGCGCGTTTGAGCAGGCGGAAGCGCGCTGCGAGGAGGTCCGCCAGCCTTATGAGGAGGCGATCCGCCAGGCGCAGCGCAACTACGAGACCAAGCGCCAGGAATATGTGCGCACCGTGGAGGAGATTCGCGAACAACTGGAGAAGGCTCCCGAGGCCTACCGCCAGAGGTACGAGGAGATCCTGGAACGGTATAAGACGGTGTGCGCCGAGGAGCGGGACAAGGTCATCGGCGCCGGCGGGCTCCACATCCTGGGGACCGAGCGGCACGAGAGCCGGAGGATCGACAACCAGCTGCGCGGGAGGTCCGGGCGACAAGGCGATCCCGGCTCGTCGCGCTTCTATCTGTCGCTCGAGGACGATCTCATGCGGATCTTTGGGGCGGACCGGATTCAATCGATCATGAACCGCCTGGGGATGGAGGAGGGGGTCCCCATCGAGCACGGGCTCGTGACCCGTGCCATCGAAAATGCGCAGAAAAAGGTTGAGGCCCACAACTTCGATATTCGAAAGCATCTCCTGGAATACGATGACGTGATGAACAAGCAGCGCGAGGTGATCTACCATCGGAGGCGCGAGGTTCTCAAAGGCGCGAATCTCAAGGAAGAAGTCCTGGAGATGGGGCAGGGGCTGGTAGAGCAGCTCGTCGGACGCTACGCGGACAAAGACCACGATCCTTCGGAGTGGGATCTGGCCGCCCTGAACGAGGCGCTGCATCATCAGTTTAACTTCCGCCTCAATCTCAACCCGGAGGAACGAGACCATTTGAGTTTGGAGGGACTCGCGGACAGGGTCGTGGAGCAGGTGACCCAGGTCTATCAGGGGAAAGAAGAACGCTTCGGTTCCGAGCTGCTCCGACAGCTGGAAAAGATCATCATGCTTCAGACGATCGATGGTCTCTGGAAAGACCATCTGCTCAATATGGACCATCTCAAGGAGGGGATCGGGCTGCGCGGCTACGGGCAGAAGAACCCTCTCCAGGAGTATCAGAAAGAGGGCTTCGAGATGTTCGAGGAGATGGTCGGCCGCATCGAGGAAGATGTGGTGCAGAAGCTCTATACTATAGAGATGGCACGGGAGGAAGCGGTGGCTGAGATGGAGGTACAGCGCCGGCCGCAGAGAATGGTATTGAGTCATGGCGGTGACGGCGAGGCCCAGGCCCGGGCGACGCCGGTAAAGCGCCAGGGAAGCAAGGTCGGCAGAAATGATCCCTGTCCCTGCGGCAGCGGGAAAAAGTACAAGCGTTGCTGCGGAAAGTGACCATCCATTTTGAATTTTGGATTGCCGATTTAATCTAAAATCTAAAATCGAAAATTGTCAGTGAGCGGCGGGCACGAACAGCGATGAGTACTATCAGGGTTCCCGGATTTAAGTTCGCCGGGGTGGCCTGTGGGATCAAGAAAAGCCGGAGGAAAGATTTCGCCTTCATCCTTTCCGAGCGCCCGGCCACGGCCGCGGCGCTTTTCACGACCAATTGGGTCAGGGCAGCTCCCGTGATCGTCGGCATGAGGCGGATGAGGCGCGGCCTCATCCAGGCGGTCGTGATCAACAGCGGCATCGCCAACGCCTGCACGGGAGCGCAGGGTGTTCGAGATGCCGAGGCCACGTGTCGCGAGGCCGCTTTGAGCCTCGACATCGATCCGGACCTGGTTCTGCCCTCCTCCACCGGACTGATCGGAGTTCCCCTGCCCATGGATAAAATTCTGAGCGGCATCGAAAAAGCCGCCGCCGTGCTTTCCGACGGCTCTTTTTTTCAAGCTGCCAGAGCGATTCTCACTACCGACCGCTTCATCAAGACGGCTTCGGCGAGCTGTCGCCTGGCTGGGAAGCGGGTCGTGGTGGCGGGAATGGCGAAAGGGGCAGGGATGATCGCGCCCAAGGTGGCGACCATGCTCGCCTATATTTTAACCGACGCGGCTGTGGAGCCGCGCTGCCTGAGAGCGATTCTAAGAAACGCGGCCGCCAAGACCTTCAACGCGATCACCGTCGACGGCGACATGAGCACGAACGATACGGTTTTATTCCTGGCCAACGGTGTAGCCGGGAACCCACCGGTAAGAAGCGGGAGCAGAGAAGAAGAGGTTCTTTTGAACGTGGTCAAGGAACTGATGCGGAGTCTAGCCTTAAAGCTCGTTGAAGACGGGGAAGGGGCGACCAAGGTGGTGGAGGTTCGGGTTCTCGGATCACGCTCCGCCGCGGAGGCGAGAAAGATCGCCTATACCGTGGCCACCTCCCAGCTCGTCAAGACCGCCTTCTACGGCGAGGACCCCAACTATGGCCGGATTATGGCGGCGATCGGCAGGGCCGAAGTTCCCATCAAGCCCGAGCGGGTAGATGTCTCCTTTGACGCAGTGACGGTGGTCAAGAGAGGGGTGGGCGTGAATTCCACGGAGCAGGAGGCCGCGCGGGTTCTAAAGCAGCCCTCCTTCAGCGTCCGGATTCACCTGCATCAAGGAAAGGCATCGGTCTCTGTGTGGACGTCCGACTTGAGTCACGAATACGTCCGCATCAACTCCGCTTATCGAACGTAATCCGCCCCGTGAGGGAGTATTTCACGGGCGCGTGGGCGCCAGTAGACGGGCATCGAAAGGGGCGAGGTCAAGGCCGCTCAGGAGATCGCACAATACGATTCGCTGCTGCCCCTGGAGCCCCGCAAGATCGACGGCAACGCAACACCGGGCAGGATTTGGAGCGAAATTTACGATCACAATCCGCGATCCATGCCGGTCGGCCTCCCACGTGTAGATCACCACTTGCTCGAAGCCGAAGTTTTTGTCTCCTCCCGGTTTGAGTTCGAGTAGCTTCCACTTGCCGCTGCGCATGACCTCGCCGCCGAGCGCGGCCAGAAGCTTATCGTAGAAGCCGCACACCTCGGGGTCTGATTTTTCCACCGGGCACCGACCGAGCTGGATGGGGATTTTGACCTTCCACCCGTCCAGTTGCCCCTGGTGGAAAAGGCGCATTCCAGGCAGGGTGTAAGCGATGAGCGCCGCCGCCCGATGCCGGTCAGGGGAGAAGGCCCGCGCCGCGCGCGCCTCATCATGGTTCTCCAGGAAGCGAACCGATCTTTTTTGGAAGTCGAAGTCCCTCTTCAAATGCTCCTTTACGGCCGCGGCGTTTCCGTGAAGAAGACGGTCGTAAAGGCCCTTGTCGTAGGTGTAGTCAAAACCGAGGGCCTGAAGCTTCGCCTCCAGGCCCCAGTAAACTTCGGCGATGAGGCGAAAGTCGGAATAGATTCGCTTGACCGCGTCAATGGCCTCGGCCCAAAACTCCGTCCGGGCCGGCGCTGCCCGATCAGCCGGCTTGGTCATTTCTCCCCACGTGCGCGTAAAGACCTCGTTCAGCATCAGCATCGACATGTCGCACCGTACGCCGTCGCATTGGGAGGCGATGTCCACTAAGGTCTGGATCAACGAGGCGCGCATTCCCGGATGGGCGAAATCGAGCTGGGCGGTGTCCAACCAGGCGGGGAAGTACGGATCCCGGCCGTGGGCGAGGATTCTTCTCCCATGGATCGTGTCGGCGAGAAAAAAGCTTTCCGGTTCGCGCCCGCGCGAGTCATCATCGCCGTGGACGTAGAACTCGGGATGGGAAAAAACCCAGGGATGATCGAGGGCCGTGTGGTTCGGTACGAAGTCGAGGATCAATCGCACACCCCTTTGGGCCAGGCGGGCGCGTAGACGCGCCAGGGCTTCGGGGCCGCCAAGGCCTTCAGCCACCCGGTACTCTTGGACCGCGTAGGGAGAGCCGAGGACGTCTTCGGAATTCCAGTCCGGAAGCGCTCGGCGGTACTCCGATTGGAGCTGCGAGAGTTCAAGGGCTATGGCTCTACCTTTAGCGCCAGTCTGCCAAACCCCCATGAGCCACACCAGATCGAAATGAAGCCGGGCCATTGCGTCTAACGCGCTGTCGGGGACATCGTCGAGCGTGGCGGCCTGCTTCGATCCGCCAAACTCTCTGACCCAGAGCCGCGCGTTGATTTCGTAGAGGAGGGGATGGTCGGTTATTCGGCTGCCGATGGGAGGGTAAATGCTCACCGCAAATGGGATCTCTATGCCTGCAGCTTCTTCTGGAGGATTTCGTTGGCGAGTTGAGGATTCGCCTTTCCCTTGGTCGCCTTCATCACCTGGCCGACTAGAAAGCCGAAGATTTTATCCTTGCCGGCGCGGTAGTCGGAGACCTGCTGCGGGTGCGCGGCCAAAACTTGCTCCACTGCCTTTTCGATGCTACCGGCGTCGCTCAACTGTTCGAGTCCTTTTTCGCGCACGATCTTTTCCGCCGGCTGTCGGCTCGCCAGCATCTCTTCAAAGAGGGATTTGGCCATCTTGCCGCTGATTTTTCCCTCGTCGATCATCCGCACCAGCCCGGCCAGCTGGTCCGGGGGAATCGGCCACGACGTGATGCGGAGATCGGCGTCCAGCTTTCTTTCTTTGATCACGCGGAAGAGATCTCCCATAGCCCAGTTGCTGATCGCCTTGGCGTTGGGGTGGATCTTGACGGCCGCCTCGAAGTAGTCGGCCACGTCCTTGCGCGCCGTCAGCAGCTCCGCGTCGTAGGGCGGCAGGCCATAATCCGAGACGAACCGCTCCTTGCGCTCCGCCGGGAGCTCCGGAAGGCCCGCTTTCACCTCCTGGATCCATTCCTCATCGATAACCAGAGGAAGCAAATCCGGATCTGGAAAGTAGCGGTAGTCATGAGCGTACTCCTTGGAGCGCATGGACCGGGTGACCTCGCGATCCGGGTCCCACAGGCGGGTCTCCTGAACCACCCTGCCGCCCTCGGAAAGGGGGGCGATCTGGCGCTGGATCTCATGTTCGAGCGCCTTCTCCACCGCCTTGAAGGAGTTCATGTTCTTGATCTCCGCCCTCACGCCCAGGGTCGTGCTCCCCTCGGGACGGATCGAGACATTAGCATCGCAGCGGAAGCTTCCCTCCTCCATGTTCCCGTCGCAGATCTCCAGGTATTGCAGAATCGATCTCAGGTCCCTGAGATAACGGCTCGCCTGTTCGGCGCTGCGGATCTCCGGCTCGCTCACGATTTCGAGCAGCGGGACCCCGGCCCGGTTCAGGTCCACGAGGCTATAGTCTCCCTTGACCTCGTGGAGATTTTTGCCGGCGTCTTCTTCCATGTGGATGCGGGTCAGTCGGATTCGCTTCTTGGCGCTGCCGAGCGTGATGTCAAGGTACCCATCGCGGCAGACGGGAAGCTCGTACTGGCTGATTTGGTAACCCTTGGGGAGGTCCGGATAGAAGTAGTTCTTTCGGGCCCATCGACTGGTTCGGGCGATCTCACAATGCGTGGCCAGCCCCGCGCGTAGGGCAAACTCCACGACCCTCCGGTTAAGGACCGGCAAGACCCCCGGAAACCCCATGCAAACCGGACAGGTATTCTGATTGGGATTTTCGCCGAACCGGGTCGAACAGCCGCAGAATATCTTGGATTCGGTTAGAAGCTGGGCGTGGACTTCAAGCCCGATCACCGGTTCGTAATTCATGCTCTTTTATCTATTCTCCGTGGCCAGCAGCTTATCAATGGCCTGCTTGAATTGCGCATAGGGCTGAGCCCCGCGAATCATCTCCAGGGCTTTGATTTTTGAATCGTTCGGATCTGTCAGGCCCACGAAAAAAGTCGGGGTACCCCTGACGCCGGCTTCGACGCCGGCTGCGATGTTACGGCGGATTTCCGCCTCATGCTTCCCGCTCTTCAAGCATTCCTCGAACGTCCGCAAATCCAAGCCCACCGCCTTCGCATGGTCCGATAGGTGAACCAATCCGAGCGCGTCTTGATGCGCGAAGAGCCGGTCGTGCATCTCCCAGTATCTTCCCTGATTGCCGGCGCAGTTGGCGGCCTCGTGCGCTTTGAAAGCATCCTTGTGGATGGATTCTATCGGAAAGTCCAAAAGGACGTATTTTACTTTGCCCGTCTTGATGTAGTCTTTTTCGATCTGGGGCAACGTCTCACGGACGTGCCTTGCGCAGAAGGGTCACTGGTAGTCGGTAAAATCAACCAGCGTCACCTTGGCGTTTCTATCGCCCTTGAAAGGACTCCCCTCGACGCTTAAGACCACCGGCTTGAACGGTTGCGGCGCTTCTCTACCCGGGGCTTGGGCGGCCAGCATCCCGCGCAGGACGTTTTTGATGACCTCCAGCTCCTTTTCGATTCTCTTCTGCCCTTCCTTAAGTGTCTCGATCTCTTGCCTTAGCATTCTCAGATCTTCCTCCGACTGTGCCGCGGCCGGGCGGCTCCAGAAAGGAAGCACGAGAAGCATTCCGATCAAGATCCTGGAGATGGTCTGCATCATTCGTGTATGAAAATAACAGGAAGCCCGCACGGGCGCAACGAGGAAAAGAGGACGCGAACCTTTTTCTCTTCAAATTTCTTGACAAGTTAGGCTAGGCGGTGGATATTTCAACCGATTCAGGTTTGATAAGAGGTGAGCTACATGAACATCCTGGGAATGACAAAGCGTTTGACACTCTGTTCGGCATGTCTGGGGCTTCTATTCTTGTCGAGTTGTGTTGCTGGATCGTGTCCATGGATCGCCGAAAGCCCCGAGTTGGTCAAGTTGTTTGTCCCTGAGCTCCAAAAGGGCGGCTTAAAGGTAGTTTTACGTCATACAAAGACGGGTAGAAATGTCGATAGAACAGACTGTTTATATCCAGATGAGGCACTGGACCTCAATGACGGTCGTAAGCAAGCTGAATTGATCGGTAAAGGATTTAGCAGCTTGTCCAAGTCAGAATTGCAGATTTACTATAGCCCGTATTGCAGAACCCTCCAGACAGCCGAAAGTGCGTTTCCTTACAGCGGAAAGATAAAGAAGGATGAGCTTGCAGTTGGGAACGAGAGCAGCCCGTGGCTAAAAGAGCAGATCCAGCGGCCTTCGAAAATGGGAACGAACGAAGTTTACGTAACGCACAGTCCTAACATGAATGAGATCAAAGAAGACGGTATCGGGGTGCTCGGACGAGATGCACGCCTTTACTGGGGGATCGCCGCGTTTTTTAATCCATCCGCGGATAGAGAGCCGCTTGGTTTGCTGGGTTGTTCACTTCCCAACCACTGGGAAGGCATTGTCAGTCAAGCAAAAGACGCCGGCTTGTTGCCCTAATCACGAGAAAAATTCATTCAGCATCCTCCTAAAGGCTTGGCTTTCTCTTGTGCCAGTCCGTTGCCTGTTCATATGCGTAGGCGATCCGGAGGATCGTTGCTTCGTCCAGATGCTTCCCGACGATCTGCATGCCGATGGGCAATCCGTCGGAGTCAAAGCCGCACGGAACGGAGAGCCCGGGGAGCCCGGCCAGGTTGGCGGAGATGGTGAAGATGTCCGAAAGGTACATCTGGAGAGGATCCTGAGTTTTCTCCCCGATTTTAAAGGCTGTTGTCGGCGAGGTAGGCGTGATGATGGCGTCGCATGTTTTGAAAGCGTCTTCAAAGTCTTTTTTGATCAGGGCCCTCACTTTCTGCGCCTTCAGGTAGTAAGCGTCGTAGTAGCCGGCCGACAGGGCGTAGGTGCCGAGCATGATGCGCCGCTTCACCTCCGGTCCGAACCCCTGCTCTCTGGTCTTCATGTAGGTCCCGCCGAGGTCTGTTCCCGGAACGCGCAAACCGTACTTCATGCCGTCGTAGCGGGCGAGATTCGAGCTGGCCTCAGCCGTGGCCACCAGGTAGTAACCCGCCACCGCATACTCCGTGTGCGGGAGCGAGATCTCTTCGGTCCCGATCCCGTTTTGTTCCAGCGTTCTAAGCCCTTCCTTTACGGCTTGCTCCACCTCGGGCTGCATTCCCGGGCTGAAGTATTCCTTCGGAATTCCAACCCTCAAGCCTTTGACATCCCCGTCGAGATAGCGGGAGAAAGGGGGCACCGGAGCGTTGATCGAGGTCGAGTCCGACGGATCATGGCCAGCAATCGCTTCCAGCATCAGCGCTGAGTCCATGACGTCTTTGGTCATCGGGCCTACTTGATCCAGCGAAGAGGCATAGGCGATGATGCCGAAGCGGCTCACCCGGCCATAGGTGGGCTTGAGGCCCACGATGCCACAGCAGGCGGCGGGTTGGCGGATCGAACCGCCGGTGTCCGTTCCGAGAGCGGCGACGCATTGATCGGCGGCGACCGCGGCGGCTGAGCCCCCGGAGGAGCCTCCGGGCACGCGCTCGAGGTTCCAGGGATTGCGGGTGACGAAGAAGGCGGAGTTCTCGGTCGAGGAGCCCATGGCAAACTCGTCCAGGTTGGTCTTCCCCACGATCACGGCGCCTGCCTCTTTGAGCCTTTTGACCGTCGTGCCGTCGTAGGGGGGAATGAAGTTGCCCAGGATCTTCGAGGCGCAGGTCGTCAGCACCTCTCGGGTAAGAAAGATGTCCTTGAGCGCGATCGGAATGCCCAACAGAGGAAGACTCTCTTTCTCTCTGCCGAGGCGCTCGTCAGCTCTCTTGGCGTCGCGCAAGGCGGTATCGTGGCAAAGCGTGATGAAGGCATGGACCCGCTCTTCTGTCGCCGAGATCCTTTGAAAAACCGCCTCGGTGAGCTCCTGAGAAGAAATCTCGCGCTTCCTGAGCTGCGTCTGTAGCTCGTGGAGCGTAAGGGAATAGAGATTCATTCAATAATCTTCGGGACTTTGAAAAAATTGTTTTCCTTCGCCGGGGCATTGGACAGCAGCGCATCGACGGCGGGCTCGTGGATGACCTGGTCGTCCCTAAAGCCATTGACAATGTCGATCACGTGGGCGAGCGGCTCTACCTTCTCGGTGTCGAGCTGGTTCAGCTTCTCTACGTACTGGAGAATCTTATCGAGTTGCCGCGTCAGAAGCTCCTCCTCCCCTGGCGTAAAGCTCAAGCGCGCCAACGCGGCCACCCTCCGGACTTCTTCCCGGCTGATTTTCATGGGAAATTTTTATCACAGGCGGGCCGCGGATAGCAAACCACGGTTTTCTATTTACAATTTGCCGGTGAGCGGTTAAAAAGGACCCACATGAAGCGCGCCCTAACCTGGTTGTCACCGGAGATGGTCCCGCCGGCGCGACCCCATGGACTTCTGGAAGAAGAAGCCTACGCGCGCGGTTTCCGCTGTGTGGCAGGCTTGGATGAAGTGGGCAGGGGGCCTTTGGCTGGGCCCGTCGTAGCCGGCGCCATCGTTTTTCCCAGAGGCATCAGCCACCCTCAAATCAACGATTCGAAGCTCCTCTCCGCCAAGGCGCGCGAAGCCCTGGTTCCTTGGATCAAAGAGAAGGCTTTGGCCTGGGGCTTGGGAATCGTCGGTCCCGGCGAGATTGATCGGATGAATATCTTAAGCGCCAGCCTTCTGGCGATGGCGCAGGCTCTGCGGCAAATGAGTCCGGTGCCCGACTACCTTCTGATCGACGGCAACCAAAAGATCCCGCAGGAGTTTCTCGAAGACGTTCAAGCAGTTCAAGACGTTCAAAACGATTTGAACGGTTTTAAACGGTTTGAACGGGCGCCTTTCCAGAGAGCTATCAAGAAAGGAGACCGGCTGTCTATTTCGATCGCTGCGGCCTCGATCCTGGCAAAGGTCGCGCGCGACGAGATCATGATGGATTACGATCGGCGCTACCCTGAGTACGGCTTCGGGCAGCACAAGGGTTATGCCTCACCGTCCCACCTGGCAGCCATTTCCCGCTATGGACCGTCGCCGATTCACCGCAGAAGCTTTAGCCCGATCCGCGAGCGGCTGAAGGTAGCTTTCGGCGGGGAAGCCGTCAGCAGTCAGCTTAAATTTTGAGATGAATGTTGATTGTCTTTTAGCTGAAAGCTGACCGCTGAGAGCTGATAGCTATGCAGAGTCAAAAGCAGATTCTGGGGCAGGAAGGGGAAAGGATAGCCGAGAGGTATCTCAAGAAGGAGGGCTACAGGCTTGTGGAGCGGAACTACCGCTGTCCTGTAGGGGAGCTGGATCTTATTGCGCTGGACCGCCGTGTGATCGTTTTCATCGAGGTAAAAACACGTACGGACGAGCGCTTCGGGAGCCCGCTGGAGGCAGTTCACCGCCTGAAGCAGCAGCGGATGATCAAAGCGGCGCTCTTTTTTCTCAGCCAGCATCGGCTGCACGATCGGGAGTCCCGGTTTGATGTCATCGGCGTCTCTTTCTCGGGGCGCGAGCCGGTGGTAGAACACGTGCAGAATGCGTTTGAGATCGCATAAAGAAGGCGTGAGGCATGAGGCGTGAGTAAAAACTTCTTCCTGTTGCCTGTTGCCTTTCGCCTCAAGCCTAAAGGTGTTTCCCATGCTTGATGTTAAGCTGCTGCGAGACCAGCTCGATCTGGTCAAACAGCGGATCGCTACACGGGGAACCCGGATCGTCTGGGAGGAGTTCGTCGTTTTGGACCGCGAGCGCCGTGCCGCTTTGTCGAGGCTGGAAAAATTTAAGGAGAGGAAAAACCAGCTTTCGGGCGAGATCGGGAAGCTCAAAAAGGCCGGCCAGGATGCGGCCCCGCTCATGCGCGAGGTGGAGGGGATTAGCGAAGCCATCCGCGAAGAAGAAGCGCCCCTGCCAGAGATTGAGAAGCGCTTCGAGGAATTCATGCTCCGGATTCCGAATCTGCCCCATCAGAGCGTCCCTCTTGGGGGCGGCCCGCAGGATAACCGTGAGGTCCGGCGCTGGGGCGAGCCTCGGAAATTCGATTTCGACCCGAAGAACCACTGGGAGATCGGGGAGGAGTTGGGAATCCTGGACTTTGTCCGAGCGGCGAAAATTGCCGGAGCCCGCTTTACGGTGTACTGGGATCAAGGCGCTTTGCTCGAGCGGGCGCTGATCAATTTCATGCTCGATTTGCACACGCGCGAGCGCGGTTACCGGGAAATTCTCCCTCCGTTCCTGGTGAATCGGACCGCCATGACGGGAACGGGGCAATTGCCGAAATTCGAGGAGGATCTCTTCCACACAACCGAGCCGGATTTCTTCCTCATTCCGACCGCCGAAGTGCCGCTAACAAACCTTCATCGGGAGGAAATCTTGGACAAAGAGGATCTTCCGATCAGATATACCGCCTATACCGCCTGCTTTCGCCGCGAGGCGGGATCCTACGGCCAGGACGTGCGCGGCCTGATACGGCAGCATCAGTTTAACAAAGTGGAGCTGGTCAAGCTTACGGAGCCGGAAAGTTCTTACGCGGAGCTAGTACGACATCGAAGTCTGGCTCCCGGGGCAAAACACCTACCGGGAGATCAGCTCTTGCTCCAACTGCGAGGACTTTCAGGCGCGCCGCGCGCAGATCCGCTACCGCCCGGATCAGAAAAGCCGGCCGCTCTTCGTCCACACGCTCAACGGCTCGGGCTTAGCGGTGGGGAGAACTTTGGTCGCTGTCCTAGAGAACTACCAGCAAAAGGACGGCAGCGTTATCGTTCCGGCGGCCCTCCGTGCTTACATGGGGGGCCTGGAGCGCCTCGGCTAAAATGCGTTGCCAGTTGCCGCAAGCTCTTCGCCGAAACCGGTTTGTTCCAATTGACAGGCGAGACCGCGTCGGATACCGTTTCGAGCATTAAAGTATAACTGACGCGAGGTTTTCATGTCTGAAGCCAATGTCACTCGTCTTCGAGAAGAGATTGCCACGTGCACGCGCCTGCTGGTGATGCAGGGCGTTATGGATTTCAGCGGCCATGTCAGCGCTCGTATTCCAGGCACTGACCGTATCCTCATCCAGCCGCGGGACACGAGCCGCGCTGCGCTCACTGCGAATGATATCCTGGTCGTCGATCTGGACGGGAACGTGCTGGAGGGGCAAGGTCCGGCCCCGGGCGAGACCGCGCTTCACACGGAAGTATACAAGGCGCGGCCGGACGCCGCGGCCGTCTGCCACGGCCACCCCAACATTTCCACCATCTTCTCGGTTGTGGACCGGCCACTCCTTGCCGTGCGGAACTTTGCCTACCGCTTCATGGATGGCGTCCCCGTCCATTCCGACACGACGCACATCCGCACGACCGAGCAGGGGCGAGCGCTTGCCGAGACGCTCGGAAACCATCGGGTGTGCCTGATGCGCGCCCACGGCACGGCGCTGGTCTCGCCGAGCATGCAGGAGCTTTTCATGGACTGTCTCGACTTCGAGGAAAACGCCCGGACCCTTCTTTGCGCTGCCGCGCTCGGTCCTTTGCTCCCGTTGACGCAAAAGGAAAAGGAAGAGCTGCGCGCAAGCTATGGCCGCTCGGACTATCGAGCCGCCAAAGTGTGGGAGCACTACTGGCATAAAGGCAAGCTGGCCGGCGTGCTGTAACCGCGAAGTCTTTAGGCCCTACTGCCCCAGCCCATTGGCTGCGGTCGGAGGCGTCGTCCCCGAAGAGCAGCCTTCCAGAGAGTTCCGCTTTTCTCTTGACACGAGCTCCTAATACACCGTAAAAGCCATTGAGGCTGTCGCTGAACTGCTTTTGGCGTCGTTTATAAGTCGATTGGGGGCATAATTAATAAGGAGGTTTAAACATGGCACACTATACCAAGGGCGAAGCAAAGGAATGGGCCAGGGAGAACATGCATGGACACTGGAGCACGGCGATCACCCCCTTCTTACCAGATGGCGAACTGGATTCCGTCGGGGTCCAGGGAAACCTTGAGCATTGGCTCAAGTTGGGAGGTAAGGGCATAGGGATTACCTGGCTGACGGGCGAATTTTGGTCCCTGACCATCGAAGAGCGCAAGCGCGTGTGCGAGCTTTCCGTCAAGACCCTTCGAGGGAGAGCCTTTCTCGGCGTCCACACCGCCCACACGTCCTTAAAGAGCTGCATCGAGCTCACGAAGCATGCCGAGGAGGCCGGAGCGGACCTGGCCGTTATGATGCCTCCTTATATTATTTGTCGGACAGCCCCCCAGTTCTACGAGTTCGTGAAGCGCGTGGCCCAGGAAACCAACCTCGGGATAGCGATCTTCAACTCAACGCAATCG
>JACPSF010000006.1 GCA_016193385.1 Deltaproteobacteria bacterium
CGAAAAAAGATACGGAGGCCCGGGCGGCGTTGGAGGAGGCGATCCAAATCAACCCCTTCAACCCGGCCATTTATCGCCTCCTTTATGAAATCTATAGCGCCTCGGGTGAGGCAGACCAAGCCAAGCATGCCAAGGCGACTCTGGAAAAACTATTAACTCCAAGATAAGAGGCTAAAGGAATGGAGTCCATCGAAATCAGGGATCGAGAGATAGCAGAGATTGAAGAGTTTGCCGCCACGAGAGACGCGATGCTGGGCGAAATCCGCAAGGTCATCGTCGGCCAGGAAAAAGTCATCGAAGAGGTCTTGATCGCCCTCTTCGCTAAAGGGCACTGCCTGTTGGTCGGCGTTCCGGGCCTCGCCAAGACGCTGCTGATCAGCACGCTCGCGGAGATCCTCGATCTGGAGTTCAATCGAATCCAGTTCACCCCGGACCTGATGCCCTCCGACATCACCGGGACGGATATCCTCCAGGAGGATCCGGCGACGGGAAGGCGAAGATTCCAATTTCTCAAGGGCCCGATCTTCACCCAGATCCTTCTGGCCGACGAGATCAACCGCACGCCCCCGAAGACCCAGGCGGCGCTGCTTCAGTCGATGCAGGAATACAAGGTGACCGCCGGAGGGACCACCTATCCTTTGGACCTCCCGTTCTTTGTCCTGGCGACTCAGAACCCGATTGAACAGGAGGGGACCTATCCGCTTCCCGAGGCCCAGCTCGATCGGTTCATGCTTAACATCGGGATTCAATATCCTTCATTTGACGACGAGGTCCAGATCGTCGAACAGACCACCTCTGTCAGCAAGCCTTCGCCCAGGAAGATCATGGAGCGGGCAGCGATTCTCCGCTACCAGGAGCTGGTTCGCAGAGTACCGGCCTCTCCGTTCGTCGTCTCCTACGCCGTCTCCCTAACCCAAAGCTCCCGGCCGCAAAACAACGCGGCGCCCCAGCTCATCAAGGATTACGTCGAGTGGGGGGCGGGCCCGAGGGCCTCCCAGTACCTCATCCTTGGCGCCAAGGCCAGAACCATCCTCCAGGGACGCTACGCCGTTGCCGTCGAAGATATTCAGGCTCTGGCCCCCTCCGTGCTCCGCCACCGCATCATCCCCAACTTCAAGGCCCAGGCCGACGGCCTCTCCTCCCTCGACATCATCGCCCGCCTCCTGAGCGAGGTGAAGCCCTCGGCGGATGGGAAAGAAGTGAGATAGAGGGTGCTAGGTAAGTGAGATATTACCGCACGGCTCCCGAGTGAAGTTAACGCCTCGGGAAATGGCAAGGAGACGTGAAGACCGGGGCGCTCAATCCATCGCAGCCATAATAAGCTCGTTCCGTTAGAACCACCATGTCACGTCGGCGCTCCACATAATCGCCCGCTCTGTGTGATTTCCTTTGCTCTTTACAATCTCCATAGCAAGCAATAAATTCCCGCTCAGCGATTCAGTCCAACCTGTCTGCGTGCAACACACAGGCAGGCCCGTTTTATCCCGATGCCGCTGACAGGATCTTGTCGCAACTCCGTCGCTCGTAGACATCAAGAGAGAAAACGCTAGACGTTAGGCATACCAAGAAAAAGACATGACGATGGAGCTACCCATCCCCTTCAACCGCTGGGTGAACGATAACAACCCACCGGTACGTCTGGAGTACGGAAAAGGCTGGTGGGATTACGTCGAAACACTTCAGCGCCTACTTGATAAGTCCGCAATCGAAGAATCCCAGGTGGTCGCAACTTACGTAATAAAAACGCCGCCTCCTCAAGAAGAGCTGTTAATGCCTGTCGTGAAGCTGAAGATGAAGAATGTGGAACTCATCGTCAAATACGATTTCGGTACTTTTCCGGAAACGTGGACGATTAGCGCGAAGAGTTCGAACGCGCACGTTGGTCCGACTCTGGGCCTCTTCAATCGGAACACGGACCTCCGGGTAAAGACGGTAAGTGGATTCGAGCCTGACTGGGTGTATCCGCCTTATTGTGAGAGTCCGACTCGTTTCTCTTGCGAGCTTCAGGATGAGTGGGATCTCGCTGCATTCATCAGGCTTGTTTCAAACGAGGATGCGTAACACGCCGATGCCGCTTTCGGCGCTGGCGCGCCTGCAACGGTTCCCTCGGCTCGCAAAGAACGCTCGCCTCGGCGCGGCTGATCGCCCGATCCGTTAGGCTCCCTCTGAATTTGACAATGATAAATCCAAACAAGTAAGAAAATGAAGCACTCGGAATTCCAGATCGGCACGGAGTTTTTCACGGCGGCGGGCAAGTGGCGATGCACGGACGTGGGCACGCGAGTCATCGTGGCCATTTCCCTAGAGCCCCGGGAAATGGTGCGCGCGCAGTATAGTGAGAGCGGGGAGCGCACCGAGGAGCGTTTTACTAGCGATGATCCCCACGATCTGGTCGGACCGCCGTATGTCGTGGCTGAGCAGGTTTTTGACGAGTACGACCTCGAAGGCTGCTACGCCACTGCAGAGGAGGTTCCACGCTAAATCCCGGATATCGGGATATCGGGGGACACAATACTGATTTTTTGTGTAGTCACCTGAGGCCCGTGGCTTAGGCACCAGCCGTTAGAGCTACTCGAAAACCGCGCTTCCTTGTGCTAGCCTTACCCTGTGCAATTTTGGGGGCTGGAGCCGGAGTGGGATGACAACAACATCGAGCACATTGCGCGGCACGTCGTGGAACCGGAAGAGGTCGAAGAGATCGTCTATGAGGACTGCTACCCATCATGGATTGTCCATATCAGGCGCCGCTGGATACGAGAAACGCGGTGGATGGTGTTCGGCCAGACGTGTGGGGGATGGTACTTGCTTGCTGTAATTGCCCCATACCCTAGAAGGGGAGTTTGGCGAGCGGTGAGCGCACGGGACATGGAGCGGCAAACTCGACGGAGGTATCAACAGTGGCGCAGAAATTGACCGCGGCCCAACAACGGGCGCTGAAACGAGAGGCGGCCGGATGGGATGACCTTTCCGACGAGGATTTTACTCGGCTATTCGACGAAGGTCAGCCTGTGAGAGTGCGTGTTCGGCGACCGCCGCCGAAAACACTGACGATCGTGCTTGACGAGCGGACGCTGAACCGCTTGAAGCGTGTAGCTCGACACAAACAAGTGCGCGCTCGGCATCTGGTGGCCATGTGGATAGCTGAGCACCTCTCCCAAGAGCGTCCTGCCGAAAAATGATCGTTAGCTCTAACCTTCCGCCTCAGACCGATCGCTATTAGCGATGACTAAGGTTAGCGTTAGGGTCAAAAGCCAAGCGCTGTGGAGAGATTAATCCGGGGACACAATACTGATTTTTTGTGTAGTCACCCGTGGCCCGTGGCTCTGGCGTTCCGGGACTAGGAATTAGTACTATGTCCCCAAAATTCCCTCATCACTCTTGAATGACGCACCGAGCATCGTAAATTGTCCCCGTCAAATGGGAAGCGGACGTATGCGGATTGGCATCGATCTTGGCGGGACGAAGATAGAGGCGATCGCGCTCGGCGAAGGGGGCGAGGAGCTCGCGCGCCGGCGCGTGGCCACGCCGAGTGGGGACTACGAGAAGACCCTGGGTGTGATCGTCAAGCTGGTCGAGGGGACCGAAGGCGAGCTTAAGGCGCGGGGCTCCGTCGGCATCGGCATTCCAGGGATGATCTCCCCGGCCACTGGCCTCATCAAAAATGCCAACTCTACCGTCCTGATCGGCCACGCGCTGGATAAGGACTTGAGGCAAGCCCTGGGCACGGAAATCCGCATCGCCAACGACGCTAACTGCTTTGCCATCTCGGAAGCCGTGGACGGCGCGGGCGCCGGAGCTGAAGTGGTCTTTGGTGTCATCGTCGGCACCGGCACCGGGGGCGGGATCGTGGTGCAAGGCAAAGTCCTGACCGGCCCCAACGCGATTGCCGGAGAATGGGGCCACAACCCGCTGCCGTGGCCGCGGGCCGAGGAGCTTCCCGGGCCGGATTGTTACTGCGGCAAGAAAGGCTGCATCGAGACGTTCCTCTCCGGACCGGGAATGGCGCGCGATTATCTCAAGACGACCGGCAAGTCCCTCGATCCTGCCGAAATCGTCACGCTCGCATCCCGTGGCGAGGAAGCAGCCGCCGCGTGCCTCGACCGTTACGAAGACCGCATGGCGCGGGGGCTCGCCCACGTCATCAACATCCTCGATCCCACCATCATTGTGCTTGGCGGCGGCATGTCCAACATCCAGCGCCTGTATACCAACGTCCCGAAGCTCTGGGGCAAATATGTCTTCTCCGATCGAGTCGATACGCGACTCGTGCCGCCGCGGCACGGCGAGTCGAGCGGGGTTCGGGGAGCAGCGTGGCTGTGGCCGCCGAAGCGGGATTGATGCGCAAGTACGAGGGCGCGGAACCGAATGAAAGTTAGGCGGGCATGGTGGTAGAAGAATTTTTTAGGTAACATGGGCAGCAATGGCTGATGGGTCAAAAAACTATTTCGACCCCCTCGTCCTCGCGCGGCTTTCCAATCTCTATCTGAGGGCGCGCTGGGTGGTCGAGGGAGTCATCTCGGGCATCCACCGCAGCCGGGCCAGGGGCTTCAGCGTCGAGTTCGAAGAGCATCGGGAGTATTCCCCGGGAGACGAGCTCCGCCGCGTCGACTGGAAGGCGCTGGGAAAATTCGACCGCTACTTCATCAAAGAGTACGAGGACGAGACCAATCTTAGAGCCTATCTCCTCTTGGATAGCAGCGCGTCGATGGATTACGCCTCAAACGGCATCACCAAATTCGCTTACGGGTGCACGCTCACGGCCTCGCTGGCCTACCTGATCCTGAAGCAGCAAGACGCGGCCGGGCTGGTCACCTTCTCGAACAGCGTCGAATCGTTCGTCCCTCCCAAGGCCAAAAGGGGTTACCTGATGGAGATTCTGCGGGCCCTCGAAGCGAGCAGGCCCTCCGGCGAAACCAAGGTCGGAAAAATTCTTTACGAGATTGCCGGACAGATGAAGCGGCGAGGGCTCGTCGTTCTAATCTCCGACCTCCTCGACGAGCCCGAGGAAATTCTCAGGGGGCTTCGCCTCTTTCGCCTCAAAGGCAACGACGTGATCGTCTTCCATCTGCTGGATCCCGCAGAGCTCGACCTCCCCTTCGACGGAAACATCCTGTTTGAGGACCTGGAACAAGCCGGCCTTGAGGTCACCGCCGATCCTCGCGCTATTCGCGGCATTTACCGAAAGGTGGTGGAGGACTTCACTCGCCATCTGCGCAGCGAATGCCACGGAGACTCGATTGATTACCAGCTCCTCGCCACGTCCACGCCGCTGGATCACGCGCTGGTGAGCTATCTAAGCTGGAGGGGGTAACTCGATCGTGTCGCTTTTTTTTCTCCATCCTGCCTACCTCTACGGCCTCTTTGCCGCCTCGTTGCCTCTGCTGATCCATTTACTCAACCGGCGCAGGTTAAAAAGGGTGCGCTTTCCTGCGGTGCGCTTCATTTTACTTTCCCAGCGACGCATCTCCCGCAGCCATCGCCTGCGCCATTGGATCGTGCTCGCGCTCAGGACCTTTGCCGTGTGCCTTCTGGTCCTGCTCCTGAGCCGCCCCGTATTCCAGACCGGTGCGGGACTCTTCGCCGGGGGCGGTCCCCTTTCCGTCATCGTCCTTCTGGACAACTCGCTCAGCATGAAATGGAGCCAAGCGGGCGAAGAAGGGTTTGATCGGGCCAAAGAGGCGACGCGGCGGCTTTTCTCCTCGTTTCGAGAGGGCGACCGCGGCGCCGTGATCCCCACCACCCGTCCGGGGAGCGGTCCCTGGCGCCTAAAAGCCGAGCGCGAGGTCCTCATCAGGGACCTTGAAGGCATCAAGATCGCCGGCGGGACAGCCGACTTTTCGCTCGCGCTGAAGCAAGCTTACGCGCTCCTCAGGGAGCCAGCGGGACAAAAGGAGATCTGGCTGATCACTGACATGGGCCTCACGGGCTGGGATGGCTTCAGCCTATCGCAACTGGAGCAATACGATCCTCTCATTCCGCTGAAGATCCTCAAAGTCGGTGAGCCGAGCCGGCTCCCGAATGCCACCCTCAAAGAGATCAAGTTTGGAAGCCAGGGAGTTGGCGTCGGGATGCCGATCCATCTACAAGCTCAGCTTGTCAACTTCAGCGACCAGGAGATCAGGGACCTGCTCGTCGTGCTCAATCTTGAGGGGAAAAACCAAGAGCAAAAGCTCGTCAACCTGCCCGCCGAGGCTGAGCTGGCGGTAAGCTTTCAGCTGAGCCTCAACCGGCCGGGAGCGTACTCTGGCCACCTAGAGCTTAGAAAGGCCGGACTTGCGGGAAATCCGACAGCTTACTTCACCCTTGACGTCCAGGATAAGCTCAGGGCTTTGATTGTGGATGGCGATCCGGGAATCTCTCTGGTCCAAAGCGAGACCTTTTTCTTGACCCGGGCGCTGAACCCCGCAGGCGAAAAGGATTCCTCCCTCTTCCTCCCTACCGTGGTCATACCCGAAGCCCTCAGCACGATCGACTTAGACTCGTACCAGGCCCTCGTCTTTTGTAACGTACCGGTGATCTCGGACCGCCTCCTTCCCAAGCTCCGGGATTACCTCGCCCGGGGCGGAGGAATCCTCTTTTTCGTCGGTGACCGCGTGCAAATGGAGGATTACAATCGCAAGCTCTTTCTCTCCTCGCCCTCAATCCTCCCGGCGCGCATGAGCGAGAAAAAAGAATCTGCCGGCGCTGCGGGAGAAACGATAGACAAGCTCGATGCAGGCCATCCTGCCCTCCAGGGGATTAAAGAACCGATCCTGCAGGAATCGCTCAGGTCAACGCGCGTTCTGGGCTATTTTCTTACCGAGCGGGACGGAAGCTCCGCCTTGCTCTCCTTGAGCAACGGCGCCCCGCTCCTGCTCGAGAAAAAAGTGGGCTCGGGACGGGTCCTCTTTTTTGCCACCGCCGCCGATCGGGATTGGAGCGACCTCCCGCTCAAGACCGTCTATCTTCCTCTGGTGCAGTCTCTGGTGAGCTATCTCGCCGGAGGCAGAAGGGGAACGGCGGATGCGGGTCTCCCGGTTGGAAATTCAAAGACGATTTCGTTTCCGCCGTCTTTTGTCGGCAGGAGCCTGCGCGTGGTGAGGCCGGATCAGGCGGAGACGGAGGTTTCCCTGAAGGCTGAGGGCGGGAAGGCGACAGCCGTCATCACCGAAAACGACCTTACGGGGATTTACCGCCTCTTTCTGCCGGACACGGCTGGCGGCGGGGTCCCTACCCCGCGGCTCTACGCGGTCAATTCGCCATTCCTCGAATCGCGCCTGAAACGCACCGACGACAACGAGCTTCGGACCAAGCTCAGCCCGATTCGCGCGGAGATCATTCCGTTGAAGTCCCTCGATGAAGGAGGAAGGAGCTGGGATCTCTCCTTTTCTTTTTTGCTCCTCCTCATGGTAACGTTGGCCGCGGAAGGTTGGCTCGCCCAGCGCAGCAATGAATAGAAGAGACTTCATTCGCATTCTCTCCTACGCCCTCCTGGGTGCCACAGGCCTGGCGCCGAGAAAGGCGACTGCGAGTCAACCGCACGAGCGCGGACGCCCGACTCAGTTTGTTTTCGCACAGATTCGCTACCGGGGTGGAGACTGGAACCCTCACCCCCTGGCGGTAACTCCTCTGATGGAAGAGCTGATGCTGCGCACCAGCGTCGAGGCCCGCACGGCCCGGCACGAAATTAGAATCACTGATCCGGATCTCTTCTCGTACCCGTTTCTCTACCTCGCGGGAAAATACGACTTCGAGCCCTTCACCCAGGAAGAGATTGAAATCCTCGGACGATTCCTCTCGTACGGCGGATTCCTTTTGGCCGACGACGCCCTGGGCCAGCCCGGCTACGGATTTGACCGAAGTCTGCGCCGCGAGCTCAAAAGGATTTTTCCCGACAAGGAGCTCGGTCGCGTGCCCGCGGGGCATGCTGCTCTCAAGAGCTACTACCTCCTCAGAACGGTCGGCGGCATGAGAATGGTCCATCCTTATCTCGAAGGCATTCAAGTGGGGAACGCCACTCCCGTCATCTATTGCAAAAACGACCTCGGCGGCGCGTGGGAGAGGGATCCGCTGGGTAACTGGACGAACGCCTGCACCCCCGGAGGGGAAGAGCAGAGGCGAGACGCCTTCCACCTCGGAATCAATCTCATCCTCTACGCCATGACGGAGAACTACAAAGAGGATTTGATCCACGTCCCCTTCATTCGAAAGAGACTGACGCGCTAATCGGGTGAGCAGGGAATAAAGCGTAGGAATTGCCATGAGCGAAATCTTTTTTATCGGCGCCCTTCCCGGGTGGGTGATCCTCCTGATCGCCCTGGCGATCCTGATCCTGCTCGTCAGTCAATTCCGCGCCCTGAGACAACGCTTCGGCGCGCAAAAATGCTGGGCGCTCACGGTGCTCCGGGGGTTGGTCTATGCGTCCCTGGTCTTCTTCCTCTTGAGCCCCGGTCTGATAACGAAGCGGGTGATCAAACTGCGACGGTCCCTGGCCGTGGTCATCGATGCCTCGCAGAGCATGGCCCTTCCCGCCGCCTCCGATGGAGGCCAGAACCGAGACCGAAGCCCGAGCCGGATCGACCTTGTAAAGCAGAAGCTTTTAGAGGGGAAGGTGCCCCTCATCCGGAGACTCGCGCAACACTACGACCTTCAGCTTTATCAATTCCACACCGACCTGGAAGCGCTCCCGCCCCAATCCCTTCCCCAGCTCCGGCCCCAGGGCAGGGATACCCGGCTCTTCGAGGCCTTAAGGGAAGCGGGCCAACGGGCCGGGCCGCGGTCCGGGATCCTGCTCTTTAGCGACGGCATCGCGGACGGAAGGTCAACTTCTCTCGAAAAAGGCGTCTCCCTGCCCGTCCCCGTTTTCGCGGTGGGCGTGGGCGAGACCAGAGGCTATACCGACCTGAGGATTGCTGACGTCAGGGTGCCAGATTTCGCCTTCCGTGGCAGAGAGTTCAAGTTCGATTTTTCCATCCAAGCCTTCGGCCTTGCGGGAAAAACCGTGCCGCTCTATTTCAACCGCGGCAAGAACCTCATCCTAAGCCGCACTATCGCCATCGACCGAGAGCCGTTTGAAACACGGGTGAGCTTGAGCTACACGCCCCGAGAGGTGGGCCCTCACAGCTTCACCCTGAGCGTCCCCGTCCAGCCGGGGGAAGAGATCGCACAAAACAACCACAAAGATTTTAAGATCGACGTCCAGCGGGACAAAATCAGAGTCCTCACTCTATCGGGCTCCCCCTCGTGGAACTATCGCTTCCTGCGGCTGGCGTTGAAACAGGACCCTTCGATCGATCTGGTCTCTTTCGTTTTTCTCAGAACGCCTACCGATAGCGTGGATGTCCCGGACAATCAGCTCAGCCTGATCCCCTTTCCGATCGATGAGATTTTTTTGGAGGAGCTCAAAAACTTCGACGTGCTTATCTTCGACAACTTCTCCCACCGCTCCTACTTCAACGTCGTCTATCTCGAGAAAGTCAGGGATTTCGTGCGCGACGGAGGCGGGTTGGCTATGCTAGGGGGGGCACGCTCCTTTGAGAGCGGGGGCTACGCGGAAAGTCCGCTGACCGAAGTCCTGCCGGTGGAGATGGAGGGCAAAGAAGGCTACGAAACCGACACCCGGCTGCGCACGGCGCTTACGCCCGCAGGTAAAGCCCACCCGATCACGCGGCTGCTCTCCGATCCGGGGGCCAACGAAGAGGCATGGAAAAAGCTGTCACCTCTTACGACCCTGAACCGCGTCGGACGCGCCAAAGGGGAGACCCTGGTTTTGGCGAGCGACGGCGCGCGCGGAACCGCGCCGCTCCTCGCCGTGGGAAGGTTTGGAAAAGGACGCAGCCTCGCCTTCATGAGCGATGATTTGTGGCGCTGGAATTTCATCGCCCTGGGCGAAAAGGAGAGCCCGCAAAATCATCTCAAGCTCGTGCGCCAGGCGGTGCGGTGGCTGGCCCAAGAGCCGTCCTTCGAGCAGGTCCAAATCGGGGCAATCGGTGGCACCCGCAACCCCGGAGAGAAGATGGACCTCAAGGTCCGGGTCTTCAAAGACGATTTCACGCCTGCCCCTAACGCCACGGTGAGACTCCGGGCGGTCGGCCCTGAAGGAGAAGAGATCCCGTTGGACGCGATGCCGGAATCGGCGGCGGGAGAGTTCAGCGCCCCATTTACGCCGGCGAAGGAGGGCTCCTATCACGTGGAGGCGGAGGCGCACCTGGCAGGCAGGCTACTGGGGAAGGCGAGAAAAAACTTTCTCGTGGCCCCTCTTTTCGAGGAGGAGGCCGACGGCCGGCCTCGGCCTGAGTTGCTGCGGCAGATTGCGGCGACGAGCCGCGGCGAGTTCATCCCGATCTCGAGCTGGAGCGACAAGAGCTTGGAGAGCATGGCGACGCAACTCGAGCGCCTGGCGCCTTCCGAGATCGTCGAGCAGCGCCAGATTCAAGTCTGGAACACCCTCTGGGCCTTTTCGCTGATCCTGGCGCTTTTGGCGAGCGAATGGTGGCTGCGCCGGAAATGGGGACTGATTTGAAAGCCGCAGGCCGGTAGCAATGAGCAGGACGCAGCACAGAACGATTTCAGCCATCCTCCTGGCATCAGGAGTCGTCATCCTCTTCCCACGCAGTGGCCTGAGCTTCTGCCACGAAGTCGAAGTGGTGCAAAAGATCGCGGCGACGCCCCAGAACGCCGTCGGGATCGAGTGGTTTGGCCATTCGACCTTTCAGCTTAGCTCCTCCAAAGGCACGCGCCCCTGGCCCTCTCTTCCCCAACATGTCGTCACCACGAGCCATCAGCACGGACCCCACAGCAACATCTGGATGGCCAAGGGCAACCCGGTCGTCCTCGAAGGGCTCACTTCGAGCGGCGATAACTGGCGGCCTATCAACACCAGCGTACGGGATATCTCCGTCTACACGGTTCCCGCTTATCACGACAAGAGCCAGGGACTGCAGCGGGGAAAAAATGCCATCTTCGTCTTTCGCGTTGACGGTCTCTGCATCGCTCACCTCGGAGACCTGGGACACCTTCTCACGCCGGCCCAGCTCAAGATGATGGGTAAGATCGACGTCCTGCTGGTTCCCATTGCCGGCGGGTATTTCACGGTTACGGCGAGCGAAGCCCGGGAAGTTACCCAACAGGTCAAGCCCAGGATCGCGATCCCTCAACATTACTGGTGGGACAGCGCGCTGGAGGAGTACCTGCGAGCGCAGCCGCGCGTGAGGAAGATCAACGGCAGAGCTGTGAGTCTAACCAAAGCGGGGCTTCCGGAGCCGACCGAAATCGTGGTGCTCTCCACGCGGATGCAGTAAAAGGTTTATCGATTTGCTATCGGCTCCAGCCCACTTTTCTTGATGGCGTGAATCGCCTCCGGCGACGCGAGGAATCTGATAAGCGCGCGAGCCGCATCCGAATCCCTGGCAGCTACGGCGACGCCGGCCGAAAACATGCTGACTCTCTGGACTTCCGGCGGCAGCGGTCCCACATACTCTATCCCGGGCACGGGAAGCAGCTCGCTGATCTGCTGGAAGCCGATCTCTGCCTCTCCGCGCGCGACCACGGCGCCGACTCGCTCGCCCTCGATTCTCCGGCACCTACCTATCACCTGGTCGGCTATCCCGAGGCGCTGCAACAGCTCGGTAGAGATATAGCGGCCGCTCACGCTGACGGAGTAGGCGATGGATTTCGCCTGCAGAAGTGTGCGTTTCAGCGCCTCGACCGAGCTGATATCCGGCTTGGGCGCTCCTGCCCGTACGGCCATGCCGATGGCTGAGCGCGCGAGGGGAGTACGGCTTTCGGCCAAGACGTTGCCGTCCTTGATCAACTCCGCGAGCACGGCG
>JACPSF010000007.1 GCA_016193385.1 Deltaproteobacteria bacterium
CTCGTCGCAAGGAGTTAGAGAGGGAGGCTCGCCTCTCAGACCGGGAGCCGACGGGACGCTGAAGCGAAGGGATGGGGGCCTCCCTGGCGCTTTTCATCGGCTGCGGTCGGAAGAGTCGTCCCCTTGGAGCGACCGATCGGAGAAATTACGCTCAGGATACCTACGATGAAGGCGATCGTCTTCGCCGCGGGCTCCGGCCAGCGCCTGCTCCCTCTGACGGAGCGGCTTCCCAAAGCGCTGGTCCCAGTCGCCGGCCGGCCGATGATTGAATACCCCCTGCTGCTCCTGAGGCATTACGGGATCAAAGAGATCATCATCAACCTCCACCACCTGGGTGAAAAGATCGAAGCTTACTTAAAAGACGGGGGGAAACTCGGCCTGCAAATCTCTTACTCCCGGGAAGAAAAACTGCTGGATACCGGAGGGGGACTTTCCCAAGCCCGAGCGTTTCTAGCGGAGGCTACCTTCATCGCAGTAAACAGCGATGTGATGATTGATATTAATTTAGAGGAGGTGCTGGCTCAGCACCGCCGGGAAAAGGCGACCGCGACACTGGTTTTGCGTGAGGACCCCAGGGCCGACCTCTATGGCCCGATCGAGTTATCAGCGGATTTAAGGATCCAAACTTTCTTAAGTCACCAAGCTCCCCAACGCGGCACTTGCGGCCCGCTCGCAAAGTTTATGTTCACCGGGGTCCAAGTCCTGGAACCTAAGGTTTTCGGTTTTATGGATTCTCAGGCCACCTCTCCCCACCCCTTCAGCATCACCAAAGTCACTTACCCCAAAATGCTGCTACAAGGGGATGCCCTCTACGGCTTTCGCTACAAAGGTTTCTGGCAGGATCTGGGTACGCCCGAGAGGATCAGAGAGGCGGAAGAGAGGCTAAAGCGGGGAGAGGTGAGATTGCACTACCTGTGAGGTTCCATGTACGAGGTTCAAGGTTCAACGTTGAACATTGAACTTTGAACTTTTCAACTTCACCCCCAGATAATTCCTTCCCGGTACGATCTTTCCCAGGACCACCTCACGCTCTGCACCGGTCACGCGCGGGAGATTAGCGGCAGCTCCCTCCACTGCCTCATCGGCGAGCAGCGCGAAGGCCTGCGCCTCCAAGGCATCGCCATCCAGACCCGCCTCTTCGACCACACTGACCTTGGCAAACCCAAGCTCTTTTGCCAGCATCTCCATCAACGTGCGATTCTTCCTGCCTCCACCGGCAAAATAGATCTCATCGATCCGCCCCAAGCGCAAGACAAATCTGCGATAGGCCTCGCCGATGGAGCGGGCGGTGAATGCCGTTACCGTCGCCAAAAGATCCAAAGGAGCAATGCCCAGCCCCTTTGCCTTTCGCATCAGCGCGGTTACATACACCGCCCCAAACTCCTCCCTGCCGGTAGACTTGGGTGGGCGGCGCAAAAAAAAAGGGTGGCGCAAAAGGTCCCGAAGCAACTCTTCCCGGACCCTGCCCCGCCGCGCCATCAGGCCGCCTCGATCTAACGCTTTTTTGCCTCCTGTCGTCCGCCGGCAAACCTCGTCGATCACCACATTGCCCGGGCCCGTGTCGAAGGCTATGACATCTTCCAGGCTCCCCCCGTCCGGAATGTAGGTCAGATTGGATATCCCTCCGAGGTTGTGGATAGCCCGAGACTTCCTCCCATGACGGAAAAGAAGATAGTGAACGTAAGGAGTCAGAGGAGCTCCCTCGCCTCCGACAGCGATATCGGCCGGACGGAAGTCGGCCACAGTGGTGACGCCGGTCCGGTGAGCAATCACTGCAGGCTCGCCTAACTGGAGAGTGGACGGCACACCGGCCTGGGGAAAGTGGCAAACCGTCTGGCCATGGGAGCCGATCAGGTCGATCTGCCCGGGAGTCAATCCAGATCGGCGCATCGCTTTCAGCGCTGCGGCGGCAAAATGCTCTCCGATCGTGAAGTTTAGCGCGGAAATCTCGGAGAGCCTGGATAAAGAGTTTGAGTTTTTTGTTACGTCCAAAAGCCTTTTTCTGATTCCCGCCGGGTAGGGAACAGTGACAAACCCCAGCCCCTTTATGGTCCTCGTTCGGCCGCGCCTGTGGATCTCGACCACCGCGGCATCGATTCCATCCATGGACGTTCCCGACATGAGACCTATGGCAATCCGCTTCATGGTTGAGCCGTCTTTTCCTTTCTCTTAACTTTTTGGCCCTGCAACCCTAGAGCCAGGCGCAAGTTCTCATGGGCCTCGGTGAATCCTGGCTGTATTCGCAGCGCTTGACGAAAGTGCGCGATGGCCTCTTCTAATTTGCCCTGAAGAAGTAGAGCAGACCCCAGGTTGTTATGAGCCGCTGCATGAGCAGGATTGATCCGTACGGCCTCGCGAAAATGCTCCACGCCTTCTTCCAACCTACCTCGGCCGCCTAGGGCAACACCCAGGTTATTGTGCGCGTTCGAGTGCGCAGGATTGATCCGCAAAGCCTCACGGTAATGGTCCACGGCCTCCCCTACCCTACCCAGACCCGCCAAAGCGAACCCCAGGTTACTGTGTGCCCCTGCAAAAGCAGGATCGATTCGCAGGGCTTGACGAAAGTGTCCAATGGACTCCTCTAGTTGACCCCGATGAACCAAAGCAAATCCCAGGTTATTCCGGGCAAAACTCGATTCTTGCCCAATATCCAGCGCATATCTCCAGAGCGTTTCCGAGTCTCTCCAGACACTCACCTGCTTCCACGTTAAAGCGCCTACGCCAGCCAACAACGTCGCTGTCAGCCCGACAGCGAAAATCAAAAGCTGACGGCTGATTCGCCGGCTGTAACGATTCTCGCACAGACAGAGCAACCCCGACCCAATCAGGACTGCCCATCCAAGGCCAGCGAGATAACTATAGCGGTCAGCCACGATCTGCGGGCCGCTTTGAGCGAATCCCAGGACCGGTAACAGAATCACGACGTAACTTACCCAGACCGCCAACCCGGCAGGCCAGCGCCGCCTGAAGAGATAAAAAACAACGCTGCACAGCAGGACAACGAATCCACTTGCGAGGAAGGTCAAGTCCCAAGGTTTGAGGCTGATCGGCAGGGGATATAGCGGAGACAAATTAAGTGGAACAATGGTTTTCCACAGGTAAAAAGCAAGACCATAAAGCGCCTGAGCCAACCTAGGCAGCGCCCCGTATTGTTCAAGCGGACGCATCGCCTGGGCGCCGTGTTTCGCCACTAGCGCGACCAACCCCGCAGCCGCAGCGAGAAGCAAGAAAGGCGCCTTTTCCCACCATACCCGACGAACTGCCAGCCCAAACCATTTCCCAGGCCCACCTCCTAGTCGCCTCAGCGGATATACGTCTAAGACCAAAAGCGCGGCGGGCAGAACCATTCCTGTGCCCTTTGCAAACAGGGACAAGCCATAAATCCCCACGGCTGCGATCATCCAACCTCGCCAAATAGCATGCCGCTGCGCAGGCACTACGGCCCGTAAGTAGCAAAGAACGGTCCATAACAACAAGAAACCCGAAAGGACGTCGTTTCGCGCGGATGCCCAGGCCACCGCTTCAACCCGCAATGGGTGGATCGCAAACACAAGCGCAGCAAGACCGGCTGACGCCCTAGGGGCTATCTCCCCCCGTCCAAAGGCCGCGGGCAAAGCCAGGCGCAGCAAGCGAAGGGCGACAAAGTAGAACACTACGGCGCTCGCGGCGTGCAGAAAAAGGCTCGTTAAATGATACCCGAAAGGGGCCATCCCCCAAAGGAGATAGTCCAAACCGTAGGTCATCCAGGTCAAGGGCCTGTAGTTGCTCATATAGAAGGTGGTAAACATCCAACGGAGCTCTATCCAACCGAGCCCGCGGTAGTTCGGATTTTCGAGCAGGTTTTCTATATCATCCCAATTAACAAACTCATTCCGCAGTGCGGGGGAAAAAGGCAGGACGGTCAGAGCAAAGATCAAGCAGGGAACTGACGCGCAAAATAGCCTCGACCTGAGACCGGCATCGGCCAAGTCGTTTTGATTTCCTTTATGCCCGATCTCAGGATTCAACTTGCCGCGCCCAATGCGCTTCGCCTTTCGCCCCCTTACCCAAGAAAGAGCCTGACAAACCAGTTGCTGAGGGCAAACACCGCGAAGCCCAAGACCACCAGAAGCGTGATCCATCGCGACTTCCCTGCTTCGGAGAGCGGCACCAGAAGCGTCGCGCCGAGATAAACGAAAGTGCCCGTGGCCAGCGCGAGCAGGACGTCGCTAAAAACAGTGCTGATAGACCCCAGCCAGAAAGGGAGCACGATACCCACCAGCGTAATAAGACCCAGGCTCACCCCGGCCATTAGGGCCGCCCGGCGGCTCCAGCCAGCGCCGCGCATGATTGCCGCGATGACGAATCCGACGGGAACTTCATGAAAAAGTACGGCGAGAAATACCATGATGCCGAGACCAATATTGGTCACCATCCCCGCGCCAATGGCCAGCCCATCGATAAAGTCGTGGGTATTGAAAGCGATGAGAGAAGCGATGCCGGCGGCCAAGGGGATATTCGCTGGATCGCTCCCCTCCGGAAGCCGGTGTAAGTGGACATTGAGAAACTGTTCCAACAGGAAGATCAGGAGATACCCTGCCGCGATCGAGGCTGGCATCCAGGGGCCCCGCTCCAGGCTGGCAGGTACCATCTCCAGCAGCGCAGCAGCCAGAACAAAGCCTCCGCCAAAACCAAGGGTTCCTGCGGTGAATCGTTGCGATGGCTGGTGCCGGAGAACGGCCAGGTAGCTGCCCAGCACGTTGGCAACGGCTGTCAACAGCCCCAAGCCCAGAGCAATCAAAAGCATAGATGTCTCCCTCCCACCCTCACCTTAATCCCACATTTTTATAATAGCTTCTCACAAGGTTCCAACGGATCTTCAATATTTCCCACAAAGCCCCCAGATACCCTCCCCAAATGACGTGGCTTCTCGGGTCGTTGATCCAGACGGCAGGAACGATTCCTATTCGATATTGAAGCGCACGGGCCAAAGCCAAGACTTCAATATCGAAACCCCATCCATCAATGGCTGTCTGGGAAAAAATTTTTTCGGCGGCATAGTCGCGAAACGCCTTAAACCCGCACTGCGTATCCCAAATCCCTCTCACCGCCAATAGCTGAACAAACAGATTCCCGAACTTCCCTATCATGCGCTTATACCACGCTTGAGGCACGGCCTGTCTTGCCCCGGGAGCATCACTCGAACTCCGCGAACAAATGACCAGATCGCACCCACCATCTAAAAGAGACTGCATTTTGTCAAAATGCGAGATGTCCGTGGAATTATCGGCATCGGCAAAAAGCCGGACACGACCCGAAGCCTTGAGCATACCCTCCCTGACCGTATACCCCTTGCCGCGGTTAACGGTGCGATCAACGATTTTTAGGTTATTGACCTCGGAAGCTGCCTTCTGTAAAACCTCCCTTGTACTGTCCGTAGGACCGTCCAGAACCACAAGGATCTCATAGTCGAAGGGTTTTTTCGCGAGATATTGTTGAACTCTTCTGAGGGTTTCCGGTAACCTATCGGCTTCGTTGTAGGCGGGAATGATGATCGAGAGATATGGACCCGGTTGAGGCATTAGGTGAAGTCAAGACCTCTCCAGTGCCTCACTTTGCCGAAGTCAGTGGCGAACATCAAGCTCCCTAAAGCAACGCGATCCTAATTGCCAAGTGACATCCAATGACCCTCCACCTGCTGGCGACGTTGGCCGCTTTAGGGGGAGTTGGCGGCTTTACCGCGGGCGAAGCGACTCGCGCTGGGACTTCATAATCCGTAAGGCTTCTTGATAATGCCCGATCGCCTCATCTCTCTTACCCAGCTCGGCGAGCGCCCGGCCTAAACTTTCATGGGCCTCGGCAAATTCCGGCTTGGCACGCAGGGCTAACCGGAATTGGTCAATGGCTTTATCCAGCCGGCCTTTCGCCGCCATCACCATACCCAACCGGTAATGAGCTTCCGGAAAATCAGGTTGAATCTCGATGGCCCGTTGGAGGTGAACAATCGCCCCCTCGATATCCCCTGCGCGCGCCAGGGCTGTTCCAAGATGTAAGTAGACTTCGGCGCGACCAGGCATTAACTCTATGGATCTGCGGAGGTGTTGAACTGCTTCTGAAAATTTCCTCTGACTCGCCAACACAAGACCCAGGCTATCGTGTGCGTCTACAAAGGCGGGATTGATCTCCAGGGCCTGACGGTAGTATTGGATGGCCTCGTCCACCTTACCCTCTTTGAACAGAGCATTACCCAGATTGTGGTACGCTTCTGCACGGGGCAAACCGAGCTGCAGGGCTTGGCGATAGCGTTGGATGGCTTCCTCCAGCTTCCCACTGCTTGCTAAGGCATAGGCCAGGTTGTGGTGTGCGACGGCATAAGCAGGATCGAGCTCTACCGCGTGGCGGTAATATGGGATTGCCTCGTCTACCTTGCCCTCTCTCAAGAGCGCATTGCCCAGATTGTTATGGGCCACACTTGATTTTGGATCAACCGAAAGGACGCGCCTCCATAATCTCTCTGGATCGTGCCAGATGTGAACCTGTTTCCAGGTCATAACCCCTAGCCCAACCACGGTCACGACGGCCAGTCCTGCGATTACGGCAAAGGTCCCCAGGCTGATTCGACCGCCGACCCAAACGCGCAACGCGTAGTATAAGCCCGCTCCTGCCAGCATTGCCCAACCAAGGCACGATAGGTAACTGTATCGATCGGCGACGAACTGCACCCCGCTTTGAGCGGTTCCTAAAACCGGCGACAGAACTACCAAGTAATAAATCCAAATGGCTAACCCTGCCGGCCATCGCCGGCTAGCAACAAGCAGGATCATGGAGACCGCGAGGACGATTACTCCGCTCAGCAAGAAGGGCCAATCCCATGGGTTAAATTCCAGCGGTATTTGGTATAAGGGCGATAACCCCAGAGGCATGACCATCTTCCACACGTAAAATGCGATTCCAAAGAATCCCTGCGCCAGGCGATGTGAGATCGGGTACGCTTCCAGGGGCTTCAAGGCCTCCGCTTCTCGCTGCGCAAAAAGCGCGGCTATACCGAACACGATAGCAAGGAGAAGGAAAGGAACTTTTTCCCACCACACCCGACGGGCCTCCGGTCCGATCCATCCCACCTGCCCCCCTAGCCGTCTCAGGGGATAGGCATCAAGTACCAAAAACACGAACGGAAGAACGATCCCGCTGGCCTTAGAGAGGAGAGACAGGGTAAAGACCAACACCGCTGCGGTCAGCCACCCTATCCGAGTGCGTCCGGCGCTAGAGGCGGCACTCGCCCGTAAGTAGCAAAGGAGGGTCCAAAGCAGGAACAGGCCAGAGAGTACGTCACGCCGCTCGGTTGCCCAGGCCACGGACTCGACCCTCAGCGGATGAACAGCAAATACCAGCGAAGCAAAACCAGCAGCCACGGGAAGGGTAACGTCTCTCGGGGAAGCGACGTTGGGCAAGCCAAGCGACAGTAACCGAAGGGCAATAAAATAGAAGAGAACGGAGTTGGCAGCATGGAGGAGAAGGTTAGTCAGATGATATCCCGAAGGTTCCATGCCCCATACGAGATAGTCCAGGTAAAAAGTCACCCAGGTCAATGGCTGGTAATGACCCCAGTAGAAAGTGGTAAACATCCATCGGAGCCCCTCCCAACCCAGTGTCCGGTAGTGGGGGTTCTTGAGTAAGATCTCGTAGTCGTCCCAATTCACAAAGTCATTCAGCAATACGGGAAGGAAAACGACGACGGTCGCAAGTGCCACCAGGAGAGGGACGAAAAAGCGGACCAAGTCCGGAGTCCTTGGAGCGCTTGCGGCGGTGGCTTGTTTGGGATTTGATCTCTTTTCCGGACTTAACGCTTTGTCCGCAGATTTCATTGGTCCCTTCGAAGCGAGATCATCTGGCGCCACGGACCTCCTTCTGGGACTTCATCAGTCGGACGGCTTCTTCGTAGTGTTTGCGCGCCTTGTCTTTTTCTCCCATCTGAGAAAACGCCAGGGCCAAGCTTTCGTGCGCTTCGGCAAACTTCGGATTGACGTTGAGCGCCGATTGAAAGGCCTCGACGGCCTTATCGAGACGCCCTTGGGCACCCAGGACTCTACCGAGATTGTGGTAGGCCTCAGCATGGTCCGGTTTGATCCCAATCGCTTTTTGGAGGTGATCAATGGCTTCGGTAAGTTGACCCTGTTTTGCCAAGGCAGTGCCGAGATAGAAGTGGCCCTCGGCCTGGCGAGGACTAATCGCGACGGCTTTGCGCAACAGCTCAATCGCTTTTTCCAGATCACCCTGCTGCATCAGAAGATTTCCTAGATTCCTATACGCCTCCGGAAAATCCGGGCTGAGTCGCACGGCCTCCTCGTAGTGTGCGGACGCCGCTTTAAGATTTCCCTGCTTTGCTAACAGGTTCGCAAGGTTATAATGAGCCGCCACGGAGGTCGGCTCCAACGCTAGGGCTTGCCGGTAGCTTTCTATCGCTTCATCGGTTCTTTCCTGCCTGGCCAGAGCGTTGCCCAGGTTGTTATAACCTGCCGCCGAAGGCCCTGGTTTTCCGATGAGGGGCCGATGGACAATCACGAGGGTCGCCAACCCTACCAGGGCACAGGCGATACCCTCGCGCACCCTTCTCTCTCGGTAGAGGGCAAAAGCCTCGACCACGGCGGCTCCGGCAAAAAGCGCAAGTATTGGCACCAGAGGAAAGCGATAGCGTCCGAAGACATAAATCAAGGCCACGCTGGCAGCGAAGCTCCCCAGCAAGACATACAGAAGCCAAAGACGCCGCCATCGCTTCAAAGTCAACAAACAGCCAACGGCAGCCAGTGGAGCCACAAGGCCGAAATTATTTACCCGCCCTAGAACTCCCAGGACTGAGGACCATTTCTGGTAGAGATAGAAGTCATCGGCATCCTCGACTTCGAAAACGTTCCACACAAGGAGCCATTTCTTGCCCATGAGCCTGAGCCAATCCAGGGGCTGAGAAAAGATGTATTCCAAAGAGCGCGCCAGCCAATACCGAGAGACCTGATTGGGCGAAAGGGAACGGCCAAGAGCTTGCTCAGCGAGTTCGGTGGCGTCCCGCCGCTCGAAGCGCGCATCGCCGTGACCGCCGCGAAGCGGGGCATACGTTCCATCCGCGTCGGGATTATTGCCAATAAAAAGATTGGGCCCGAGCTGCGCCGTCGTCAACGTAAAATCCCCGCCGACCATGAAGTTGCGCAGGCCGACCGGGAAGAGCACCAAAGCTGCCCCGAGCAGAAGCAAACCGATCCAGGCCAGGCGAATTCGCGGGCTATGCCGAGCGAAATCAAGCCAAATCCACAAAGGTAGGACAAGGAGCCATATAAGCGCGTTTTCGCGCGTCAGGCACAACAATGCCAGGGTAATCCCTACGAGGGCCCATCCAAGCCAGCTCGACCGCGATTGCACCCTGCCCAAGAGAAAGAGCAACACCGTGAGCAAGGCCAGGTCGAGAACCGTTTTCTGGATTAGCCCTCCATAGAAAACTGCCGGTCCATAGAGCGAGAGGATGAACCCCCCCGCGATGCCTACGCTGGCAGTAAAAAACGACCTTCCCACCCAGTACAAAAGGCTACAAGAGATGGCTCCCAACACCGCCTGGACCACCCGGACGGTCCAAACGTCGTGCCCCAACATCCATTGCAAGAGCCCCAGAAAATACGGGTAAAGCGGGGCTTGATAAAAAACCTCCTTTCCCAGCCAATCGCCTGCGGCGATTCGCTGGGCCCACTCATCGTAGACGCGGCCATCGCCGGCGAGAAAGTAAAAGAGAGGGATGGTTTCGATCTGGAACAGGTAGAGGAGGCGAACCGCCAGAGCAACGGTAAATATGGCGAGCGGATAAACGGCTTCGCGCCAGAGCGCCGGCTGGCCTCCTACCCCAGCCTCATCGGCGGCTGGGCCACGGCCCGCGGCCTTTTTTTCAGCTTTCGACCTGGCGGTTTTCACTGACTACCGGGATGGGACAAAAACGGCTATAACAGCTTGCCGTCGCTGCTGCAAGTCTCGGCAAATACGTGAGCGGGGCTTTTGAGTTTAGGTTTCGTATTCCCGGGGCCGTCCTTTATTCTTGATATCGTCTTAAGGTTTCGGTTAACGTACCGGCTCCGTTGTAAGCGGGGATGATGGAGGTCGTATTTAGCTCTGGGGGAAAAACCGGATTTCGGGCTTCCCGTGATCGCTCTACAGACCGAGGCCAACCGCGAGACAACGCTCCTGCTCGCTCACGTCGATCCGTTCGCCATACGATGAACGGCGGCAACAGCGATCACGCCTGGCAAAGTCGGAAGGGCGCATTTTTATGGGTCGGCGCCGTCTTCCTTCTGCATTCCTTGGGTCTCGCTCTTCTGTTCCAACCGATAAGCGGCCTCTGGAGCCAGCAGCCTGTGATTGAACAAGACTGGGGGTTGCACTTCCACCATCTCAATTCCCTCCAAGAGTTTTGGCGAATCGACCGCCGCATGTGGGGTTACAATCCCCTTTTTATGGCGGCGTATCCATCGAACACGATCCAGGACCTCAGCATCAAGCTATTTGAACTCCTTGCGCTCCCGCTGTCGGCGCTGGGCTTGAACCTGGTTCTGGCCTTCAAGCTGACGGTCTTCATGGTCATGGCGGCTATCCCGTGGGTTATGTTCTTTGCCGCTCGCAATCTCTTTGGCGAAGAACCTCCCGTGCGTATTGTGCCATCGCTCGCCGCATTCCTCGGCACAGCCTACTGGTGGAACTCTCTCCCTCGGGAGATGTTCTTTTACGGCGTGGTTGGTTTCCCCCCGGCTGCCTATCTATCACTCCTGGCTGTATCTCTATTCTACCGAATCCTGAACTCTGAGCGCCTCCTGACCGCGACCCGGGCACTCTGGCTTGTCGTCGCCGTGGCCATTTTGCCGCTCCATTTCCAGGCAGTTGTCATTCTCGCTCCTCCCATGGTCGCCCTGCTCATGACACAACGGGAGTTTCTTCATCGAAGGGGACTTTTATGGATCGGGGCGGCAATAGTCGCGGCGGTGCTAGCCAATCTCGTCTGGTTACTTCCGGCCATCACTCACCGAGCGGATGAAGTTTCGTCGACAATCGTTGCTCAGCTTCCCCTTTTTTCAAGCTCTGACCCGCTGACCTTTGTCAAAGATTACTTCTCGCAAAGCGGCTACTGGACCTTCAGGCCATCGGCCTGGGAAAAAGGGTTGCGATGGTTGCTGCTGATCCTGGGCGGGATGGGAATATTCAGGCTGACCCGAGATGGCCGGAGGGATCTCAGTGTCATGTTGAGCGTCGCTGTTGGGACCCTTTTTCTCGCCACCTACTTCGGATCGTTCCTCCCGTCACTAAGGGGTTGGCAGCCCTTGCGATTCAAAGTCCCCTTTGATCTCTACCTGGTTCTGGCCGCCTCTTTCCTGATCAGCACGTGGAAGTCGTCCCAGCCACACGGGCTCAGCAGGATCGCAGTCCCGATCGTATTGATTTCCGGCGGGATGGCTTTTTTCATTAACCTTTTCGAGACCGAGGCCAAAGACAGTATGAGGTTAAGAACGGAAATTTTACCCGAGGTCAGAGCCATCGTGGATTGGATCCGCGATGAAGCCCCAGCGCACGGAAGGGTCCTTTTTGAAGAATCGGGGGATGAAACGGGTTTTGTTTATGACGGGATGTATCTGTCTTCGTTCATCCCCTACTGGACGAGCCGTCAGCTCATCGGCGGCCCGATCAACTTGTACAACGACCGGCACCATTTCGCCGAATTTCATTCAGGGATTCTGTTCAAGCGGGACATCGCAACCTTCACGGACAATGAACTGCGCAGTTATTTTCTCACTTACAATATTGGGTCCGTCGTCGCCTTTCACCCGCGATCGATCCAGCGATTGCTGTCTGTCCCGGGGCTGGTCTCCCCGGATCGCCGGATCGGCGCCATCCACCTGATGAAGGTGAACCAGCCGCTCACTTGGTTTCTCAAGGGAAAAGGAGACATCCAGGCCGGTTTCAACAGGATCCGTCTCTCCAACATTGCCGGGGATGAACTGCTCTTGAAGTATCACTGGACAGAAGGCCTTGTCTCTGATCCGCCGGTGAGCATCGCGCCCGAGAAATTACTCGACGACCCCATCCCCTTCATCAAGATTGTCCGTCCGCCGCCGGAATTCACCCTTCGCATCGGGCGTTGACGGTTCGACTCATGCCCCGAGCCGTGCACGGGGTCAAGCTGTTCGTGTGTCGCTCACCGTCAACCCTGAGCAAGCCCCGCCCTGTGGGCGGGGTGTCGAAGGGGTTGACCCAATCTCTCGTCCCTGCACAGAGGCCTCCAGCGCTTCGCTCCTGTTTGACTTTTTGGATAACCCTTTTGAGTTAAAGTATCTGGCGTGCTGATCAGCGCCCGCAACCCTAGCGGCCCCTCATTTGGTCAATCACTCTATCGCGGCCCTGGCGCCACTCCTCATCATCGATCCGATCCAGCAACACCTCCAGGGACCGGATCAGATCGTTCTTTTCCTCCAAACCTTTTGTGGCCTGCACTACCGAGCGTCTTAAAGATGTCCGCACGACTCTGTTGGGGTCCCATTCGGGATACTCCCTATAACCATCCGTCATGGCCCTACCGAGGAGCGTCAATGCGCCTTTGACAGTTTCAAGCCCTTTCTGATCCTCGCCGAGCCTCATCTGGGCGAGCCCCAATGCAAGCCAGGCGATCTCGTCATCCTTTTTCACCAACAAGGCCCTCTCTAAAATCTGCCTGGCATCCCCATACCTTCCCTTCTTGTAATAGGCGCGCCCGAGGAGAGTGAGGCTATCTTCATAGGTGGGGTCCTGGCGGACGACAGCCTCCAGGGAAAGAATGGCTCGATCGAGGTTGCCTCCGCGGCTTTTGGTCACCTCCGCTTTCCCTTCCGCATACCGGCCGCCGATACCAAAACGAGGAATTGCGTGGGTACAAGAGGACGCAAGCCAAAGGCTCGCGGCCACTAGCACAGCCCCCGCGAACTTACCCTTTCGAATCCAGTGTGCCATCGGGGAAACCAACCCGAGTTTTTTATCATAATCGTTCATCTTCGGCAAAGCCCCCCCTTTCGAGGTCGAAACCAAACCCCCGATCTGGGATATTGATTTTCGTCACAGCAACGCCTACGCTGATCCTGAAACCAAGGAGGGTAGTTATGGAGACCACCAATGCAAAAGGCAAAATGGAAAATGCAAAATGGAAAATTTTGACCTTTGCAATTTGCACTTCGCAATTTGCAATTCTCCTTTCTGGTTGCGTCGCCTACCAGGTCGCAGGCGAGGTGGAGCGCGGCCGTCCCCAGCTCATCTTTGGCGATCCTAAAATAGCTCTGGAAAACTTCCAACGGGCCGCGCAGCTCCAGCCGGATTTCCGTTATAACTTCACGCTTCTCAACGAGGGCGTGTGGTCGTATGTCGGGCGGGCGCAGTATTACGTGGGGAACCTGGCCGAAGCCAGGAAAGCTCTCGAGACGGATCTCTCCCGCTACAGCGATGATAATCTCGCCCGGCTGTATCTCGGGATGGTTCTCGCCCGGGACGGAAGCCGGGAGCGGGGTTTAAAAGAGATGGAGTCGGCGCTTGGGGGGCTTCACGATTGGCTCGATCATATCGAGCAGTACAATCGCGAAGGTATCTACTGGGACCCCTTAAAAGAGCTTAGAGCCGAGATCCGGAGACAACTTGCGATGATCAGGGGCAAAGAGTTCCAATTGCCCGAGCTGATCTCGAGCGCGGAATACCTGGGCAAAAAATTCGAAGAGGAAATTGACTGGGTAAGAAGGCACAAGCGCGAATATGAAGACGGCGATGGCAATGCCAGCGTCCCCTGACCGAAAGAGGTCGAGGCAAAAAAAAGGGGAGCCGACTGGCTCCCCTTTTTTTACGTTTGGAACCTAAAGCCTAGAAGTTGGCGTTAAGCACCAGGTTGATGGTGTGCCAACTGCA
>JACPSF010000205.1 GCA_016193385.1 Deltaproteobacteria bacterium
CATAACAGTCAATTCTCACCCCCTCGGAGAGCCGCACGTTATTCCAGATCAGCCTCAGGACGTCGCGTACCTCCTTTCCCTTCTCAATGACTTTGACTCCCGGGATCAAGATACCCTCGGAGTGGATGTCGTAGGGATCGGAGAAGTAGGCGCCCGGAAAAGCCGCTCCGGTGTCCTCCACGTGGGCGCGGGCCAGAGTCCAAAAGGCCACCTTGTCGCGGTAGAAGGTGGGGCGGAAAAAGCCCCAGTCAGGTGCGTGGCAGGAATAACCGTTGTAGGGATCGTTGGCCAAAAAGACATCTCCCGGATAGACGTTATCGCGGTACTCGTTGAGGATGTAGCGCACGGAAAACTTCCCGCCCACAAACTGGATCGGCAGCCCGACCGGGATGGCCACAGTATTTCCCTCGCCGTCCCAGATGCCCACGGAGATGTCTTTGAGCTGGGAGATCAAGTAGCTCTGTGATGTTCTCTCGATCACTCGCCGCATCTCTCTGCAGGTCCGCTGCAAAGCATGCCAAACCGTAGACAAAGTGATGGGATCTAGACCTGGTGTGCTCATCGTTTTCTCCACGAGAGTTCAGGCAGCACTTCTTCGATTTGTACGAGCGGCGTAGTTCCTAGCCACTGATGAGTGTTTTCGAAAAGCTACGGAGTAGATAACAGATCTCGCAATCGTCATGCCAGTTGTGGCAACACGGATTTCGTCCATTTTCTTCGTCCTGCTGAGACTTGATAAGGAGCTGTTCCTTAAAACAGGAAAAATCGATGGAAAATTTCCCAGTTTTCAGAAACCGACGTTTCAGCTTCACTACAAACGCCAAGAGTCAGCACAATTTAAGACCACGTTCAGCGGCTTCGTGCGGGTGGCATACTACTTGCATAACCGTGCTGATTCAAGGGCGGCTAGGGGCAATCAAAAACCATCCCGCAACGCTACTGTCCAAGTGTTCAAATATTTATTTCATGTAACCGATTTGAATTCGAAGTCTCTTTTTGCCATCCTTCTGCCAAACCGGGGAAGGGAATAGCATATGAATATCGGACCAAAGGTCTTTGTGCAAGAACCAACCTCAGGTTCCGAAGGTTCCTGCTCCGGTCGATCGCCACACCGGCGTCCTCTGCGATCATAACATCGTGCTGAGTGGGTCGTATACTTCAAAGGATTACCCGGAGAAACTGCGACGCAGCCCTTTTATCGATGCGCAGAGCCAAAAATATTTGACCTTTTTCTTGCAGCGACTTCCTGCTTTCTGAACAAAACATCACGGAACTGATCACGCGAAAAAGACCTCACGAAGAAAGGAGGAATTTCCCATGAAGACATTCCGAAACAAAGTGGACCCTGGGATGCGCTTGCGCCCGTGGTTTCGTGGAAGACGCGGCCTCTTATGCGTCGGTTTCTTTGTGGTCGAGCTTGTCGTAGCAGGCCACGCACTCGCCGCGCCGCCGAAGGAGCTGATCGACGCCGCGAAGAAGGAGGGCGAGTTTCGCCTTTACTGGACAAACACGGCGACGGATAAGTGGCGCCAGCGCTATCAGGATGCGTTCAATGAGCACTTTGGCACCAATATAACCATCAGGGACACGCGCGGCGCCGACTGGGGGGGTGACACGACGAAGATTGTAGCCGAGAGTCTGGCAGGGCAAAAACCCGTCTGGGATCTAATGCTTACTACGGAAGCGCATCACAACGATCTCTATCAGGCTGGTTTGCTCGGCCATCACAGGTGGGTGGAATACTTCGACGTGCCTTCTCAGGCGGTGATGTTCAACGGCGGGGCGTATGCCTTCGCGCACCAGTTAGCCTTGCCGATGTACAACACCAATCTGGTCAAAGGACCGGATATTCCGAAGAAGTGGGAAGATATTTTGAATCCCAAGTTCAATGAAAAAATCGGCGTCCATCTTGCTACTCACCACTGGGCGCGGCTCTCCCAGTCCTGGGGTGAGGAGCGGACCACTCAGTTCGTGAAGCGCCTCGCCGATATGAAACCTAGGCTGGGTACCCTGGCCGATCTCAACCAGCGTCTCCATATCGGCGAGGTCCTCCTTCTGGCCACACAGACCGATACATTCATGAGGGTATCTCGCATCCGCAAAGCGCCGGTGAAATGGGCGGAGGACGTTGAGCCGGTTCTCCTTCAGACCATGACCGTTGGTCCCATCAAAGGCTCATCTAACCCTAACGCTGCTCTTCTCTTCGCTGGTTTCCTCGCAAGCAAGAAGGGGCATGATCTCTGGCAAGAGTTGCAGGAGCAGAGCTCGATTTTCGTCAAGGGGTCGCCCTATTGGAAATTCGTTCAAGGGAAAGAGGTTGTCGTTTTAAAGGAGGACTTCATGGCCAAGGAGTTGCAGCGTCGCACCGAAAAATATGGCGCCATGTTGGGCTATCGCTAGGAGCGTTCGGTTGCGCCCCGTCGATGGCAACGGGAGGACGGCGATGACAAAAATGCTCGCTGCTGTGGCATATAAGGGCGAAGGAAAGTTCAGAATAGAACAGGTGGATATTCCCCGAATCGGCGATGAGGATGTCTTGGTGAAAGTCAAGGCCTCCAGCATTACACGAGGGGGCCTTACCGTTTGGAAAAGAGGCGACTGGCCCTTAAATATCTCTCCGACAATACTTGGAAGTCAGATGGCAGGGGTGATAACCGAAGCGGGGAAGGAAGCGCGGTCCTTTAAAGAGGGAGACAGAGTTATTGTTCATAGCGCCCTTACTTGCAGGGATTGTGAGTATTGCCGGGCAGACTTAGAGTCATTATGCCCTAGCTTTGCCAATATGGGTCACTCGGTAAAAAGCAAGCAGGGTATGTACCTTTACGAAAAATACCATAACGGGGGCCTAGCTGAATATGTCAAGGCCCCGGCTTGGACCCTGCACCACTTGCCGGATGAAATTCCCTTTGATATCGGGGCAAAAATCGGAACCGTGGCGGTCGCATACAGAGCCATTAAATGTGCAAAGACCAAACCGGGGGGAACCCTTATTGTCACCGCGGCTACGGGAGGAACCGGAGCCGCCGCCATCAAGTGCGCACCTCTTTTCGGTCTTTCCAGGGTCATCGCAATTTCCAGGGCTAGAAAAAATCTTGAAAAAGTACGGGCGCTAGAACCTGATCTGGTCGAGATAGTGCCTACAGAGGAGCTCCCCCAGGGGTGGGAACAAAATGGTTTGTTGACCGAGAAGATTCGTTCCGTAAACGGGGGCAAGGGACCTGATGGCATGGTCGATTTTATGCCCGCAGGGGCAGACGTCACGCTTCAATCACTTTTCGCCTTGAGAGATGGTGGAACGGCGGTCCTTGAGGGCGGGAATCCCTCTAACCTTACGATTCCTTACTTAAGGATCATGCATCGAGGCCTACAAATCAGGGGCTACCTTAGTTTCAGCAAGCAAGATGAAGGAGAGTTGATAGAGCTTGTTAAGGTGGGCAGGCTGGATGTTGGACGCCTTATTACCCATAGGTTTTCCTTGGAGGAGGCAAACAAGGCAATGGAAATCGTAGAGGGGAGAGTTGGAAGTCCCTGGTGGGTTATCGTAAGCCCTTCAGCTTAACTCAAGAAGCAGCCCCATTACGGCAAAAGGACGTCAGATCGGAAGGAGAAATGCTCTTATGGAAAGAGTCCGAAAGAGAGCGAATTCTGCGCGGGGTTTGCGTCGGCGAGCTGATCGAAGGGCAGGTTCCTTCTTTGTCGTCACCTTCGGGATCGCATTTGTCCTAGGAGCCTACGCACTCGCCGCGGAGAGTTTGGTCCCGCTCCCAAAGAGAATATGCGAGGAGGATAAAGCGTGCGACTGAAGACAGTAGGGATTCTTAGTCTTGGAGATATGGGGGAACAGTGGGCTCGCGTTCTCGCTTTGCACGGGGTCTGTGTATGCACCTGCAGCAGCGGGCGAAGTCCCCGTACTTTAGAAGCCGCGCGGCGCTGCGGCGCATTGGAAATCGAGAGCATAGAGGCCCTTGTGCAAGCGAGCGACCTGGTCGTTTCCCTGGTACCGGCGCAGGCTTCCCTGGAGGTGGGCCGCAAGGTTGCTGAGGCCATGGAGAGCACTGGCAGCCGTCCCCTCTTTCTGGAAGCTAACGGCATCTCCCCTGCCAGGGCTGAGCAAGTTGCCGCTCTGGTGGCCGAAGCAGGGGGAGATTGCGTTGACGGCGGAGTCATCGGACCAGCCTCCCAGTTGACCCAAGGGGCCTTTACTGTCCTCTCCGGACCCCGGGCCTCTGAACTGGAAACTCTAGGTTCGCTAGGTCTTTCGGTCGAGGTGGTCGGTGACAAGGTAGGCCAAGCTTCGGCCCTCAAGATGCTGAACATAGGGCTGTTCCACGGACTAACGACGCTCATGCTCGAACTCTTGTTGGGGGCCCGTCGGCTGGGCATCCTGCCCCAGGCTCTGACGCTCTACTCGCGTAGACTGCCCGATCTATTTGAACGGCTCCCGCCTCTGGTTAAGACCACGCCGCGGCACGCAGAGCGTCGAGCACATGAGATGACTGAACTCCTGGACATATTTGCAAATGTCGATTTCGGCCCTCACGGCCTTGCGGCCAGTCGTGACATCCTGAGCGAGATCGCCCGCGCGGCCCCCTCACAGGCCCAAGAATGGAACGAAACGATAACGAGATTCACGGAATTTAGGTCCGGCCGCACTTCCGCAACCTAACAGCAGGTACTGTTCAACGAACGTTGCGGTTGCCTCGCACGCCGGCGCGGAGCGTTCGGGTCTCGTCCCGATCGATCTGCCGTGTGGCCGGGTCGATCACCACCTTGTAGATCTCCCGCGCCGTCTCAAGCGTCACCAGCTCGTTGATATAGACATCGTCCCACACGGCCTGGGGGTCGCGCTCCTCGGGCCTTCCCACACCGCCGCCACCGCCGGTGTCCTTGACGATGTGGTCGCCGGCCTTGAGCTGGTGGAGTCGATGCACCTTGGCCTGAATTCTCTCCCCGTTGCGCACGATGTGGCATTTATTCGGTAGGGTCGATTTGCCGCCTAGAGCGCCGTGGCTGAAGGTGGTCTCACCCTGGCCGGCGCCGGTGTGCATCCCTGCGTCACCTCCCAGGTTGACGGCTTCCCAGTGGAATCCTGGTCCGCCGCGCCACTTGCCGGCGCCGGAGGAGTCCATGCGAAACTGCCGGCTGACGACCTTCCAGGGATACTTGATCTCCACGTCCTCAGTGTTGGGCCGGGAGATCTCCCCCAGCGTGCCGATCGAAGCCGAACCCTGGTAACCGTCGTATCCTGCTACCGCACCTGCGCCGCCCTCGGCGTGGTAGCCTGGCATGACGTAGAGGCTTC
>JACPSF010000206.1 GCA_016193385.1 Deltaproteobacteria bacterium
CCGTCAGGAGAGGGCTAGGCCCTTTAGCCCAGAGCGGATCGCAGGAGTCGAAATGGCACGGCGGCCATGCTCCTGCGATTTTCTCTATCTGAATAATCTGATAGGGTGCCCGCGGGTCTGAACGCGGCAGAGAGAATGGAGTTATGATCGCTATCGCAAGCGACCACGGGGGCGTGGCGCTCAAAGACCATTTAGTGCAGGTCCTTCGTGCCAAGGGATTGCCGGTTGAGGACTTTGGGACTAATGGAAACGAGTCGGTTGACTATCCCGATTTCGGCCGACTGGTTGCCCAGAAGGTTGCGGAGGGGGAAGCGGAGAAGGGGATCCTCGTGTGCACGAACGGGATTGGCATGTCGATTTTGGCCAACAAGTATCCCAGGGTCCGGGCGGCCCTCGTCTATGATCTGAAAGCGGCCCGGATGAGCCGCGAGCATAACAACTCGAACATCGTGGTTCTGGGCGGCGGCGTCATCGAGAACGACGTGGCCGAAAAGATCGTTGAGGCGTGGCTCGAGACACCCTTTGCGGGAGGACGGCACCAGCGGCGCTTGGATAAGATAGCACAAGTCGAGGAGGAACTCGGCGTGCGCGTGGGGAAGAGAGAACCGCAGGCGGCAGCGCTCCGGGGCGAATCCTTCCTGAGGCGCGCGGATCTGGATGTCTATGCGGCTATTCAGAAAGAAACCGAGCGGCTTAAGTACAACCTTGAACTGATTGCCTCGGAGAATGTCGTGAGCGAGGCGGTCTTGGAGGCCCAAGGTTGCGTTATGACCAACAAGTATGCCGAAGGCTACCCTGGCCGGAGGTATTACGGAGGTTGTGAATTCGTCGATATCGTGGAAGAACTCGCCATCTCACGGGCCAAGCAGCTCTTTGGCGCCGACCATGTCAATGTCCAGCCCCATTCCGGAACCCAAGCGAACATGGCCGTCTACTTTTCCATCCTCAAACCCGGAGATTGCTACTTCGGTATGAACCTGGCCCATGGGGGGCATCTCTCCATGGGTAGTCCGGTAAATTTTTCGGGCATGCTTTACCGCGTCATTCCCTACGGGGTGCAGCAGGAAACCGGGACGATCGATTATGACGCCTTGGCGGATGCGGCGCGCCAGCACCGGCCTCGCCTGATCATCGCAGGCGCCAGCGCCTATCCGAGGATTATCGATTTTCCGAGGTTTCGCCAGATCGCCGACGAGGTTGGGGCCTATTTGATGGTGGATATGGCCCACATTGCCGGGCTGGTCGCCGCGGGCGTTCATCCGAGCCCTGTCCCCTACGCCGATTTCGTCACCACGACCACACACAAGACCCTGAGAGGACCGCGGGGAGGGATGATCCTGTGCCGGGCCGAACATGCGAAAACCATCGACAGCAAAGTCTTCCCCGGCCTCCAGGGAGGACCGCTCATGCATGTCATAGCTGCCAAGGCGGTTGCGTTGAAAGAGGCGCTCGGCCCGGAGTTCAAGCTCTATCAGGAGCAGATCGTCAAGAACGCGAAGGCCCTGGCCGGAGCTTTGGTCGAGGGGGGATTCCGGCTGGTCTCGGGCGGTACCGACAATCACCTGATGCTGGTGGATTTGCGCCAGTCGGAGTTGACGGGAAAGGTGGCGCAGGAGACGCTGGACAAGGCTCGAATCACGGTGAACAAGAACACGGTCCCCTTTGAGACCCGGTCGCCTTTTGTCACCAGCGGGGTCCGGATCGGCACGCCTGCCGTCACGACGCGCGGGATGAAGGAGAAAGAGATGGTGATCATCGCCGGCTTCATCGCGCGGGCTCTGAATCACGTCGGCAATGAAGCGGTTTTGAAATCGGTCGCCGATGATGTGGTCGAGCTGTGCAAAGGTTTCCCGGTTTATCCGCACCGTCTCAACAAGCCGGTTCAAGCCGTTTAAACCGTTCAAGCTGTTCAAAACGTTTTGAACCATTTGAACTTTTTGAACTGCGGGGGCGAGGGGTGACAGGGGTTGAACGGACATGAAATGTCCTTTTTGCCACGAAACCGACAATCGGGTTATCGACTCGCGGCTGAGCAAAGACGGTAACATGGTGCGGCGTCGCCGTGAGTGTTTGAAGTGCACTCGCCGCTTCACCACGTACGAGCGGGTCGAGGAGACCATGCCCCTGGTGATCAAAAAGGACGGCCGGCGCGAGAGCTACGACCGGCTGAAAATCGTCAATGGCCTGAAGCGCGCCTGCGAGAAGCGCCCGGTGAGCATCAACACCATCGAAGCGATTGCCGACCGCATCGAGCGGGGCCTGCAGGAGCGGGGAGACAAGGAAATCCCAAGTTCGGTTATCGGAGAGGCCGCGATGCGCGAGCTTCACGATATCGATCAGGTGGCCTACGTCCGTTTCGCCTCGGTCTATCGTTCGTTCAAGGATATCAACGAGTTTATGGTTGAGCTTGAAGAACTTCTCAAGGAGCGCAAAGGAATGGCCGCTCGCTCGGGCGGGCCGAAACCCAAGAAGGGCCAGGAGAACCGGCTGTCCTGATGGATCAATGACCCTTTCGATAGACTCAGGGTCATGAGCGAGTCGAATGAGCGTGAAGCACGCTACCTGCGCATGGCGCTGCGCCTGGCGCTCCGGGGCGCGGGGCGCACCAGCCCGAATCCCCTGGTCGGGGCTGTCCTGGTCCGAAAGGGAAGGGTCCTCGCCACGGGAAGCCACCGGCGGGCGGGCGCTGAACACGCGGAGATCATAGCCCTCAAGCGCGCGGGAAAAAGGGCCCGCGGCGCCACCCTCTACATCAATCTGGAGCCTTGCGACCATCAGGGACGAACGCCTCCCTGCACGCTCGCCCTGATCGACTCGGGCATCCGGAGGGTGGTAGCCGGGATGGTGGATCCCAACCCTCTGGTTTCGGGCAAAGGGGTCCGCCGGCTCAGGCGCGCCGGTGTGCAGGTCGATGTCGGCCTGTTGGAGGCCGAATGTCGCCGGCTCAACGAGGCCTTTATCAAATATATCACCCGCCGCATTCCCTTCGTCGTCCTCAAACTCGCCGCCTCTTTGGACGGAAAGATTGCAACTTCAACGGAAGACTCTCGGTGGATTACGGGAGTTGCAGCACGCCGTTACGTCCATCGTCTGCGCAATCAGGTGGATGCGGTTTTGGTCGGGATCGGCACCGTGCTCGCCGATGATCCCGAGCTTACCTGCCGCATTCGGGGCGGTCGCAACCCTTTAAGGATCGTGCTTGACCGCCACCTGCGCATTCCTTTAACCGCCCGCCTTCTGCGCCAGGCCGATGCGGGAAAAACCATTGTGGTTACCGGGCCTCGCAAGCCGGGGAAAAAAATCAAGGCGCTCGAAGGCCTCGGGGCGCGGGTCTGGCGCCTTCCTCTGGCTCGAAGCGGCCTTTCTTTCTCATCGCTGTTGAAAAGATTGGGCCGGCTCGGTTTGCTGAGCGTCATGATTGAGGGCGGAGGGACGACGGCGGGCCGTGCGTTGCGGGAGAATGTGGTGGATAAAGTCCTGTTTTTTTATGCCCCCAAAATCCTCGGCGGAGACGGTAGAGATATGATCGGCGCGCTGGGGATCAAGCAGGTGCGCCGGTGCCGGACGATAAGGGATGTCGAGGTGAAAAGGTTCGGGCCGGACTTGCTGATATCGGGATATCTTAAGTAGCCTTTTGCCTGATTTTTTTCCTCTTGTAAGCCTACCGCTCCTTCGCGTAAAATCGCTGTAAAATTAGAAGCATAGAAGGGCGAGACAATCCATGCCGGGGAATCACAGCGAGATTGAACGATGGGCCGGGATGAAAGAGGGTAAGATTCAAGACACGCCCCAATCGCGCCGATTCCAATCTCATGAGGACTAAATATGAAAGTCACACGCCTTACTATTACAAACTTCCGTGGGATAGCTGATGCAGTGCTGCACTTCGACGGACACGCTCTGCTCGTCGGCATGAACAATGTCGGTAAGTCAACCGTTTGTGAGGCCATAGACCTCGTGCTCGGCCCCGATCGCTTATCGAAGTTTCCTCCGATTGAAGAATTCGATTTTTACAACAGCCGCTATCTCGAAGCCGATCAGTCGACACCGAAAACATTGCGCATAGAGGTGATCCTCACAAATCTGTCTGCTGAATTGACGAATAGTTGCAGGTCGCATGTTGAGTTTTGGCACAACGAGGAGCGACGGATACTTGGAAAAGGTGAAGCTGATCTCGTCGATGGCCCAGCTGTGGAGCCGTGTCTACGCCTTGAAACGGTCGGTCAATACCACCCGGAGGAGGACGAGTTCGAGGCTCAGACATTCTTCTCTTACAGCCCGAACGAGCCCGATGAATCACTAAGCCCGGTAAGCAAGACTTTCAAGCGAATGATAGGGTTTCTCTATTTGCGTGCGCTGCGAACCGGCTCGCGCGCGCTTAGCCTTGAGCGCGGATCGCTCTTGGACATCATACTGCGACTCGGGAAAATTCGAACTGGGCTATGGGAAAAGGCCATTCAGCGGTTGCGTGATCTTAATCCTCCCATCGATCAGGAAGCTGCAAATTTAAGACCCATCCTGGATTCCATCGAAAAACGGCTTGCCCAATATATTCCGACCCAAAGCAACAAATCCGCCACCAATCTATTCGTCTCGCAGCTCACTAGAGATCACCTGCGAAGGACAATGTCCTTTTTCCTGTCGATGGCACCGGATCAAGAACCTGTGCCGTTCCAGGAAGTCGGCACTGGCACTCTCAACACCCTTGTATTGGCTCTCCTGTCTTTTATCGCCGAGATTAAGAAGGACAATGTTATCTTCGCGATGGAGGAACCGGAAATCGCCTTGCCGCCTCACACTCAGCGCCGGGTCGTCAATTACCTGCTTACCAAGACAACCCAGTGTTTTGTAACATCTCATTCCCCTTATGTCATCGAACGATTTGAGCCTGCTCAGATCCAGATACTGCGACGATCTGACCAAGCTCAACTCACAGGGGCACCGGTAATGCTTGATGGCACGATCAAGCCCAAGACTTATCGCAAGCATGCTCGTCGCGGGCTTTGCGAAGCGATGCTCGGCAAGGCCGTCATTGTAGCGGAGGGACTCACCGAACAGATCGCGCTGTGGGCCGTCGCGGACAAGATAGAAGCGGCTGATGAGAATAACTATCCGCTCGATCTGTCGGGTGTAACTATTTTTTCATCCGATGGCGACGGTTTGTTGGAGGCGTTTGGCAAGTTCTTCAAGGACCTTGGCCTTACGACCTATGCCTTCTACGATCGGAAGCCGCGCTCTCCACAAGACAACGAGAAACTGCGAGCGGCTTTCGACCTCCCTTACGAGATTGCCTATACAAGCGCTGAGGCTCTACTTACTGCTGAGATTCCGGTGGGCCGGCAATGGCAGCTCTTGGAGGAGATTCGCAATGCTAGTGAGCAGGGAAATCTTGGCATCCCTGCGCAGAGACCAAATGATGCCGCTGTGAAAGAGCTTTCACTAATGCTCCTCAAGGGGCGCAAAGGAGATGGCACGGCAGGAAGGCTTATTGAGTTGTGCGATGTCGCGGAGTTGCCATCTACCATGGTCGGGTTCCTCACTCATATTTACACTGCTTTTCCTAAGCCTGAGTTCATCCCTCTTCCCGGTGAGCTTGACGAAGTACCTGCGCCCGAACCTGGCGCGACCGAAACGACGCCCTCAGCGCCAGAGAACGAAGCGTGACCTGGAAGATCTGTGAAAAGCGCCAGCAGGTGCTTGATGCCACGGGCCATATCCTTGTCACCGGAGGGCCAGGAAGCGGAAAGACCACCATTGCGCTTCTGAAAGCCCTGCGTCGGATCGAACTTGGACTCGAGCCCGGCCAACGCGTCTTGTTTCTAAGCTTTTCGCGAGCGGCAGTGGCAAGAATTGCAGAGGCAGCGAAGAAGGAGGTTCCCAAGTCAAATCAAAAGCTGCTCAATATCCAAACGTTTCACTCATTTTTCTGGGAAATCCTGCGAACCTATGGTTACTTGCTCGGGGCACCAAGGCGTCTGATACTGCTTCCGCCACATGACGAGAGGGCAATGTCAGATGGCATCGAGCGAGATGACCGTGATCCGGCGTGGAGAGCATGGCACACGGAGCGCGAGCGGCTTTTCCGTGAAACTGGGCTGACTGCTTTCGATCTATTTGCAACAAAAGTGGCAGAGATCCTTGCTCGCAGTACCCGCATTCGGAGGATCGTGGCTAACCGTTATCCTCTCATCATCGTTGATGAGGCCCAGGATACGGGACCTGACCAATGGACATGCATCAAGGCGCTGGCAGAGCATTCGCAGGCACTATGTCTTGCCGATCTTGATCAGCAGATATTTGACTTTCTTCCAGGTATTGGTCCAGAGCGGATCCAGCAGATCGAAGAAGACCTGCATCCTATCCGGATCGATCTCGGCAGTGAGAATAACCGAAGCCCCGACAGCGAGATTATGGCTTTTGGCTATGACATCCTGACCGGCGCAACCCGAAAAGGTCCCTACAAAGGGATCTCGCAATTCAACTTCCATCCGCGCGCCGACCACCGTGACCTCAGCATTCGGCAGAGCGTCGGAATTGTTAACGAGATCGTGGAGACGAAGACTGGGCAACCTCCGGAAAGCATCGCCATGCTTGCCTCCTTTGACCGAGGGGCCGCGATCTTGTCCAACGCATTGCGAGAAGGTGGGAAGCCAATTCCACACAAAGTCCTCTTTGACGAAGCCGCGACATTGCTCTCGAGTCGCTTTCTGGCGTTTCTAATGGAACCAAAAACCAACACAAATCATATGATCGATTTGGCGAAGGCGCTGGAGTTGCTGTCTTCAGTCTTTCGCGCGAAGGGCACCGTCGGAGCTTTGAAGCGCGCAAAAGGGCTTCAGCTCTGGGCGCAGCAGACTCGGGAAAGCAAAGTTCCCACCAAGGCCGGGTTATATAGGCAGATTGCCTCGCTCCTTAGCGAGCTACAGACAAACGCGTTCAGTGGGGATCCCCGCAGGGACTGGACGCTTCTTCGCGGAATGCTGCGAGACACGGGGGTTGCCGAGCTCTTGGCAGTTGATCGGGATCTCCAATATCTGATGGCTTTCAACAGAGGCAAGCGGATTGCATCAGGTCTCTCTTCGGTGTGGGAAGACGGTGGTGACTACTCATCTGCCCGTGAAGTATTGGATGCTGCGCTAGCCCAGGATCAGATCCTCTCCGGTGGCGAGGATCTTTCTGGTATCCACGTGATGACAATGCACAAATCTAAGGGTAAGCAATTTGACGCCGTCATCATCTTCCGATCCGCATACGCGGCTCCGTTCGCCTGGCCGAGAGATCCTCAACCATATCGGAGAAGCAGAAAGATTCTCCGGGTCGCCATCACCCGTGCCCGTGTACACACAATGATCCTAAACGAAGCTTTTCCGAGTTGTCCGATCTTGTCGCAGCACAAGCTGTGACCAGGACCAGAGGCAAACAGGGGAGACGTCCAATTTTCGGTTGCGCAAAAAAGACGGAGACTCAAATTTGCAGGTCGTGAGAAAACCGCCGGCCGCTCTCTGTTTGCTCAGAACAAGAAGGCGGGGGGATCTCGGAGTACACGGTTTTTTGATGAACGATGAAAAGTCCTTGGCTAAATACGCTCAGGCAGCTAGTTGAGAAAAAGCCTATCGTTGTCCTGAAGTTTGACGACGATGAATGGGAGCGCTTGCGCGAGTCGCGCCGCAGCGTTAATGAGTTCACGATAGCAAGATCGCATTCGCTCCTGGAAGGAGTGAAGGTTCCCACGCCGTGTCTCATTTTTGGAAAGGAGGAAGGTAACGGGTCCCTGTACTTCGGTTTGATCAGTTCACGGAGCGCGGTAACCACGCTTCAATCCCGGATAAAGATCAGGCGTGGAGTAGAAATCCGGCCACACTCAGAAACGGAGATCCTCCGGCTTATCTCAGAGGAGCCTCATGCAACGAACCTGAAGAACCGGTTGCACCACGATGCGCCCGTGGTGATATTGTCGGCAAAGCTCAGCAGCTATCTGATCGACAGGCTTGCATCGATCGTTTCGAACCGCAGTGCCATGCGCACTGTGGTGGAGTCTCTTTCTGCTCCCAAATATTTCCAAGGGGCTGCGGCGTTGCAGGAAGATGCATTACGGACGGCTCTTAAGGCGTTCGGCTTGGCGCCGGATGATCGAGCCTCCACTCTGGAGCTGGTGGAAGGAAGGGACACGGCTCTTGCTCGTGTCGGCATTCTGGAGGACGGAGTTATCGAGCATGATGCTAGACATTTTCCGGGCTACGACCTCGTTGAAAGCGACCTGACGGGGCGTGCGGTATTTATGAAGCAGAATGAGCGGCTTGAAGTCTACACGGCCAATCGCCGTCCCCTGGAACGTGTGTTCGGTGTTGATCTGATCTACTTGAATGCTAGTCGTCAGAATCTTGTGATGCTTCAGTACAAAATGCTGGAGCCCATAAGGAAGGAGGGCGGGAGTGCCGACTGGATATATCGGCCAGACGCGAAGCTGGACCGCGAACTACGCCGGATGCGAAAGTTCGCAGCCGATCACCCGCCGGGTCCGCACGAATACCGACTCAATCCGGCCCTCTTTTATCTAAAGTTCGTCAAGCGTGACGGTTTGATCAGTAACGGCGGCATCATCACACCGATTGATCATTTCGAGCGGCTTCGCAGAGACCCCTCATGCAGAGGCCCGAAAGAGGGGCTTCGGGTTAGCTACGAAAGCCTTGCCGGTCGGTATCTCCGTCAGGGCGCTTTCTTCGATCTGATTCGTTCGGGGTACATCGGCGCTCACGCTGAAACGACGACACATCTGAAAACCCTGATTGAGGGCGTGTTAAAGAACAATCGGGCACTAGTCGCGGCGATCCAGCAAAAGACCACAGAGGCCACTGGGGATGTCAACGGCCTCGATGATTTTGATGGGAATGAGATGAGCTGAGTTTTGGCACGCTCGGGCTACTAATTATTGGGGTAAATTTTGGAGCCTGAAATTCTACAGCTTGGAAAAGCGTTTCACCGGCGAGTCCAATCTGATTGGGAAAGGACCGCCGAGGGTAAAATACACAGCGAGCACGGCATTGTCTTTGGCATTGACATCGCACGCGCTATGCGTGTGCGCCGTGGACGCGTAGATCTTTTCGTTGATGAGCTGGGCGACTTTGTAACAATCGTGGAGATTAAATCGACGGACTGGGAGAAGGTGAAACCTGCAAGCCGCCGGAACTTATTGTCGGCTCATAGCAGACAAGTATGGAAGTATGTGGAAAACTATGTGGATGCCGATGATATGAGTGTATGCCCCGGCATAATCTATCCAAGCGCTCCAAACTCTCTTGATCTAAAGCGGCAGATTGAGACCTTTTTCAACAACCACTGCATACAAATTGTCTGGTACGACGATCCGTGATATTGCCGCCGGGTGGAAACAGGAAGAAACGGGGTCGGCAATCTTTTCTAGGACTCAACTTTTCTGACTTCCGGAGGAATGGGGTCAAGTCCGCTCTTGACTCTTGAGACATACTATGGATCGACTAAAGGAGGAGAAAAGGGGAAATCATTCTGATTCTTCGAGTTCCGAGCGAACCGCGACAAAGCCAGTCTCGACATCTTCTGGCTTAGAGATGAAAGCCTCGAAGAGGCCGACAATCTTCCCGACCCCGACGTGTTGGCCCAGGAAATCGTTGAAGACCTCGACGCCCCTCTCGAACAATTCCGCGAGATCGCTACAGATTTAGGTGGGGAAGGTCCCGAACCCGAAAAGGATAGCTAAGAAGTTGCGGGGTCTACCATAGGATTTTGCAGGTGACAGGGCAAGAGAGGTTATTGTATAAGAAGCCCTGACGGAGGTGTGGCTCTTGGGGTCGGTGGCCTGTTCATTCAGGCTCACCTTTGCCTGAAATGCCGCCTTCGTCACCTGTAACATCCGAGGGGTCGGACGGGATGGTGCCATATTCTCACCGAATACGTGGCTCTGTAAGTAGACGAGACCTGAGGATGATGAATCTATCTCGTTCTACTGCGGTCAGCCGGCTGGCAAACAGGCATTGATACAAGAAACAAGATCTGACCCCGAACTTCTTTCATCGTTAGACGAAGTGTTTCCGCAACTGTTCAGGCCGTGGTATCGCTGATTGAGTAGAAAACTGCCTAACAATGGGGCTGGAGTGGCCGACGCTACGATCTCCGGAAATCCCGCCGCTCAGCGCGTGGCGTTCGACGGACAGGGGCGGCGAGCCCACGGCGGGCGTCGGGCTGGCGTTAGGTGCGGAGGGTTGGTCACAGACATGCGCTCGGGGGCGTTGGATGGTCGTCACGGGCGGGTTATACTGCGGGTATGAAAACAGCCATCTCCATTCCGGACGACGTGTTCGCTGATGCCGAAAGGTTGGCGCGGGCGCTCAAGAAGTCTCGCAGTCAGCTCTATAGCCGCGCATTGAAGGAATACGTGGCGCGGCATGCCGCAGATCGGGTCACGGAGGCGCTCGACCGGGTCTGCGGAGACGGCCCGCCGGCAGATAACGACTTTGCTAAGGCGGCAGCGAGGCGAACGCTTCGGCGTTCGCAATGGTGATCTCCCAGGGGGAGATCTGATGGGCGAACCTGCCGGAGCCGTCGGGCTCGGAACCTGGGCTCCGGCGCCCAGTCGTCGTTGTGCAAGGTGAGGCGTTCAATCGAAGTCAAATCGCCACGGTCGTTTGCGTACCGCTGACCAGCAATCTTCGCTGGGCAGAAGCCCCGGGCAACGTGCTGCTCGCCTCGAAGGTGACGGGATTGCCCAAAGACTCTGTGGCCAACGTCTCGCAACTCGTCACGCTGGACAAATCTTCTCTCACCGATCGGGTCGGCAAGTTATCGAAGGCGAAGCTGGAGCTGGTGCTCTTCGGAATCGATGTCGTGCTCGGTCGCTGAGTTGGCCGTCGAACATTTATGAGGCCCCCGGTTGTCAAGGGCAGAAAACTCCGTTGACGAAAAAGTCTTCGTCTAAGCGCCGACATCGGTCCCGGAAGTAATGCGGCTCTGACTTGGTTTCCCAATTTCAGGTGCTGGGCTCAAAGGCCCTGCGCCAAACACCTATCGAGGTTCAATAGCCACCGGCCACCCTTCGGGCAGCTTCGATGACACAGCGAAGGAAATCAGAGTTCCTTCACGGCCTAGAAAATCATCTGTTCCCTCATACCGTCCCAATCAAAGTAAGGGCTAAACGCCGAAGCGTTGTCCAGTTAGACTGCGGGTTCGGGAAAGGGGCAGAGCGCATACCCCGATCAACGAGGTCGGGATATAAGTAAGGGAGCAGGACGGCTATCCAATCAAAGCGAGGGGCTGCCTGGAATCGTCCTACGGGGAAAAAAAGGTACCGGGAGTGTTTTCCACGGATATAGACCGGAGGGCGCAGAGAATTGAAGAGGAACTCCAAAGGAGCCAAGAGCGGACCCCTTCGTGACCCTTGCGCCGCCCTTTTCGCGGCTTGCTCTAAAAATTCATGGATGTAAGATTGATAGGGTTTCCCTTGCTTGGCCGCAAGCCTTTGCAACCGCGTTAATAATATCGGGTCGATCTTGTGAAAATTCCGTTTCATCCTCTCGTCGGGCGCTGGTTCACGCGGCAATTTGAAGCACCAACGCCGTCGCAGGAAGGCGGCTGGCGCCACATCTCACAGGGCCGAGCTACCTTGATTTCGGCCCCGACCGGGTCAGGGAAGACCTTGGCGGCCTTTCTCTGGTCGATTGACCGCCTGGTGCGCGCCGGTCTGGCGGGCGAACTAAAGGACGGCACACGGGTGGTCTACGTCTCGCCGCTCAAGGCGCTCGGGAACGACATCGAGAAGAACCTGAAGGAACCTCTGGCCGGGATCATGCGGCTGGCCCAAGCCGAGGGGCTCGCGCTTCCGGAGATTCGCCTCGCTGTGCGCTCCGGCGACACCCCTGCGCGGGCACGCCAGCAGATGCTTCGCAGGCCGCCCCACATTCTGATCACCACCCCGGAGTCGCTCTACATCCTGCTTACAGCCGAGCGGAGCCGCGAGCTCCTGCGGCGCGCCGAGACCGTGATCGTCGACGAAATCCACGCGGTGGCTGGCGACAAGCGGGGCGCACACCTGGCGCTCTCGTTGGAACGGCTCGATGCCCTGGCGGAGCGCCCATTGCAGCGCATCGGCCTGAGCGCGACGCAAAGGCCCATCGAGGAGGTGGCCCGGCTCCTGGTGGGGAGCGGAAGAATCCTCCCCGACGGGAGTCCGGACTGCGCCATCGTGGATGTGGGACACAGGCGCGCCTGGGAGTTATCGATCGATGTGCCTGACCAGGAGCTTGGACCGATCGCCCGGCAGGAGCTGTGGCGCGAAATCTACGAGCGCATCTCCGCGCAGGTGAGAGCGCACCGAGCTACGCTGGTCTTCGTCAATACGCGCAGGCTTGTCGAGCGCGTCGCCCATCAACTGACGGTTCGGTTGGGGGAAGGAAAGGTCGGAGCGCATCACGGGAGCCTCTCCCGCGCAACCCGCCTCAAAGTCGAAGAGGGATTAAAGTACGGCGACCTGCCTGTGGTGGTGGCCACGGCCTCTCTCGAGCTCGGCATCGACATCGGCCATGTGGATCTTGTCTGTCATATCGGCGCGCCACGCACCCTGGCGATCTTGCTCCAGCGCGTGGGTCGCTCCGGGCACGGGCTAAAAACAGAGCCGAAGGGGATTCTCTATCCGTTAACCCGCGACGATCTGCTCCAGTGCATGGCCGCTATTCGCGCAGTGCGCGGTGGAGAATTGGACCGGCTCACTATCCCGGAAAAACCCCTCGATGTCCTGGGGCAGCAGATGGTGGCGACGGTGGCGAGCATGACCCCGCCCATCAAGGCAACGCGCGCCCGGACACGGGCAGACGCTTCCGGGATCGGGGAAGAGGAGCTTTTCCGCCTGGTCCGCAAGGCCTATCCGTACCGCGGGCTCACGGCGGAGGAGTTCGAACAGGTCCTGGAGATCCTCGCCGAAGGTATCGCCAGCCGCCGAGGACGGCGCAGCGCCTACCTGCATCGCGACCGTATTCACCGGCGCCTCAGAGCCCGGCGCGGGGCCCGCCTGGTCGCGATCACTAACGGCGGCGCCATTCCTGACACGGCAGATTACGACGTCATCGAGTCACCGGCGGAAACCTTCGTCGGGAAGGTCAACGAGGACTTCGCCATCGAGAGCCTTGCCGGAGACATTTTTCTATTGGGTAATAGGTCCTGGCGCATCCGGCGGGTCTCTGCTGGAAAGGTCTGGGTGGAAGACGCCAGGGGGCTGCCTCCCAGCATCCCGTTTTGGCTGGGGGAGGCACCGGCGCGAACCCCGGAGCTTTCCACCGCTGTGTCGTCCTTGCGGCGCGAGGTGGCCGAGCGGCTGCGCGCTCCGGACGCGGCGGCGCGGTGGTTGATCGAAGCGACCGGTTGTACGGCGGAGGGAGGCAGGCAGATCGTCTCTTACGTTCAGGAGACCCAACGGGTTCTCGGTTGCGTCCCGACGAAGGATACCGTGGTGGCCGAGCGCTTTTTCGATGAGGCCGGAGGAATGCAGCTCGTTCTGCACGCGCCCTTCGGCGGCCGGATCAACCGCGCCTGGGGGCTGGCGCTGAGAAAGCGCTTTTGCGTCAGCTTCGACCGGGAACTCCAAGCCGCGGCCACGGACGACGGGATCGTGATCTCGCTCGTCGAGCAGCATTCTTTTCCTATAGGGGAGGTTTTTGCCATGCTCCGTCCCGCGATCCTGGAGCGGGAGCTGACTCAGGCGACGCTCGCCTCCCCCATGTTCGTCAACCGCTGGCGCTGGAACACCTCGCGCGCGCTCGCAGTGTTGCGGCACAGCGGCGGAAAAAAGGTGCCGGTGGCCATCCAACGCATGCGGGCCGAGGACCTCCTTGCTGCCGTTTTCCCCGAACAGGTCATGTGCCAGGACAACCGCATGGGTCCCGTGACCCTGCCGGATCATCCGCTGGTCAACGAGACGATGAAGGACTGCCTTCACCAGGCGATGGATCTCGACGGGCTCAAGGAACTCCTGATCAAGATCGAGCGCGGCGAGCTGCGGACCTTGGCCGTGGATACCTCCGCGCCTTCTCCGATGGCGCATGAGATTCTCAACGCCAATCCCTACGCCTTTTTGGACGACGCCCCTCTGGAGGAAAGGCGGGCTAGGGCGGTGGCCCTCAGGCGGACTGACCGCGACCTGAGCCTGGGCATCGGAGCGTTAAGTCCGGCGGCGATCGAAGAAGTGCGGACCCAGGCCTGGCCGGACATCCGCGATCCTGACGAGCTCCATGATTTTCTGCTCAGCGTGGGTCTTTTGCCCCTGGAAGCAGCGGAACCCTGGAGGGAATTGGCTGGAGAGCTGATCCTGGCCGGGAGGGCGACTGTGGCTCGTTGGGTGGCGGGCCGGCCCGGTGCTGAGCGGCGCGGCTATCTTGCTGCAGAGAGGCTCGCATGGGTTCGAGCGCTCTTTGCTGAGCTATCGGTTGAGCCGGAGATCGAAGCGTTTTCCGGCGGGCTTCATCCCGTGGTCTCGGAAGACGAAGCTCTGCGCCGGATCGTGCATGGCTGGCTGGATGTGCTGGGACCGACGACGATCTCCGATCTGGCACAAAAAGTCGGGCTATCCGTAGAGCAAGTACGCCGCGCGCTGGAGGCTCTGGAGGCGGCAGGTATCGTGCTCAGGGGAAATTTTACGCCGGGGCAGCGGGAAGAGGTCGAATGGTGCGAGCGGGGGCTGTTGGCCCGCATTCATCGTTTGACCCTGGGGCGGCTTCGTCGGGAAATCGAGCCGGTGAGCGCCGCGGACTTTATCCGGTTTCTCCTTTCCTGGCAGCATGTGCAGCCTTCGACGCGGCTTCGCGGGCTGGAGGGAGTCCTGGGAGTTATCCGCCAGTTGCAGGGCTTAGAGCTGCTGGCGCCCGCCTGGGAGCGGTACGTTTTGCCCTCGCGGATCGCGGAGTATGACCCATCGGACCTCGAGGAACTGTGCCTCGGGGGCGTCGTTGCCTGGGGGAGACTCCCAACGGAAACGGCTGTTGCGATCGGTGACGAAAAAGCCGAGCGCCGCCGACCGAGGCAAAGAAAGGTGCGGGTGCCCGCGCGCGTTGCCCCGATCGCATTTCTCCTCCGCGATGACCTGGCCTATTGGCTCCCGCCTGAAAGCGCACGCTGGGAAAAGATCACGGAGCTTTCGGCCGCGGCTCGAGATGTAGCGCGCTACCTGGAGGAACGCGGCGCCTCGTTCTTAGCGGAGATCGCGCGTGCGACGGGTCTGCTCAAGGGCAAGACAGAGGAGGCCTTATGGGAGCTTGTGGCCCACGGGGTGGTCACCGGTGATGGCATCGCCGGGCTGCGCGTCCTGCTGACGCCGGAGGTTAAGAGACGGGGCAGAAGAGGCCGCCTAAGGCTCGTTTCCACGGCCCGGGGGCCGGAGCGATTGATGCCGCTCGGGCGCTGGTCCCTGTGGCAGCCGGAAGCGCATCGGGAGAGCGCGATGAATCCGGAAAAAGTCGCTGAGTTCGCGGCGCTCCAGCTGCTGCGGCGCTACGGGGTCGTGTGGCGAGAACTCTTGGCGCGCGAGACGGCGCGGCCCCGATGGCGAACCTTGTTGGAGGTTTACCGGCGGCTCGAGGCGCAAGGTGAGATCCGCGGGGGACGGTTCGCCAGCGGCTTTGCCGGAGAGCAGTTCGCTCTTCCGGAGGCGGTGGATCATTTGCGCGCGGTGCGCCGTTCGCCCGTGGATCCAGTGCCTGTGATCGTTTCCTCTGCCGATCCCTTGAATCTTGTCGGCGTCCTCACACCGGGACCGCGAATCTCGCCTTACTCCAACCAGGTGATTGCCTACCGCGGCGGGCTGCCGGTGGAGGCCGGCCCCCTCGGCGAGGTTTTGAGCCGGCTTCAGCAGCCGCTCGCCATCCCGGAAGACTAAGAAAGTCATGGGTAAAAAGTTGCGGCGCGTCGCGGGCCAGGTCCGGCGTACTTGACACTTTCCCAGGCTTTCGTTTACATGTTGCCTCAACTCCGAGTGGCCGCTGCTCCATGCTTCGACAGGCTCAGCACTTCGAAGATATGGTGAGCGTGAGTCGAACCATAGACTTTTTCAAGAGGTGAAAAGATGAAACAGAGCCATGTCGTCGGAATGCCCACTCCGAGAGTAGAAGGGGAAGAGAAAGTCTCCGGGCAAGCCGGCTACACGGCGGACAAGACGCTGCCCGGCATGCTTTGGGTCAAGGTCCTGAGGAGCCCGATTCCTCATGGCCGTATCAAGCGGATCGATAGCGGCAGGGCTGCGGAGCTGCCCGGCGTCAAAGTGGTCCTCACCGGACGAGACGTCAAAGGCACCAAGATCGGGAAGAAGATCGTGGATATGCCGATCCTGGCCGATGACGTCGTGCGATTTATCGGCGAGAAGGTGGCTGCCGTAGCGGCGGAGAGCGAAGACAGCGCCGAACAGGCGCTGGAGCTGATCGAAGTGGAATACGAGGACTTACCGTCCGTCTCCGATCCTTTGGAGGCCATGAAGCCGTCTGCCCCGCTCCTACATCCCGATCTGCGCAGTTACAGCGGTCTGCTTCACGAGATCAAAGAACCGAGTAATGTCTTCGTCCATATCGAGTGGAAAAAGGGGAACATCGAGCAGGGCTTTAGCCAGTCGGACGTGATTGTCGAGAATAGCTTTTGCACATCCATGGCCCACCAGGGTTACATCGAGCCTCATGCCTGTCTCGTGAAGGTCAAGCCAGACGGGGGAGCGGAAATCTGGGCTTCGACCAAGAGCCCCTTCGCCCTGCGCGAGCAGGTCGGCACGGCCTTGAAGGTTTCCCCGCAAAAGCTGGTCGTCCACCCCAGTTATGTCGGCGGCGATTTCGGCGGGAAAGGCGATAGCAACGACATCGCATTGTGCTATGTGCTCTCGCAGAAGAGCGGCCATCCGGTAAAACTGCTGCTGGATTACAACGAGGAGTTTGTCGCAGGCAACCCGCGCCATGCGGCGGTGGTAACGATCAAGACGGGGGTTAAAAAAACCGGCCGGATGGTTGCCCAACAATTTCGGTACGTCTTCGATAGCGGCGCCTATGGCTCGTACCGCCCGCAAGGCTTTCTCGTCGGTGCCCATGAAAGCGCGGGGCCCTATAGAATTCCCAACGTGCTCATTGAAGAAAACTACGTCTACACGAATAAAGTCCCGTGCGGCTACATGCGAGCTCCGGGCCACGCGCAAGGCGTGTTCGCAAACGAAAGCCAGATGGATCTCGTTGCCAGGGAACTCGGCCTGGACCCGGCGCAATTCCGCAAACTCAATTTCATGCATGACGGCGAGGAATCGCCGCTGGGGCACATGATCTCGCACGTCGGGGTCGAAGAGGCCCTGGACCAGGCTCTTGAAGTTTCCGGGTACCACGGGCGCAAGCCCAAGAACGTGGGGCGTGGGTTGGCGGTGGCTCAATGGGTCTCCAAAGGGGGTGAATCCTACGCGTTCGTGAGGATCGACAAAAGCGGGAACGTTACGCTTTCCTCCGCCGTCATGGATGTCGGGCCCGGAGCGTATACGATCATGCGGCAGATCGTGGCCGAGGAGTTAAAAGTTCCCATAGATTCGGTCCGAGTGGAAGCGCTCGATACCTCCAAGGTCGTGAAGGACACCGGAGTCCGGGGCAGCAGCAGCACCCGCGTGCACGGCAGCGCCGCTTTCGAAGCCGCGAAGAAGGCCAAGGAGGAAATCCTGAAAGCGGCTAGCCAACTCATGGAAGCTCCTCCCGGCCAGCTTGCCCTCCATGAGGGCGGAGTGACCCATGGCGCGGTGCAAAAAAAGATATCCTTAGCCGAGATCGTCCGCGCCAAAGGGGAGCCGATTATCGCCGAAGGACATTACAACAACATGACGGACGGTCCTGAATCGTCCACGGTAACGCAGGTGGCGGAGGTGGACGTGGACCCTGAGACGGGAGAAGTCAAAGTCCGGCAGATTATTTCGGCTCACGACACCGGCGCTATCCTCAACCCGATGAGCCACCAGGGGCAAATCGACGGCGCCGTGGTCATGGGAATGGGATATGGCAAGATGGAAGAACTCCGCGCCGACGAAAGCGGCAAGATCGTGACGGCCAATTTCGGCGACTACAAAATCCCCACGATCCGGGATATTCCCGTTCTTAAGACGGTTGTGATGCAATCCAACACCGGAAGCGGCCCCTATAACAGCATGAGTATCGGGGAAACGGCGATCATGCCCACCGCCGCTGCGATCGCTAATGCGGTCTATGACGCCGTAGGGGTAAGGATCAAGTCCCTGCCGATCACGTCGGAAAAGGTGCTTGAGGCGCTTAAATCGCGCTGAGCGTGGCCGGCTAAGGCCGCAGATCATAGGGAGGTTTATGAACCGACTCGACGGGCGCGTGGCTATTATCACCGGTGGCGGGCAGGGAATAGGGAAAGCCATCGCCTTGGGGATGGCCCGAGAAGGAGCCGCGGTGGTCATCGCGGAAATCAACGGAAGCAATGCGCTGACAGTGCGAAGCGAAGCGCAGGAAAGCGGGCAAGAGGCCCTTGCTGTTCCTACGGATGTCTCCCGCGAGGAATCCGTGTCGGCTATGGTGGAACGGTGCTTAAAAGAGTTTGGCCGGATCGATATCCTGGTCAACAACGCGGGCATTTATCCGGTTTCTCCGGTTGAAGAGATGGCGGAGGAGGAGTGGGACCGCGTTATCGGAACTAATCTGATCGGGACATTTTTGTGTTCTAAAGCGGTCGTTCCAAGATTATTGGAGCAAAGCTGGGGGAGGATCATCAATATGACCTCGGGGCGAGCGCTCCAGGGGGCTGAAGGAGGAGCGCACTACGCGGCAACCAAGGCAGGGATCATCGGTTTTACCAAAGCATTAGCCTTGGAATTGGCGCCGCACGGAATCACCGTCAATGCAATTTGCCCGGGCGTGACAGATACGGCCCAGCCCCGTGGGCACAGAAGCGAAGAGGAGCTGTACGCGATGGGGGCCAGGGTCCCTCTCGGTCGCATCGGACAGCCGGAGGATTTAGTCGGAGCGGCTATCTTTCTCGCCAGTGATGCGGCCAGGTTCGTCACGGGCCAAACCGTGCTGGTCAACGGCGGGGCCATCATGTGGTGAGGACGATTATGAGCTCAGCGGACAAGAAAGTTGCAGTGGTGTCGGGCGGGGCAGGAGGGATCGGGGCGGCCGTGGTGTCACGTCTGGCCCAGGCAGATTTCATCCCGATTATCCTGGATAAAGACGAAGCCGCGGGCCGGGAAGTTTTGGCCAAGCTGGCCTTCCAGGAGGGGAGAGGGTTGTGCATTGCGCTCGATGCTACGAAAAAAAGCGAGGTTCAGCGCGCGCTCGACAGAGTCCTTGCGGATTATCGCCGGGTCGATGTCCTGGTCAACCTCGCGGGAGGCTCGCTCTATACCAAACTCATGCAGGATTTTTCCCTCACGGAGTGGCGGGAAGTGATCGACGCCAACCTCAAATCGACGTTTCTCTGCTGCCAGGCTGTTCTTCCGATCATGAAAGCCCAGCGGCAAGGAGCGATCATCAACACCGCCTCGAACTACGCGGTCACCGGAAGCGCAAGGCGCACCCCCTATTCGGCCGCTAAGGCCGCGATCGTCGCCTTCACCAAGTCGCTCGCCGCCGAGCTGGCTCCCTATGGAGTGCGCGCCAACGTCATCGCGCCGGGTCGCACGGCAACGGCACGGGTGATGGGCAACTACGACTCCGAGGGATGGACAGCCATCAACAGCCAGATTCCCATGGGGCGAGCGGCTGAGCCCGCCGAGATCGCCGAGGGAGTCGCTTTTCTTGCCGGCGACGAGAGCCTTTACATGACCGGTCAGACCCTGCACGTCAATGGCGGAATGGTCATGCCGTAACTTCGGGAAGTAAAGATATGTTTGCCTGGCGTGGCCCCCTTATAGCGGATAAAATCGGCGCGGATTTTCGCACAGGATTTTTTCCGTCAGGGTCGGCGGTATGTCCTCGCGCGCTCTCATCGTGGCGACGAGATTGCGCTCTTCGGATGGGTCGTTGTGGCCGTAGTCGGAGCCTATGATCAGGTTGTCTTCGCCCGTGTACTTGACGATGTAGGGGACGTCCTCGTCCGCCTCGCATGCGATAAAGAGCCTGTAGTCACGGAATAGATCCGCGCTCGAAAGGTGCTTCCAGCGGTCCCGGAATAACCTCCTCAGGATATGAATAAGGAAGGGGACCCAGCCCGCCGAGGCTTCTATAAAGCCGAATCTGAGGCGAGGGAAGAGCTCCGGTATCTTGTTGGCGACCAGGTCTCGGAAAGCCACCAGGGGCAAAACCCTGCTGACGAGGAAACTGTGGTTTCGCTCGACATTTATCAGGTTGAGGAGCGTGGCGTTGCCCGCCGCCGTATGGATGCAGATCGGGAGGTCTACATCGCTTGCCGATTGGTAGACGGGAAAGAAGTAGGGGTTGTCCAGGGTCTTATCCCCTTCGAGCCCGCGGAAAAATATGCCTACGGCTCCGTGATCCTTGGCCCATTTGATCTCCTTCACGGATTCTTCAATCGATCTTAAGGGCGGAACCACGATCCATTTGAGCCGCCCCTTCCCTTTGGAGCAGGCCTCCGCCATCCAGCGGTTATAGGCGCGGCACAGGGCGACATCCAGTGCTACATCGTCGGTGAGGTAGACGAGGAACAGGGTGGGGTAGATCACCTGCAGCTCCACGCCGAACTTATCCATGTCCGCGAGGCGGGCCCGGGGATCGGTGAGCTCTCTGCAAGCGATGTGGATGTCTCCTCTGGAGGACTCCAGCTTGGAAGCCGAAGGAGTAATGAGGCGGAAGCTGGCCCTTCCCGCGGGCCGGGGGAAGATATTCCCGTCAATCAGCCAGAAGGCGTTGCGAACGTCGTACAGGGTGTCATCGGGAACCGACACGATCACCGGCCTGCGCGGATACATTTCTTTTTCCATCAAGCCCCACATGCCCGCCGATTCCGAGACATGGGTATCGGCATCTACGACACCGGCCATAGAACCTCCTTCTATCCATTCTGGAAGGGCCTCCATATTTCTTCCGGTTACGGGTAATTGTCAAGTCTTGAATTTGGTCATATAGGTGCACAAGAGATTAAAATGACTACCGTCAAGAGATCAAAGAAGGAACACCTCATCGGCGTCATTTCGGATACTCACGGCCTGCTTCGACCAGAGGCACTTAAGGCCATCCAACATTCTGCTCTGATCATCCACGTGGGGGACATAGGCAAGCCCGAAGTGATCGAGACTCTCAAGTCGATAGCTCCTGTCATTGCAATCAGAGGCAACAATGACAGAGGTAAGTGGGCGCGTAGGTTTCCTGAAACTGCGGTCGTCGAGGTTGGGAGAGTCCGAATCTATGTCATCCACGATGTAAAAGAACTTGAAATTGATCCGGCCACAGCCGGGTTCCGAGTCGTCATCAGCGGCCATTCCCACCGCCCTTCGATTCTGAGAGAGAATGGTGTCCTGTTCCTGAATCCCGGCAGCGCCGGGCCGCGCCGCTTCAAACTCCCCGTCGCCGTGGCCCGTCTTCGGGTGAGAGGTGAATCCGTGAACGCTCGTATCGCTGAGTTACCAGGATAAAGACCGACAAAAATAACTTGCCAAGCTATCGGAGTCTCAATAAGCTTGCGCCGGCGGTAGGGGTCAGTCGCTGTGCTGTATTGACCAGAAATTTGTAGCTGATCCATCTAGGGCGCTGCGAGGTGTGGCACTCAACAGGCGAGGGTGGCATACTGAGGCTGTTACTAGGCTGCCCTCAGCGCCAGACCTGGTGATCGGCTGTCATTGGTAGGAGGCAAGGACCATGGCGAAGGTAGACGAACTAAAAACGGAAATCGAGAAACTTCCTAAGGACG
>JACPSF010000207.1 GCA_016193385.1 Deltaproteobacteria bacterium
TCTACCTTTTATCAACACCGCGATTCTCATGTTCGCCGTTCCCTCGGTCACGATGCTCCTGAGCGTATTGATCTCCTGGGTGGTTATTCGAACGCAGGTAAGCTTCCGGGGGACTTTAGACACGTTGGCGTTTCTGCCTCACGCCATGCCCAGCATCCTGTTGGCAGTCGGGTTAGGTTACCTTGGCCTAGCCTACAGGGGGTTCTTTCCCGTCTACGGCACTATTTTTATAATTATAATCGCTCACACCATAAGCTGGATTGCTTATGGCACCCGGACAGCCAATAGCGTGATGATTCAAGTGCACAGGGAACTAGAGGAGGCAGGGAAAGTTTCGGGTGCGTCTACGCCCCGGGTTCTGGGCCACATTGTTCTACCCCTGATCGCGGCAGGGGTTTTCAATAGCTGGGTGTGGGTCAGCATGCTTTCCTACCGCGAGGTGACCATGGCCCTGACGCTCTACACCCGCAGCAACGTAGTCATCTCAACCGTAGTCTGGCAGTTTTGGGGTAGCGGGTGGGTGCCCGAGGTCGCCGCGTTAGGGGTGGTCTTGGTTCTTTTTGCTATTATCGTCGTGAGCGGGTTGAAGATCGGATTTTCCCGGATCGTGGAGATAAGCTCGGGCACCTGATGATGCGTTAGCTTAAGGCAGCGCAAGGTGTGGCGAGCTTCTGTGAGGACCAGCGAGCCACCGATTAGCCGTCGCATGAGTTTCCATTAATCCTGAAGAAGACAGACGAAGTTGATACGAATCAGCGGGCTTAAGAAATGGTTCAAGACCCGAGACGGTTCCGTAGCCGCTCTTCGGGGACTTGAGCTGGAGGTGGCCGAGGGGGAGTTTTGCGTCCTTTTGGGACCGAGCGGATGCGGCAAGACAACGACCCTTCGCTGCGTCGCGGGTCTCGAAAAGCCGGACGGCGGGGAGATCGAGATCTCCGGGACGAAAGTGACCTCATCCAGCTCAAGGGTACACATTCCCACCGAAAAAAGAGACATCGGCATGGTCTTTCAGTCTTACGCCATCTGGCCGCACATGAATGTCTTCCAAAATGTGGCCTTCCCTTTGGTGAAGGGCCGTAGGCATATCCCGAAGCAGCAGGTGGCGGAGAAGGTTCGCCGGGCCCTCGCCCTCGTTCAGCTCGACCACATGGAGGACCGCCCGGCAACCGACTTAAGCGGCGGCCAGCAGCAACGCGTGGCCATGGCCAGGGCGGTGGTGACCGAACCGAAGATCCTTCTCATGGATGAACCGTTGAGCAACCTGGATGCCCGGCTGAGGGAACAGATGCGGCTGGAACTCAAAAAAATCACCGAGTCCGTGGGAGTGACCACTCTCTATGTCACCCACGACCAGGCCGAGGCTTTGAGCCTGGGGGATAAAGTCTGCGCCCCAGGAGGTCTACTCCTGTCCCCAGAATCTGTTTGTGGCACGATTCGTGGGCGAGATGAACTTTATCCCTGGGAAGGTAAGCGGCTCAGACCAAGTGGATTCCCTCTTGGGAAAAGTGTCCTGCCCTGTGCCGCCCCCCTCTGGGTCGGGGAGTGGAGTGACACTGGCCATCCGCCCCGAGCACCTAACCCTCACGCAGCACCCCGATGGTCTCTCCCGGACCGTGGAAGCGAAAATCGTAACCAAAAACTACCTCGGGGACGCGGCTCTGTTCGAAGTCGAGGTCGGTGACCTAGTCTTAAGGGTCAAACTTCCAGGCGACTCGGATTTCGCCGTGGGACAGCAGGCCGCAATTATTGTCACGCCTGACCGCTGGCGCGTATTTCCTTCCGGGTGAGGCCGGTTCTCTAGCCCTTTTGATGCCTTCGGCCAGAGGCTTTGTCGTAACCCTACCCGCTGACAACCTCCAGGCCGAATCGTCTATTAATTCCGGAGACAGTTTACTCCATTTCCTGGACAGATTGTCTGGCTTCCCTATCAACTCCAGAGCTCTCACAGGCGGGACGCCCCCCATTGAGCGGACGCTTGATTCATAATCGAAGTCGATCTGCCAATTGCTGTATACTGTCCCCGGAAATCCTTCTGGCTTGACTTCTTTGCGCTCGCACGGCTCCGCATAATCGTCAAACATTTCAGGGAACCGATTCTTGAATTCCTGGGCAATGCCTTTGCCGATAACCCGACATAGTTCACCGTATTGATCAGGGTCTGGGCTTTGGATTTCAGAATGTCGCCGATAAGGATCTTCATGTACGCCACCTAAAAGAACATATCACTTCGTCAAGTGCCAGCGGGAGTTCCAGCGGCTTCCAAGCGCTGAATATAATCGTCAATTTGCGTTTGCAATTGCCGAAGTTGTTCCAACGGGCCTTCAGCCAGCACTGCGAAAGTACGTGGATTCTTCGTCAGAATCTCGTTGCGATAGGATTCAAGGATGCGCTGCATCCGTCCCCGATGGCTTGGTAGAGTTGTTCGGCGGTCTCGATCATAATCTTACCCTCAAGATTCCTTTCTTCTCACCGGGCCGCTGCTTGACCTGCTGAAAGAACGCAACGGCCTGTTCGAGGTTTGCGCTACCATTCTTCACCACCACTATATCAAACCCAAACCGTCTTCGCACCTGCCGTTGGGCCAGCACGCTGTAATGCGTGGGCGGCAAGTCTGCTGAAAAATCATGGCTAGCTGCCACCACCAGCACCAGGTCAATGTCACTTGGCTCGGGTTTCCCAGTGACGAAACTCCCGTCCACTAGCACGTCCTCCACCAATCCGGACGCCTTCGCTTCGTGCATGAACTCGGTGAACCTCGCCCATAACTGCGGTCGCCGGTCGCTGCTCTGGAACACGGCGAACCGATCCGCCGCTTCTTCCAACGTGCAGTCGTGG
>JACPSF010000208.1 GCA_016193385.1 Deltaproteobacteria bacterium
AAGGCGATTCTGGCTGCAGAAATCATCAAAACGCTTGATAAAAAGGGGCTCAGTGTCCGGAAGGCGCAGAGCGTCACAGGAATTGATGCCGGCGACTTCTCGCGTGTCCGCAATGCTGATTTCCGGCGCATCAGCGTCGAGCGTCTTATGGCAATGATCAACCGGCTCGGTTCAAGAGTTGAGGTGGCAGTGAAAGTGCGCCGGGCAGTATCCGGGCGTCATGCAGTAGTGCCATAAGTAGCTAAAGGTGGCCGGCACATCAGCGAAATACTGGCCTGTGGGGTGCGTAGATGGCGGCTCATTCTTACCCGATTGGGGAATTTCCGGTGGGGATTTCCGGGGACAGTATGCTGCAATTGAGGGAAGAGTATGGTTCCCGGGACCTAATCTCGGGACGCCAGAATGTTTTAGCCTGATCCCTGTCTGCCATGTCGGCACAGACAGGTCGGCTTTCCCGCGTATGCGCGCAGGCAATATAAAATTATTTTTACGCGCTCAGCTCGCGACAAAACTGCTCGGCGGGAGTCACCAAGCAACGTGAAATAGTGGTCAAAAGACCACTTCCTTCCTACGACGATTCCCCTCCTTGAATCCCCAACTGCTGCGCTAGTTCCAAAGTCCGTCTGGCGCGCTCCACGATCGGCCGGTCGATCAACTGGCCCCCGAATGAGATGGAACCATCACCCCGAGCCGCCGCTTCTTCAAAAGCCTTAACCACTTGCTCGGCGTATTCGATCTCTTCCGGAGCAGGACTAAAGACACGGTTGATGGGATCGATCTGCGACGGGTGAATCAGCGACATGCCGGTGAAACCCAGGCGCCGCGACTGCCTGGCAAAGCCCAACAGGCCTTCGCTGTCCTGTAGAACCACCCACACCCCGTCGACGGCCTGGACGTGAGCCGAAGCCGCCGCCACCACCAGCGCCGAGCGGGCATAGATCATATCGCGCGCCTCCGCTTCGCGCGACGTGGGCAGCCCGAGTTCACGCCCGAAGTCCTCGGCGCCGAACATCAATCCGACCACCCGCCCCGAACAGCTCGCCAGGGCCGGGGCGTTGAGCAGCCCTTTGGGACTCTCGACGGCGATCAGCAGCTTGATGCTCCCGGGCTCCACTTTGAGTCGGGGTTCGCGCTCCTTGAGGACGGCCTCGACCTTGAGCACTTCCTGCGTGGTTTCGACTTTCGGTAATACCAGGCCGTCCAAGCCGGGCCGCAATACCGCCGCGAGATCGGCCTCCATGCGCTCGTGGCCGATGGCATTGATGCGGACAAAGCGTATCGGAGAACTGGGCGACCGCTCTCGCCCCAACGCTTCGGCGATGAGCTTTCTCGCGGTGTCTTTTTCGCCGGGCGCCACGCCGTCCTCGATATCGAGCATAATCGCATCCGTGTTGAGGCTGAGGGCCTTATCAATCATCCGCTGTCGGTGCCCAGGAACGAACATCCACGAACGCTTGAGTTCCATAAGGAATACCTCCGATCACGAACCTCCTTACCTCAGGAGAATAAAAATGTCTATCTCCTAAGCGACAGGACTAACCGAGGAAAGCTGAAGGCTTAACTTTTTTAGCTCATACCTCAACTCTCAGTCCTCGCGATTCGCAATTGGGGTTGATTTCCGTCGCATATAGCAGTTTATTGGGCGGAAAAAAATGAGCGCCACAGTTCCCAAATTCTTGATCCCGTTGATCATCATCACCACGCAGCAATCCGTGGTCTCTCTGGTCATCCCGCCCTTCCTGCACGACCTAAAATACCCGGTTTCAGCTATCGGCTCGCTCCTTGCCTTCGCCCCGATCTTCGCCCTTCTGGTGCGGCTGCCCGCCGGTATGGTCTACCGGCCGCGGCGCGCGCGGGCGCTGATAGCCGGCGCCCTTGCAATCGTCGCGCTATCCAATTCGCTGTATGCATTCGCCGTAAGCCCAATCGCGTTCGCCCTGGTTCACGCCTTGAATGGCATGGCCCTTGCCGCTGCCACAACGCTTCACCTGGCTCTCTTCGTTGAAACCCTGCCCCCCGGTGAAAATCGGCGCCACGCGATGGGCTACTACGCCGGGTCTTTGGCGGTCGGGTATTCGACCGGAGGTTTCAGCGCCGGTTACATCGCGGACCAATTCGGGTACATCGTTACCTTTCAAGTGGGTGCCGGGCTCACGATCCTCGCCATGGCCTTGCTTGCTTTCATCCCTCGCCCGGCACCAAGCCAGACGACGCGAGAAGCTCCGAAAGCAGGGCCGAAGCCTGGCGTGGGCCATGCTCTGAGGGCCGTTCTGGATCCCCGAATGGCAACCGTCGTAGTCGTCGCGGTGTTCCTGAACGTCCTGCACCAGATGGCCAACGCGTTTCTTCCGCTCTACGGGCTCGCGGTCGGCCTGAGTCTCACCGATGTCGGGATCATCAGAGGCCTCTACTCCCTCACCAACGCGATCACCCGTCCCCTGAGCGGTATCCTGGCGACGCGCCTTAGCGCAAAGCGGGTGATGCTTGCATCCCTTCCCCTCCAGTCCGCCTGCATGATGCTCGTGCCCCTCTTCCACCACCTCGCCCCCTTGCTTGTCGTCTTTGTCCTGATCGGCTTTTTGCGCGCCGTGGCCATCGTCGGCAACACCATCCAAATGGTAGAAAGCGCGGAGGAGGCAGGAGTTAACCGGGGCATTGCCTCGGGGATGTTCAACGCGGCGGGGGACATCGGAAACATTCTGGGGCCGAGCGCGGGCGGGCTGATCGCTTCGCTGACCGGCGTCAACCTTCTCTTTCTCTTCGGACCCCTCGCGTTCGTCGCTTTTTTCTTTCTGTCGCTCTGGGGCTGTAACTTTTTGCCCAGCCGCCGGCAGTTCTGACGGCTCTTAGTGATCGGCACGCTGGAAAGGGCACAGGAAGATAAGTCTAACTACGACTCTTTAGATCCACCCCATCAGCCAGTAAGCAAAGATCCCGACGTACTCTTTTATCGCAGCGGAGGAGTAAAGGAGATTGCCCGGGCTTGGAACAAAGTTAAAAGGATTATAGGCCTCGTCGGTCGCATAAAATTCCGCTGCGACAGGTACGGCATCAATACCGGCCCTCGTGGAAAGCGCGTAAGCACGTGGCAGATGCAATGCCGAGGTTACAAGAACGACCTTCTTGGCCTTGATTTTTTGTAGGATTTGCTTGGTGTAGACGATATTTTCCCTCGTATTTCTCGACTCCGTTTCCACTAGTATTTTATCCGGCGGCACCCCCAACTCCGAAGCCAACTCTTTCATGAACACCGCCTCCTTGTAATCTTGACGAAAAAGGCTCCCGCTTCCTCCCGTCATGATGATGATCGGGGCCGCCTTCTCTTTGAAGAGTCTCACCGCCTTCAGGACCCTGCTTCCATCCACTTCGATATCCTCACGGGGGAAGACCTTTTTCCTTAAATCGCCGGCAAGGACGACGATGGCATCCGCTTTTAAGCGGGAAGATCGGGTTGAGAGGTATTTTCTCTCCAGGGGCTTTAGGAGAAAATCGGATCCGGGCCTGATGCTGCAAAGATAGACCACTAAAATCCCCGTCAAAAACAAGAAGTGAAATAGCGAACGCCTCCTCAGAAGGATCGCTGCGTAAGCTAAAACCAACAACAGGATGCCTAGACTTAACGGAAAGATCAGCCAAACCAATATTTTTGAGGCGATAAAAAACATACTCACTCCGCGACCTGAAAAATCGGCCTCTCAGTAGGACCTGGGCATTCCGAGAACGTGCTGCCCCAGATAGGCCAGAACCAGATTATTGCTGACGGGCGCCACCGTGAAGAGCCTGGTTTCACGGAATTTCCGCTCCACGTCATACTCGACCGCAAAGCCGTAGCCGCCGTGGGTGGTGAGACACGCGTTGGCCGCCTCCCAGGCCGCCTCT
>JACPSF010000300.1 GCA_016193385.1 Deltaproteobacteria bacterium
GTTACCAGACAGGCCAAAAAACGCAGAGCGACAACGACCCAGCCATAGAAAAAAGGCACCGAGATGGGAGCTCTCGCCGGTCCGGCTGTTTTTTGAGGCTCCGGCATTGCTGACTTCTAACACGAAAACTCGTTGCAGGCGAATCCTTTCTTCTCCGCGCGCCCTGCCGGAGGATTCCCGGCGTCGGACTTTAACCCGGATCATCCAAAATGGCTGTGGCTGGACGGGAAAGCGTCGGCCACGAGGGAGGCGAGACCGAGGACGCAGACGTAGGCGTAGACAGGAACGACGAGTTGCCTGTCCAAGAGGCCACCGCGTGCACAAGCGGGCTAGTCCAGATACATCAGCCGTGCCGGATTGTCCTTGAGCATCACCTTGATCTGCTGCGGCGTGATCCCGAAGCCGAGGAGCGCCCGGATAAAGACGCGCATCCCGTCGATCGTGTCCATGTGTAGTACCTGGCCGAAATCGCTCCCGATGATGCAGCGCTCGGGGCCGATCTCCTTGATGGTCCGGATCGTCTCCATGGGATCGGCCACCGGCTGATACAAGCTCGGGATCATCGGCTGGCAGTAGGTGCCCACGTAAACGCCCAATTCGGCCAGCTCCTTCATCTCATCGATCAGTAACTTGTTCAATTCCAGAAGCGGGTGGTCGAGCGTGGCGCGCACTCCCAGCTCCCTGGCCTTCTTCGCGAGCGGCAGCAGTTCTTGAAAATCCGTATGCCCGAAGCCGATGCCGACTTTTTTCTCCGCCGCCATCTTCATGATCTCCGCCACTTGTGGTAGAACCTCGCCGTTCTCCTCAACCAGGCGCACTCCGCCCTTCTCCGGATGGCCGGCGCCGCGCCAGAATCCGAGCGATGTGAAGGTGGGAAACCAGATCATCTTGAAGTTAGGGTATTGCAGCGCGACGCGGATATATTCAGGATTCATCCCGTGGCAGGTGCCGGCCCCGCCGTAGATCTCGACCCGGTGCTGCAGCTCCCCCTTCTCGACCAGATAATCGACGTGGCGCTGCGCCAGGTAGGCAGCGTTGCAACTGATGTTCCAGTGGTCTTTGAACGCGAGAGCGCGCATGCCGGCCTTGGACGCCTCGATGGCAATCCCGATCATATCCTGAGAACGGTGGACGAAGTCGGGATAACCATGGATGTGGCAGTCAATCGCTCCCCGAAGCAGCTCATTTTCGATCCCCGGATAGATTTTGAGCATCTCCGGGTTGTCCTTGAGCATCTGATAAAAATAGTCCTTGGCATTGAGCTGGCGCACCCGCTCCACGCTCAGGGTCCGCCCCACCATTAGACTGGCCGCAGCCTCTGCGTCAGCAGCGAAATCACACATCGAAATCTCCCTTCGCTCGATTTAGTAGTGAGTCGCGAGTATTGAGTTTAGAGGTAGGAATTTCCCTCGAAACTCGTTACTCGAAACTCTAAACTATCAGTTGTTTCCCCACGCCTTCAAAAATCTTCTCGCATCCTCGACCACCGGCTCCGTAACCGGCACGTATGGGATCACCATGCGGGTAACCCCGGCTTCAATGAACGGCGCTAGCCTCTCCTTGATCTCTCCAATCGAGGTGCCGGGCACGACCGGCAGCTTGTCCATATAGTCATCGGTCAGGGCCGCCATCGCCGCTTTGAAACCGCCCTTTTGGAAGGCCTCCTGGATCGCGGCCACCTCCCTCTCGAAACCCAAGCCTTTCAGCATGTCGCTGTAATGATCGGCCAGATTGTAGAAGGTTAATACCTGACGGAGGCGCGATCGAGCGAGGCTTCGGTCAGCGTTGAGGGAAACGCGAGACTTGGCGATGATCTCTATCTTGCCCGGATCGCGGCCCGCCTCTTTGGCACCTTCTCTCACTCTCGCGGCAATCTCCCGGACCTTAGCCGGCGTCGCCATGTTGATGAAGACGCCGTCGGCAATCCTGCCGACGAGCCTGGTCATCTGCGGCCCCAGACCCGCCAGATAAATCGGAAAGTTCGGGTGGGTCGGTTTCCACGAGAGCTGGAAGCGCTTGCCGGTTTGGTAAATCTCACCTTCGTACTCGACGCGCTCGCCTGCTGCTGCCTTGCGCACGATCTCGATATATTCCTGTGCCCGCCGAAGCGGCCGGTCGAAAACGCCCCCATGCCAGCCAGCAATGTTTTTATTCGCTACGCCGAGCCCTAGAAGAAAGCGTCCGGCAGAAAGGTCCTGGAGAGTGGCGCTCTGAATGCCGAGGGTTACCGGGCTCCGCCCGTAAATATGGTAGATGGCGGTTCCGAGTTTGATGGTCTTCGTCCGGCCGGCCGCAGCGGACAGGAGCACCAGGGGATCCGTGCTATTCGACTCCCCTTTCCAGAAAGCGCCGAAGCCGACGGCCTCCGCGATCTCCACCAAGTCGATCACGCCGGCCGCTGGGTAATGGGCCGCCGAATTTATCTCAACATCGTAAATCATGAATTTTCCTCTCAACCCTCTATCTTTTTAACCCTTAAACTTTTACGATCCCCTGTCTTTCCATCTCCGCGATATCGGGTCCCACATAACCCATCTCAGCCAAAATGGCCGAGGTGTGCTCGCCCAAAAGCGGCGGGGGCTTAACCTCTCTTTTAGACAGCCCGTGATAGTTCACCGAAGGACCGACAAAGCGCAATTTCCCGACCTCCGGATGCTCGAGCTCCTCGACCAGCCCCAGATGTCTCACCTGAGGGTCGGCAACGACCTCGGTCATGTTATAGAGCGGGCCCGCGGGAACGTCGTGCTCCTCCAGGCGTTTCAGCCATTCGCTACGGTCTCGAGTGGCGAACGTCTTTGCCAGTTCCCGTTCAAGCTCGGCGTAGTGGTTGCGCCGATTGTCTCTTGTTTTAAACCTTTCATCGTCGGCGAGGTCCGTCCGCTCCACCGCCTTGAGCAATGCGATCCAGAACTTTTCCGGGACCGAGCAATGAATCACCAATGGCAGACCGTCCCGGGACAGAAAGGCGAATGCATGAGCATTTTTCACCCGGGCCATGCGGTTTGGTATCTCACCGGTGCTCAGATAACCCGCGGCGGCCTCGCCAATAAAAGAAAGGGTCGCCTGCAGCAACGAAGTTTCCACCCTCGACCCTTCTCCGCTATTCTGCCGCGCCAAAAGAGCGCCCAGGATGCCGTATCCGGCGGAAAGGCCCGTTACATAATCCGACAGAGCAATCCCCATGACCTTGGGATCGTCGAGATCGGTAAGGACGCTCAAAAGCCCGCTCATGGCCTGCCCCAAAGTGTCAAAGCCGGGCTTGCCCGCATAGGGCCCGCTCTGGCCAAAAGCCGATATCGAGCAGTAAACCAGCCCGCGGTTTACGGCGCGTAAACTCTCGTAACCCAGCCCGAGGCGCGCAGCAGTTCCGGGGCGGAAGTTCTCGACGAAGACTTCCGCCCTTTTAACCAGCTCGAGGCAAATCTCCCTCCCTTGCGGCGCTTTAAGGTCCAGCACCAGGCTCTCCTTGTTGCGGTTTAGATGGGCAAAATTGGGACTGAAAAATGCAGCCGGAGCAAAGTAGCGATAGGGATCTCCGTCGGGCGGTGATTCGATCTTGATGACCCGCGCTCCAAGGTCCGCCAAAAGGGCCGCCGCATAAGGTCCGGTGACGAAGGTGGAGCATTCGATGACAGTTAGACCCGCAAGGGCATCGATGCGCATAAAATTTCGCTTGGCGACCGGAGATCCAATCTAACTTGAACACCAACCCGCTGCAATAGTTAACCATCACCGCTGGGGCGAGCATCCATGCCGCTAGGTTTGACACAGGATATGTTTTCATTATACAGGCAATAGACACATGCCAGGCTAGCCCACGGAGTTGCAAAAATGCTAAAACGGCGAAAAGGCACTATGAACCGAGCAAGAACGACAATGGCTTTCCTCTTATCCATCTCCCTGTTCTTTGGCTCCCTCTCCCCGGCAGCGGGTCAAACGACAAAATTAAACCTCGCTTACACGGCGACCAGCCCGTATCAAGCCGTCTTGATTATTACCCAGCAAGCGGGCTTTTTTAAGAGGAACCATTTGGACGCCTCGCTTATCTTCACTGCCGGGGGCTCCCTGGGGATCCAAGCCATGTTGGGCGGAGACGTATCTTTGGTTCTGGCGGACGGATCGGCGGCGATTGCCGGCAACCTTTCCGGAGCGGATGTGATCATCATCGCGAGCTTCTTGAATACCTTTCCCTATAGCCTGGTATCCTTGCCGGAAATTAAAAAGGTAGATCAGCTGGTGGGAGCGAAGATCGCCGTAAGCCGGTTTGGCAGCGCCACTGATCTCGGGGTGCGGATGGCTCTGGCCAAAGTCGGCTTAAATGCAGACAGAGACACAACCCTGCTGCAAATTGGAGCGCAGACGGCGCGATTTGCCGCGCTGCAGTCCAGAAACGTCCAAGCGACGATTATCACACCCCCTTTCACGCTCACCGCCAGAAAGATGGGTTTTAACACCCTGGTCGACATGGCTCAGCTGAATATACCCTTTCAACTGACCGCCCTGCTGACCAGCAGAGCTTACCTCAAGAAGCACAGCGACATCGTCCAGACCGCGGTGAAATCCCTCATCGAGGGAACCCACTTCTACAAAACGCACAAGGAAGCAAGCCTCGCCATCATGGGACAATACCTCAAGACGACCGATCGGGAGGCGCTTGAAGAAACCTATAATCAGATCGCCCTAAAAGTCGTCCCCGACAAACCCTATCCGACCCTGGATGGAATAAGAACTATTCTGGAAGAGCTTGGCAAAAAAAATCCGAAGGCTAAGGCCGTCCAAGCTGAAGATTTCGTGGATATGAGCTTTGTCAAGAAATTAGATCAGGAAGGCTACATCGATCGACTTTATGGAAAGTAGGACGGAGGAACAATGGCAGCACAGCAGCAGTTCATTATCGGGGTGGATACCGGCGGGACGTTTACCGACATCGTGGTCATGACAGAATCGGGGGAGATCTGGACCGCCAAGGCGTCAACCACCCCGGATGATTTTTCCCGCGGGGTCATGGACGCCCTTGGGGAGGCGGCAAAGACCGTCGGCGTCGAACTCCGCGCGCTTCTTTCCCGGACCACCCTTTTCAAACACGGAAGCACCGTGGCTACCAACGCGCTGATTACCCGGAGCGGCGTCAAGGTCGGCTTCATCACCACCCGGGGATTTGAGGACACAACGGAAATCATGCGCGCCATAGGTCGCGTGGATGGTCTTCCCGAAGAGGAGATCCGCCACGTCACCTGGGTGACCAAACCCGAGCCACTGGTGCCCCGCGAGCTGGTCAGGGGCGTCCGCGAGCGTATCGATTACCGGGGAGAGGAAGTGATCCCGCTCAACCGGGAGGACGTGATGAGTGCCGTCCGGGGGCTCATGGAAGAGGAAAAAGTCGAGGCCATTGCGGTGAGCCTGCTTCAAGCCTGGGCCAACCCGGCTCATGAGGAACAGATTCGCAGTCTTGCACTGGAGGCCGATCCCTCGAGACGGTTATATTGGTCTTTCGGCAGCGCGCTATCCCAGGTTGCCGGCGAATATGCGCGAGCCAATACCGCCATCATGAACAGCTTCCTCGGACCCACGGTAGAGCGCTACCTCAAGGGTCTCGAAGACAAGCTTCGGGCAGGGAACCTTAAAGGGCCTCTCCTGATCACGCAGGGAAACGGCGGAGTCGCCCACCGCGAGCACGTCACACCGATCGCCAACCTTCAATCAGGCCCAGCTGGAGGCATGATCGCCTCCGCCTATGTGGCGGGGCTTTTGGGGCACAACAACGTCATCACGACGGACATGGGAGGGACAAGCTTCGACGTCGGGCTCGTCACCGAAGGCTACTGGCGATACGCGCACGAACCCATCGTCGAGCGCTTCCGCATCCTCCAGCCCATCATCGACATCGAATCGATCGGTGCGGGCGGCGGAACTATTGCCCGGGTCGACCATGAGACGGGAAGACTCCTCGTGGGACCCAAGAGCGCTGGGGCGAGCCCCGGCCCGGTCTGCTACGACGGCGGCGGCCAAGAGGTCACGGTGACCGACGCGGATCTCATCCTGGGCATCATCGACCCCCACTATTTTCTCGGCGGCAGAAAAGTATTAAATAAGACGAAGGCGCTTAAAACCATAGAGGAAAAGATCGCCAAGCCCCTGGGACTCAAGCCCGTCGAGGCCGCGGCCGGAGTCTTCGACATCGTCAACAGCAAAATGTCCGACCTCATTCGCCGCCAGGTCGTCCGCACGGGCTATTTGCCCGAGGAATTCGTGATCTACGCCTTCGGGGGAGCAGGCCCGGTGCACGCCGCCGGTTTTGCCGCGGAGCTCGGCGTAAAAAAGATCTACATCTTCCCCACTTCCCCCGTCTTTTCCGCATTCGGCGCCGCAGCGGCAGATGTCATCCACTCGCGGGTAATGACCTGCCAGTACATTATCCCCGTCGACCCCTCCGCCATCAACCAACGACTGGACGGCGTCGAAGCTGAGATGCGAGAAATCATGACAGGAGAGGGATTTCGACCCAACCAGATCGAGTTCCGCCGCTTCTTTACGATGCGCTACCGCCGACAGACTGCGGGAGTAGAGATGCCGCTCGCGTGGAACCGGTTCAACCCGCGTCGGGTTTCGGAGATGCAGCAGCTCTTCGAGAAAAAATACGAAGAGCTCTACGGCGTCGGAGCGGGCTATACCAAGGCCCTCCTCGGGGCCGGCACAGCGGTCAAAGGGCCGGCAATTATCGAACTTCCGTTTACAACAACCCTCGTGCCGCCTGGTTACCGGGTAAGCGTCGACAAGTATCTAAATCTCGTGATGGAGGTCCCATCGCAAAACTGAACAAGAGGAGGTGTGATTATGCGCCAAAGAAAGTTGGGAGTGGCATTTTTAACCGCGCTGGTTGTGCTAGGCGCGGGCTTCCTGTCCCCGCGGGTGTGGGGACAGACGCGGGTATCCGTTGCCCAGTCTCAGGACCTTCTCGCCTTTGCCCCGGCTTACGTCGCGCGCGCCAAACACTTTAAGGAGGCGGGGATCGAGGCCCAATTCGAGGTCCTCAGCGGCGACTCTGTCGTAGCCGCTTCCGTGACCGGCGGGTCCACTCAATTCGGTCTAGGCTCCTCAGCCGGAATGTTGAACATCGCGGCTAAAGGTGAAGACTTCGTGGCGATCATGGGTATGATCTACCAGACCATCGACTTTATTTTCAACAAAGAGTGGGCTCGCAAAAAGGGTGTCGACAAAAACAGCCCGCTCAAAGCGCGGATCGAGGCGCTTCGGGGCGCCGTCATCGGTGGCACCACCCCGGGAGCGATCGCCGATACGCTCACGCAATATCTGCTTCGTTGGGCGGGGCTGGATCCGGCAAAAGATGCTGAGATTGTTCCTATGGGAGGGATCGGCCCGCGCCTCGCAGCCCTGGAATCCAACCGCATCCAGGCGATGCCCGTTTCGCCTCCCGGGGGACAGCAGGCGGAAAAAGGCGGCTATGGGATCGTTCTCATCCCGGCAGCCGATCTCCCGGGCTTTAACCGACAGATCCATGTGGTTCTCTATGCGCAGAGGAGCTGGCTCGCGCGAAATAAAGAGACGGCGCGCCGTATGGCGACGGCTCTCGCCAGAGCGAACAATTTCTTCTTGGAGAACTTTGAAGAATCGGTAAGGTTAAACGAGTCCTTCTTTAAGAAGCTGCCGCGCGATGTCCTGGAGCCGGGGCTGCGGGCTGTCCAGGGCCAGACCATCCGCAACGGGATCATGCGGGCTGAAGAAATGGTGCAGACGGTGGAGCTGCTCAGGACAATCGGGGCGATCAAAGGAACTGTGGACACCAAAGAGGGTGTGTTCTGGACAAATGAATACAACGATCTATCCAGGGTAAAGAAGTAAAGGGATGATTTCAAAGGGCAACCGCGAGATGCCATGAATACCGCGATTCGACTCCGGGGGGTCTGTAAGACCTATATCGCGGGAGAGAGCCAGGTCAAGGCGCTGGAGAATGTCTCTCTGGAGGTTCGGGGCGACTCCTTCGTGAGCTTGATCGGACCGAGCGGCTGCGGCAAGTCCACGATCCTGAAGCTGCTCGCCGGTCTGACCCGTCCGAGCGCGGGGGTGATCGAGTTTTGGGGAAGCCTGATACAAGGCGTTAACAAGCAGATCGGATACGTCACGCAGGATCACAACCTCTATCCGTGGCTGACCCTGGGAGAGAACGTAGAGTTTCCCCTTCTGGCCAGGGGAGTAGAGCGAGAGGATCGCAAGCGCCGGGCGGGCGAGCTCATCCACATGGTCGGGCTCTCCGGCTTCGAAAACGCCTATCCGAATGAGCTGTCGGGCGGTATGCAAAAACGGGGGTCGATCATACGGACGCTGATTTACGATCCGGCGGTGATTCTGATGGACGAGCCCTTTGGGCCGCTCGACGCCCAGACCCGCTTGGTGATGCAGCAGGAGCTGCTCGATCTTTGGGCACGCAAGCGAAAGACGATCCTCTTCGTCACCCATGATCTCACCGAGGCCATCACGCTCGCCGATCAGGTCGTGGTGATGACCCGGCGACCGGGCCAGGTCAAAGGCATCTTTGACATCCCACTGGCGCGCCCGCGCGATGTTTTTACCATTCATGAGAGCGCGGAATTCCATGAGATCTATCGAAGAATCTGGCACGCCTTCCGCGACGAAATTCGCAGCCAGGTAGGAGGGACGCTGTGAGGGCCGAACCGACGACGATGATTGCCAACGTTATGGAGGGTCTGCGGCCAAAGGGGTCCTATTCCGTTTGGATCTGGCGGCTTCTCGTGGGGGCCGCGCTCTTGCTTTTCTGGCAATGGGCTGCGGGTGCCCTGATTCGCGAGACCTTTCTTGCCAAGCCGACCTCCGTACTGTGGCGTTTATTCGAGCTTTTCGCCACGGGAACGATCTGGGTGCATATCCGTGTCACCTTGTCCGAGGTTGTCATCGGATTCTTGATGGGCAGTGTCCTCGGCTTGGCCGTGGGCTTCTTGCTTGGCAGCTCGAGGTTCCTGTCTGTGGTTTTTGAGCCGTACGTCATGGCTTTTTACGGCATACCCCGCATAGCCCTCGCGCCGATCTTTATCATCGTCCTGGGCATCGGGATCTGGTCGAAGGTCGCCGTGGTGTTTATTCAGGTATTCTTCATGCTCTTCATCAACGACTACGCGCTGTCCCCTATGCCGTGATCGGCGCCATCGTCGGGGAATTCATCGCCGCCAGCAAGGGCTTGGGTTACTTCATCAATTATGCCGGCTCCACTTTTGACAGCGCCGGGGCCTTCGCGGGCATCTTCATTCTGCTTGCATTCATCATGGTGGCCAACGGGCTGATGCAGCGCCTGGAGAAGTCTGTGATCAAGTGGCGGCGGAGCGAGGGGATGGTTGTCCAAGGGTAAGAAACACGGAGGCTAAGGATATGGAGATCGATCCGGTACGATACGAGATGTTTTTGCACCGGCTGTGGGCCATCGGCGAGGAGGGGCGCATGACCCTTCAGCGGGTGACCGCCTCGCCCATCGTCTCCCAGGGAGGGGAGTGCATGAGCTCCTTTTACGACTCTGGGGGCACTATGGTGTATGGTGCTGGCCTGCTCCGGCCACCTGCGCTTTGCCGCCGCCACCTCCGATGCCATCAAGGTGCTCATGGAGTGGTTCGGTCAGTCGCCGGGCTTTTTCGACGGCGATCAGATCTTCTTTAACGATCCTTACGTAGCCGGCTCTCACACCTACGACATGATGATCATCAAGCCGATCTTCTATCAGGGAAAGCTGATTGCCTGGACGGCCACCTCCACCCACACCGCCGACACCGGCGGGCTGCTTCGGGGGGGCGCCTACGAGATCTACCATGAGGGGATCAGGATCTTGGGGTTGAAGATAGTGGAGAAGGGAGAGTTCCGCGAGGACATCTTCAGGACTCTGACCGAGCAGTGTCGGGACCCGCAGTATGTGGGGTTGGATCTGAAGGCGATGGTGGCTGGCAACAACGTGTGCGCGCGACGCTATCTGGGGTTGGTGGAGAAGTTCGGGCTCAAGTTTGTCGAGGCGGCGGGACAGAAGATGATCGAGGACTCGGAGTCCAAGGCCAGGGCCAAGCTCCGCTCCATCCCCGACGGAACCTGGATCTCGAGGGCCTATTTCACCTCGCTGGAGAAAAAGGAGCGTAAAGCGTTTCCCCTTCAGATCATCTGCACAATGACGAAACAAGGAGAGGAGCTTCATCTCGACTTCACCGGAACCAGCCCCCAGCTCCCCAACGACACCAACTCCACTCTGCCGAGCACTCTGGCCCATGTCACGATCGCGCTCACAAACACGCTTTTTTGGGACGTGCCGTGGAGCGACGGCAAGATGCGGCCCGTCCGGGTGACTGTCCCTGAAGGAACGGTTCTGAACTGCCGATTCCCGGCCGCCTGCGGCTTCGCCCCTTGGGTGGGACAGGTCCTTGTGTCCGCAGCCTGCGAATGCATCAGCAAGATGCTCTTTGCCGGCAAGCGCCACGAAGATATCAACGCAAGCTGGTTCAGCCTCTGGTACGCCGGAGGTCCGGGATACCTTTACGGCGGCCACAATCGGGAAGGTATACGGACGGCGCAAGGCATCTACGATATCCACGGAGGAGGCTTGGGAGCCACGCCCGCGCGGGACGGGGTCAACAGCGGTGGACACATGAATATCCCGTCGGGTGGCATCGCCGACGTGGAGCGGACCGAGATGCAATACCCCTTCCTCTATTTCACGCGTAATCACAACCGGGACGGCTCCGGGTACGGGAAATATCGAGGGGGAGTCGGAAGCTACAGGATCTTTAGCATATACGGGTCCCAGGATTTCTCCGCCGACTACAAGCCCTATGGGGCCATTCCCCAAGCGGGCTTCGGCCTGTTCGGCGGCTATCCGGTAGGAAGCGGCGGCCTGAGAGCGATTTTTCAAACCGGACCGGATTTCGCCAGCCGCTTAAAGAGAGGAGAGTACCTTACCGACATCGACGATATCGAATCCAAGGGCTGGGGGAAAACTTACCTCCCTGAAGGCTCGCCGGAGCGGGTCTCAGTACCCGAGTTCGGCTTACTCGCCGATTACGTGTCCGGCGGAGGCGGATACGGAGATCCTCTGGACCGGGATCCCGGGGCGGTGGTTCGGGATCTTCGAACCGGGGCGACCTCGCTGGAAGTTGCCCGGAGCATCTACGGTGTGATCGTGGATCCCTCCACTCTCTCCCTGGATCCTGCCAAGACAGAAGAGCGGCGCCGTAAGATCCGGGAGCAGAGACTCAAGGAAGGCAGACGTCCGGCCTCGACGGGTCCCCAGGCCGGTAATGGCGCCGGCTGGAACAGAATCTTGAGGATTCACGAATATCTGGAGATCGCACGCAACGGCGGAAAAGTTCGATGCCGGTGCATCCGTTGCGGCTATCTCTTTGGCTCTCCCGAAGAGAACTACAAGAAGCACTGCCTCAAGCGGGTCGTAGCTCTCGACAAGTTTGCCCTGCGCCCGTTGCCGACACGCGGGCCTTACCTGGGACACATTCAAGAATACGTCTGTCCGGGCTGCGCCACTTTGCTGCAAGTCGATATCTACTGCCCGGCCCTGGGCGGCGAAGAGGATCTCTGGGACATTCAAATCCATCTTGCGAAACCATCCTAGGGAGAAAGGAGAAAAGAGATGAAAGCGATGGGGGTAAAAAGCTTAGGTGCCGCACTCCTGATGGTCGTGTGGCTTTTGCCTTTCGCGCTCGAGGCACAGGAAAAACCCAGGATTTTACGCTGGGCCACCTTTCCTCCAGGATCGGTCAATCAGGTGATGACCAGCGGGATGGCGAGCGTGGTAGATAAATATTACAAGAGCTCCTCTCGCGTCGCATCCTACACGGGCTACCGAGACTACGTGCCTCTTATTGAAAAGGGAGAGGCTGATTTCGGGATACTCAATGCGCTGGACGCCTGGGGTGCCTACAATGGAAAGGTGCCATTCTATCAGACCACGCACCAAAATCTTCGGCTGCTCTGGGCGGCGCCGGCAGGCAAGAACGCGCCGCTTGTGCGAGCCGACTCAAAATACAAGACCGTCGGGGATCTTAAAGGCGCCAAGGTCGCCGGGGGCTACGATGCCCATATGGTCTGCCGCTACCTTGCGGAGGCGTCCTTGGCAACCTCTGGCTTGGCCTTTAAGGATCTCACGGTCATGCCCATGGCCTCTGTCCTTCCTGGTATCCAGGCGCTCATGGATGGACGGGTAGAAGCGGCTACCTGCGCGGCCCCAGGAATGCCGGCTATTCGTGAGGCCGATGCCCGGGTTGGAATTCGCTGGCTGGCGGTCGAAACCTCTCCGGCTGCCATCAAACGCATGCGACAAGTCTTCCCTGGCTCCTTCATCGATTCCTTGAAGCCAGGCGAGGCTCCTGGACTCAAAGAAACGATCTCGGTCGTCGGTTACCACTTTTACCTCACCTCCTCGACTCAGACGGATGAAAACACGCTCTACCAGGTTATGAAGACGCTGTGGGATCACAACGAGGAGCTTTTCAAAATCAATCCGCAGCTCAAATACTGGACCCATGACCAGGCGGTGCAGGAAAGCGTGGCCATTCCTTACCATCCGGCAGCGATAAAGTTCTTCAAAGACAAGGGCATGTGGAAGCCTGAGATGGAAAAGATCCAGCAGGAGCTCCTCTCCGGAAAATAGACGATGGCCGATTCTGAAGCGTCGATCGAGCTCAGCGACGAGTACCAGGGACGCTACCGCAACCCCGAAGGCTTCCTCAAGGCGTGGCAAAGCAGCATGCTCGCGCTCATCCCGGTCTTGGGCGCGATCTACATCCTCGATATCCCGGCCTACCTGGGCATCCTGATCTGGAAAGAACAATACCTGGGTCTCTTTCTCGCCCTGGTCCTGGGCTCCGTCTTCCTGAGCGTAGTGCCGGCGAGCGGAAGCTCCCACCAACAGGTCCCCTGGTTCGACATCGCCTTGGCCCTTCTAGGACTCGGCGTTGGGCTTTATGTCAGCGCCTTCTACCCCAGCTATTCCCTTGGCTACAAAACCTCCCTCGAGCCTTATCTGGGCGTGGTCGCCATCCTTCTCGTCCTGGAGGCGACGCGGAGGTTGCTTGGCTGGATCCTGGTGATCATCGCGGGCTGCTTTATCCTCTACGCCAAATTCGCCGATCTCTTCCCCAATGTGCTTTTCAACTATGGCGTGCCTCTCGACCGCTTGGCCAACTACCTCTATCTCGACGCTAACGGAATGCTGGGCATAGCCCTGGACACCTCAGCCACGATGGTCCTGGCCTTCGTATTTCTTGGCAGCATGCTCTTTCAAGCCGGCGGAGCGATCTTCTTCACCGAGCTTGCGCAGTGCGTCATGGGGCGCTATCGTGGCGGCCCGGCAAAGATCTCCGTGGCTGCGAGCGGACTGTTCGGGAGTATAAGCGGCAGCGCCGTGGCGAACGTCATGGTGGATGGCTGGATAACTATCCCGATGATGGTTAAGGCAGGATTTCGTCCCCATGTGGCGGCGGCGATTGAAGCCTCCGCTTCCACCGGAGGGATCATTATGCCTCCGATCATGGGCGCGGCGGCCTTTCTCATAGCGGAGTTTCTCGGGATTCCCTATGCGCAGGTCGCTCTTGCCGCCGTGGTACCCGCCATCCTCTACTATCTGATTCTCTTCGTGCAAGTCGACCTGGAGGCTGCCAAGCAGGGACTTGCCGGTCTTACCCGGGAAGAGATCCCGCAACTCTGGACGGTCTTGAAGGGTGGTTGGCTTGCTCTCCTGACCTTGGTGGCAATCATCTATGCGCTCTTCATTAAGAATATGGACGCCTCCATGGCAGCCATCGCCGTGACTTTGCTCCTCATAATCCTGCACACCGTGAAGAGCCGGTTTCGTTTCAGGTGGAAAGACCTTTTCATCGCCTTAGAAAAAACTGGCCGTTCCCTGCTCGATATCGGCGTAATCACGGCCACCGCCGGCCTTGTGATCGGCGTTCTCTCGCTCATGGGACTGGGATTCACATTGTCGGGCATGCTGGTTAACTTGAGCGGGGGTAACGCTTTCCTGCTCCTGTTTCTGGCGGCCGTCACCTGTTTCATCCTGGGGATGGGCATGCCGACCACTGCGGCTTATGTCGTTCTCGCCGTGCTCGTGGTGCCGGCGCTCAACCAGCTAGGCGTGGTTCCCCTAGCCGCCCACCTGTTCTTGCTCTTCTTTGCCAAGGCCTCGATGATTTCACCCCCGGTTTGTCTCGCCGCGTATGCCGCCGCCTCCATCGGCCGCTGCGATCCTATGAAAACCGGCTGGACCTCTGTGCGCTTGAGTCTCGGGACATTTATCGCTCCCTTCGTCTTTGCTTTCTCACCGGCCTTGATCCTCATCGGGAGCTTACCCGAAATCTTGCTGGTCGTAGCGACGACTATCCTGGGCTCCGTCGCCGTTGCGGTAGCGCTGGCCGGCTACCTCTTCCGGCCGCTCTCTTGGTCCAAACAACTCCTGCTTATCGTGGGCGGACTCTTCTTGATCCTGCCGCCGAATACGGGGGTTCCTTTGAATTGGGTCATCGTCATCAACGCCATTGGGGCAATCGGCGTCGTGGGTCTCTGGATCGCGGAATTTAGAAAAAAACGCGCTTTGTCCGTTCTCGCGGTCGAGCTTAAATCTCAGGAAGTCTAGGGACAGTCGCTCCGTTAAGAGAAGGTTGATTCAACCCATGGGAAAAGAGAAACAATATCAAGAGATCGATCCGGTGCGATACGAGATGTTTTTGCACCGGCTGTGGGCCATCGGCGAGGAGGGGCGCATGACCCTTCAGCGGGTGACCGCCTCGCCCATCGTCTCCCAGGGAGGGGAGTGCATGAGCTCCTTTTACGACTCTGGGGGCACTATGGTG
>JACPSF010000301.1 GCA_016193385.1 Deltaproteobacteria bacterium
ACACCGAATGACATCCCCTTCTTCTACCTTACGGTCTACATAGGGGGCCTCAGAGGCTCGATGCATGACGACCGGGAGGCCGGCGCGTTCGCGGAGGATTTTACAAGCAGAGCTGTGGTCCGCATGGGTGTGGGTGTCGATGGCGCAGATGATCTCTAAGGAAAAATCCCGCGCCAGCCCTAGATACTCCTCGGTCTTGTCGATCTCCGGATCGATGACCACGCAGACCTTATCTTTTTTGCACCCGAGGAGGTAAGAAAGGCATCCGCTCGAGCGTATTTGCTCAAAAAAGAGATCCTTCTCGTCCACGCTTAACCCCTAGCAGAAGCGGGGAAGGTGTCAGACCCGCGCCACCGTTCCCTTTTCCAGATTGTAGCGGTGTCTTTCGACCTTATCGAGATCGTAGCTGAGGAAGCGAAAGACCACGGCAGGTCCCTCGACGGCGTGGACGGAATGGATGTCGCCCGGAAGATACGGATGAACGACACCCGGACCAAGCCGGTGTATTTCTTTTCTCTCCAACGTCGCTCGTCCAGGCTCCTTTCCGTCGTCCGTCCGCCGGTAAAGAGTGATGTCTGTGACTCCGGTATAAGAGCCGTAGATCACCCAGCAGGGACCATGGTCGTGCGGCGTGTTGGCGTGTCCTTTCTGGTGGACGTGGCCCATCTGGATGAAACCGCGCTCGGAATCCCGGTAGAGCTCCCGCGCGGGTTTGGCTTCCCGGATCAGTCGGGCCACCCAGGGCTCGTCAGAAGGGGTTGAGAGTAGCAGCTTCTCCATGAGGGCCTTGACCTTGAAGGGAAGTTCGGGATCTTTGCCATTGCCCCAAACCGAGCGGATCTCATCGATATACCTCTCCAGCGAATTACCGGCGCTCGCCGCGCTGATCGCCATGATGGCTCCTCCTTTCCAGACTTTTATCATTATCATCTTCCGGTGCCGGTCGTCCAGGGAGCATTCCGGCACAAAACTCTCAAGCGGAGAGGCAGGTTCCCTCCGCTTCTACTTGCAACCACACTTTTCGTATTAGAGCCCAACAAGCGTTGACAGCCTGGCCGCTGCTTTGATACGTGTGGATCGATATCCCGAGCCGCGCAAAACCCTTGTCTATCGACCCTCAAGAACTACGCCGTGTCATGGGCCACTTCGTCACCGGCGTTACGGTCATTACGACCAAAGATCGGGCCGGGACCGCCTTCGGTCTCACTGCCAATGCCTTCGCTTCCCTGTCGCTCGACCCACCCCTGGTGCTGGTGTGCATCGATAAAAGCGTGCAGTGTTACTCCTGTTTCGAAGAGTCGAAGTTGTTTGCGGCGAATATTTTAAGCGAGGAGCAGGAGGAGATCTCCAAGCGCTTTGCCACGAAGGGAATCGAGAAATTCGCCGGCCTTGAGTGGCGCATAAGCGAACACGGCCTTGCGCTTTTGAACGGGGCGATCGGCTGTATCGAGTGCAAAATCGTTCAGGTCCACGACGGCGGCGACCATACGATTATGGTCGGCGAGATTCTTCGCGCCGCTGCCTCAGGGGATCGCCCGCTTCTTTTTTTCCAAGGGAAGTATCACCGCTTGCCGCAGGCCTAGCCGGGCGGCGGCTCATGGGGCACCCTAAAGGCCTTCGCCTTACCTTTCGCCCTGCCGGATCTCCTCGAAGAGCTGCGCCGAACCGGGCGCGAAGCCCGCATAGTGATTGTTGAAAAAGGCGTAGGTTTTTACCCCGCGATCCACGATTTTCTTTAGCTCCTTGACACCTGAAAATAATTTCAGTATAAGGCTTTCATGCTCTCCCAGCTTACCTCCAGGCAAAAGCAGATCTACGAATTCCTGCTCAAGAACATCCGGGAGAAGGGTTACGCCCCTTCCATCCCGGAGATCGGTCGGAAATTTAAGATCGCCTCCACCAACGGGGTCTCCGACCACTTAAAGGCCCTGGAGAAAAAGGGATACATCCGCAGAGTCGGCAAGAGGGCTTTGGAAGTTTTGACCCCTTTAGGCCGGCCGGCTCTTACCGATGCCCGGGAAATCCCGATCTTGGGCGGGGTTGCGGCAGGGAAGCCGGTTCTGGCCGAGGAGAACTTCGAGGGCTTTTTGACCGTGGCCAGTGATCTGGCGCGGGGCAAAGTCTTCGCCTTGCGGGTCAAAGGGGACAGCATGATCGATGCCGGTATTCTGGATGGCGATCGTGTGATTATCAGGTTTCAGGAGACGGCGGAGAACGGGGAGATTGTCTGCGCCCTGATCGATGGCGAGGCCACCTTGAAGAGATTCTATAGAGACGGTGATGGTGTGACCCTGCGGGCGGAAAACAAAAACCACGTCCCGATCACCGTCTCGCAGGGAGAGTTTCGTATCCTGGGAAAAGTGGTGGGACTGGTACGGAAGTTTTAGGGAGATGGTTTAAGATGGAACGTGTTGAACGGTTTGAACGTCCAGGTGAATAGCTATGAATTCTTTCTCCGCACAAAAACTCAGACAAGACATTGTCAGATCTTCGCCATGGAGTCTATCCGAGATCGCTGGACGCCTGGTGGAGATCTCCGGGTCGGGAGCTACGGCCGCGCTTACGCTTGCCTTCGGCCTGGTGTTGGAGGGGCAGCGGCGGGGCGAGCTGGTGGGCTGGGTTACATCTACGGAGAGCTCCTTCAACCCTCCGGATACCGCTCAAGAAGGCGTGGACCTCGATGCGTTGGTGGTCGTTCGCGTTCCCGACGCTCAGGCCATTCCCCGCGCCGGAGAAAAGCTTTTGAGATCCGGCGCTTTTGGCTTGGTGGTGCTCGACCTCGGCAGCACCGACATTCCAATGCCGCTCCAGGCGCGCCTGGCCGCGCTTTCGCTGCAACACCATACGGCTTTGCTTTGCCTCACGGAGAAAGAGAGTAGGGAACCATCGCTGGGATCTCTCATCTCGTTGCGGGTTTATGCGGAGCGAAAGCGGAACTCCGCGGGTCAGTTTGCGTGCGAGCTTAGCGTTCTCAAGGACAAGCGTCGGGGACCCACCTGGGCAGAGACAGAGGTGTGCTGTGGACCGGCTGGCTTGTGCTAATCTCCCGGCGTTCCCGCTCCAACTCCTCCTCAAGCGCCACCCCGAGTGGGCCGTCTACCCCGTGGCCGTGGTCGCCGAGGATAAGCCGCAAGCATCAATTCTCTGGGTCAACGAGAAGGCCCGGCGGGCCGGCGTGCTTTCCGGTTTTCGTTATGCTGCGGGATCTTCGTTGGCGCCTGACCTGCGCGCCGGCATAGTCCCGCCGGACGAGATCGAAAAGGAGGTCGCCGCGCTGACAAACCGCTTCCTGCGCTTTACTCCCGGGGTTGAGCCGTCGGGTGAAGAGCCTGGAGTGTTCTGGCTTAGCGGGGCAGGACTCAATCTTCTCTATCCTTCTTTAAAAAAATGGGCGAGTGCGGTTCATACAGATATCAAAACTTATGTTTTTCACGCCAGCGTCGTGGTTGGATTTACGCGCTTTGGCACTTACGCCGCGGCAAAGACGCGAGAGGGAACGGTGGTCTTTGAAGATCTCTCTCAGGAGCGCGCGGCGGCGAGAGAGGTGCCGCTTGATCGTCTCGGTCTGGAACCGGACCTTCGCGATACGCTTTTTAAATTGGGGATAAAGACGGTAGGCGCATTTCTTTCTCTTCCGGCCGGAGGATTGTACGAACGCTTCGGGCCGAAGGCCTATCGCCTTCATAGAATGGCCTCCGGCGATCTGTGGGCACCGCTTAAGCCGTGTATTCCTGAAGAGCCAGTCCGGCAGAGACTCGTTCTCGATGATCCGGAGACGGACGCCACGCGCTTTCTGTTCATAATAAAGGGACTCCTCCATCCCATTTTGGCGGCCCTCGCTGCCCGAGAAGAGGCGCTCGTAGAGCTACTGCTTCGCTTCCTCATCGACCGGAGCGGCTGGCGCGAAGAGCCCATTCGCCCGGCCGCTCCGACATTGGATTCAATCCAGGTGCTCGACTTGGTTCGCCTCCGCATGGAGACCGTGGAACTTTCGGCGGAAGTGGTGGAGATCGAACTCGTGGCGGGGAGCGGCCCGGCCACGCGCGACCAGCTCCGCTTTTTTGCCGAGCGGCCGACGCGCGACCTCGATGCCGCCAACCGGGCGCTCGCCCGCCTCCGCGCCGAGTTTGGCGATAAGGCAGTGGTGCGGGCGAAACTGACCGGTGGACATCTTCCCGAGGCCCGCTTTACCTGGGAGCCGCTCAGGCTCGTCGCACTCCCCCGAAACGATTTGAACGTCTTGAACTGTCCGCCTGCTAAAGTGTTGGTGCGCCGGATCCTGGCAAAACCGATCCCTTTGCCTTCACCGCCGCGCCACGGGCGAGACGACGGGTGGCTCCTTTTGGGACCGAAGTATGGAACGGTAGACAAACTCTCCGGGCCTTATATTTTTTCCGGCGGGTGGTGGGCGCGCGAGCTTCATCGGGAGTACTACTTCGCCGAGACCCGCCGCGGCGATATCCTTTGGGTTTATTACGATCGGCTACGCCGCAGGTGGTTCTTGCAAGGACGGATCGAATAACGCGTTGAAATACGACGCGTTCAAACAGCTCAAACCAACCAACTTGACGTCTTAAACGTATTGAACTTTTTGAACTCTTTAAACGTTCTGTTGCGCCCCTAAAGGGAGGTCTCCATGGAGAGCTTAAAAGTGATAAGTCCGAGTGGGCAGCCAGCCGTGGACATTTCTTTTCCGGCCGGCGCATCAAAGCCGAGATTGCTCGACCAAGTCCGCCAGGCGATCCGCACACGGCATTATAGCTACCGAACTGAGAAAGCATATATACACTGGATCAAACGGTTCATCTTTTTCCACGACAAACGACATCCGGCAGAAATGGGTGAAGCTGAGATTGGCCAGTTCCTTTCCAGTCTGGCGACCGATTCCCACGTAAGCGCGTCCACCCAGAACCAAGCTCTCAACGCTCTGCTATTCCTCTACCGCGAGGTTGTAAGAAAGGAAATTGGTTACGTGGACGGCGTTGTCCGGGCGAAAAGGCTGCATAGGCTGCCGGTTGTGTTGACACGGCAAGAGGTCAGGTCTATCCTTGGCTGCCTCGGCGGCTCGGATTGGATCATGGCCATGCTGCTCTATGGAGCAGGCCTCAGACTGATGGAATGCCTGCGGCTGAGGGTCAAGGATATTGATTTCGCCAGTAACCAGATCGTAGTCCGGGCCGGCAAGGGGGACAAGGACCGCCACACGATGCTTCCCGCAGCAGTCAAAGAACCGCTCGCCAAGCACCTTGACCTGGTTAGACGACAACACCAGCGCGATCTTGAGCGGGGCTTAGGCCGAGTCGCTCTGCCGAACGCGCTTGAGCGCAAATACCCAAATGCAGGGAAAGAGTGGGGCTGGCAATGGGTGTTTCCCGCCACCAGTCATTATGTCGACCGGGTTACCGGAGAGAAGCGCAGGCACCATCTTCACGAATCGGTCTTGCAGAAAGCGGTGAAAGAGGCCGTGCGAGAAGCCGGGGTACCCAAGCCAGCGAGCCCGCACACGCTTCGTCATTCTTTTGCCACGCATCTTTTGGAAGATGGCTACGATATCCGTACGGTTCAGGAGCTGCTCGGGCACACCGACGTGTCGACAACTATGATTTACACGCACG
>JACPSF010000209.1 GCA_016193385.1 Deltaproteobacteria bacterium
ATCTTAGCGATCGGTGACGACCGGACCGATGAGGATACGTTCGCCGCTCTGCCTGAAAAGGCGTATTCGATCCGGGTCGGGATGGCTCCAACACAGGCGCGGTTCCACCTCCGTGGCCCCGATGAGGTATTACTGCTCCTGGAGACATTGATAAAGAGAGATTACGTTGAGGGATTCTACCATCCAGGCTCAGGATGGCCGGAGCACCACTAGAGCGTCCAGTGGATGAGGAAATTACGGCGGGGCTCACGCGAGATAAGTTTCCCAAGGCCTAAGACACGGGAGTCAGCGGGTCTTGGGATGCCTCGTAAGGAAAGGGGGGGAGTGACAAATCTAAGACATTTCAGGGAGACGCGGATCAACAACAATAAGAGGCCTCTGAAACGCTTCTTGAAAGGTGTGGCGCGAGTTCTGTTTCACGTTTTGCTAGTTGCTCTGAGCGCCGGGATCGCGTTTTCTCTACCCTATACGGTCAGCTTCATAGCCAGAAATTTTTGGCTCTACTGGTCGCTCATAGAGAGGGGAAACATCTATCTCATGTCGGTAGAAATCGTCGCAGCCGTATTGCTCATGCTCTTGTTTAGTTACATCGGTAGAAACTGGAAAGACAGGAAATTTGCCAGGATGGCGGGCGGCTCTGGGATGGTCCATTTTTTCGCCACAAGAACATTCTGGACGCAGAGGAGAATCAAGAAATTGAAGAAAAAACAGGGTGTTGCCAGGGAGGTGATGATCATCTCTTCAACGGGCTTTCGTACCTTTGCTGACACACGGGGAGATTTGCATAGTGTTTTACAGAACTGCCGCGATGCGAAGATAATGCTTCTTAATCCGTCCAGCGAAGGGGCGAGCATACGGGCGAAGAGCATTCTGGACCCTAATGTTACTCGAGAGAACTTTAGCGAACAGATAAGAAAGAGCATCGATTTTCTGAAAGGGCTTAAGGCGGTTCAGAAAAACATCAAGCTCAAGCTCTATGGGGATACCCCTTTCTTAAAGCTGACTATTCTGGGCGACTATGTTTGGCTGAAGCACTACCACCCAGGCTTCGACGTCCACAGGATGCCAGAATACGTATTCAAGCACGACCAAAACCCCGGCAGCCTCTACAACCCCTTTTACCAATATTTCCTGACGCGATGGGAAAGCCCCGATATCCCCGAATATGACTTGGATACCGATGAGCTCATCTACAGGGATGTGACTGGGAACGAGCTAAGGAGGGAAAGGTTTCATGCATCACAGTATGGGGTAACCTCGAATGCCACCAATGATTTGGCGAACCGAGTAAATTTTTCCCACCCATTTACTTTTTGACTTACCTCTAGCCAGCCGGTTTCTTATAGGTCGTTGATTTCATTACATTCTTTGACATGGCACGGCTGTTGCTCAAATAGCTTTTTAGGCGCGTTTAAGCGTCTCAAACAAGGAGAAGGAGGTTGTCAGCATGTCCGCCTTTAGAGTCTGGAAGCTCCGCTTTCTAAGCCTCATGGTCCTCTGGGGCGCCCTCTTCACCTGGAGCGGTGTGGCATCCGCTGGCTCAGCCAGTATCAATCTCTTTATCGGGAGCCCCCCACCAGTGGCGGTCTATCATTATCCGAGGGTTGTTTATCCTGAGCCGGTCATCGTCGAGCACTACTCTGTCTATGATTACCATCGCCGCGGCGGTCCGCCTCCTTGGGCCCCTGCTCATGGATACCGGAAGAAGCACGGACCATACGAGGTCTATCATTGGTACCGCATTTATTAAGGAGGGAAAGAACATGCGCCGTACTTTCTACTATATCGCCATCATGACCGCGGCCCTACTGCTCAGGGAGACTGGCCAACCTGCTAATGCCCAACCTGGGGGAAGTGGCGGCTCGAGCGCCGGGGGCGTGGCAGCTTCCCATATGAGCGAAAAGGGCTCGGAGAATACCAATGCCCAGTGGTCTGCCGATCCTGAGCGCGGCTGGCGGCGGGCCGAGGAGCGCCAGGAGCTTCACAAGAAAGGCAAGTTGCAGCGTTCCAAAAAGCAGGCCGAGGATTCTAAAGCAAAGAGCACGCGCGGTCCCTGGAATTATTAAGGATGAAAACCACCCAAAGAAAAAACCTCATCCAAACCACGTTGGGTGAACTGGTCGCGGCACTAACCGAAGAGGCCTTTCTGGTTGCCGAGGATGAGGCAGAGGCCAACAAGCTGGTTGCTAATATGTTAAACGATCTTTTTGCCAGAGCAGAGGCGGTCCCTAACACCTGGCATTGAACGGGGTCCCGATTTTGCACATTGCCACTTACGGAGGGGAAAAAATGAAAACAAAACTCATCAAGGGTTTGACAGGAATCACAGTTGCGGCGCTCATCGGCACGGGTTGTGCCGGCGGGCCCCTTAGCACGAGGGAGACAAGTGCCCTTGTGGGCACCGGCATCGGTGCCGCCGCTGGCGGAATCGTCGGTAGTGCGGTTGGCCATCCGGCCGCTGGGGCGCTTATCGGCGGCGGTCTCGGCCTTGGGACTGGCGCCCTTGTTGGTGACCAACTTCAAGGGCAGCAGCACGAAAACCAGCGGCAAGACTATCAACTCCGCAGGAACCAGGCCGAGCTTGACCGCCAGCGCCACGAGATGGAGCGGCTGAGACGTCAACAGGGTGAGTATTAGTATCATCAGCCCGATGGTCTTTATCCTTTTTAGCAGGTAAGGAGGAAACATCATGAAAGCAAAAGTTGGCTGGGCCGTTTTCGGAATCATCGTCCTCTTCTTTCTCTTTTTGTTCTCCGGCGGTCTCTACACTATTACCTCGCCCAATGGTCCCGTGGATGCGGCTTACAAGATGAACCGGCTGACGGGGAAAGTTTGGCTCATTAAGACCTATACCAAGCAGGTGGGACCGATTCGCGTGCTTGCGGCGCGGCAGGCGGAGGTCGAGAAGACCCAGTCGATCGCTGAGTCAGATTTACCAGCTATAGTTCCGCAGGAGCCTCTGCCGACCTCTGGCAATGCTCGACGGAGATAGGGCCAGGTAGGGCGCCGCTCGTTCAGAAAACTATCGTGTTAGGAGGCGGTTATGCTTAAAAGCCTTAGCGTCATCGTTACGTTCTTTTTCTTGTCCTTAGGCGTTGCCGCAGGGTGCGCCACGCAGAGCGTGAAAAACGTCAAGACGGAGACAGTTCAGCATGCCGCGGCAAGGGATCAGGATACACCGGAGCCCGTGGTGGCGGAGAAGCAGACCACGGAGACCACAGAGACCACGAAGACAGAGGGCGAGTCATTCGGCCTCTTGAGCGGGGCTGTGCATGTAGCCGGGCAGGTCCTGGCCCTGCCCTTTCGCCTGGCTGGTGGTCTGATTGGTTTCATCTTCTAGATACCCGAAGCATTCCATTTTAGAGAATCAATCCTATCGAAGAGAGGCTCAAAATGAAATGATACAGGCTGCCTATATCCTTATCGTGTTTCTCCTGGCCATAGCCATGGCCAGCTGTTCGACTCCGCGGCAGATCTTGGCTTTGACATAACCCGCGCAAGCAAGTACTCTCAGCGTTTCGATATCTCATGCAGACCGTTGAAAAAGGTCCATCTGCCGTGAGCCGGTCTGACAGTTTTCAGGATGGAGCCAGTCATGAAAAGAAATAAGAACTTCCTCTTGTCCCTTTGCCTCGCCGTCGCGCTTATCTCTGTTTCTCCCACCGAAGGAGCCGAGCCTTCTCAGCCGCGCAAAATCCGCGCTGCCTTCACCTCGCTGTCAGGATCACAGGCACCCCCGTGGATTGCCCGTGAGGCCGGTATCTTCAGGAAATACGGATTAGAGGTGGAGGTCATCGCCATGCCCAGCGGCGTGGAAGGAATGAATGCCCTCATTGCGGGGGAAGTTCTCTTTTTGCAGATCGCCGGCGGCACTACTGTAAGCGCCGCTGTCGGCGGCGCAGACGTGACCATTATCGCCACCACCTTAGGTACCTTGGTGCAAAGCCTGGTTGCTCGTCCGGAGATCGAAAAGGCAGAGCAGCTGCGCGGCAAGTCCGTGGGGATCAGCCGTTTCGGCACCTCCATCGACACAGGGGCCCGACTGGCACTCAGGCATTTCGGTCTAATACCGGAGAAGGACGTAGCCATTGTCCAAATCGGTGCTATGGAATCCATCGTTCCTGCGATGCAGGGAAATCGCGTCCAGGCCGGCATCCTCTCTTATCCGGCCATAACGCGGGCCAAAAAATTGGGTCACAGGGTCTTACTGGACATCGCTTCTCTCGGCATTCCCTATGCGTCCACGGGCGTAACCACCCGGGCTAAGCTTATCCGAGAGGATCCGGATTTGGTCCGAAGGTACACGGCCGCTCAGGTGGAGGCTATCGCGCGCATGAAAAAGGACAGGAATTTCACGATGGCTGTCATGGGCAAATATCTGCGCGCCAGCGATCCCGAACTCCTGTCAGAGACCTATGACATCTATGCGCAGAAGTACCTGATGGGGGTTCCGCTGCCGACCGTGGAGGCGGTCCGACCAGTGCTCGAAGAGCTCGCGCCGAGAAACCCAAAAGCAAAAGACCAGGACCCCAGAAAGTTTTTTGACGACAGCTTTGTGCGTGAATTACAGGCAAGCGGTTTCATCGACAGCCTGTATCGTTAGAGCCCGCTTTGCCGGCCGCACTACCTTTTCTACGAGAGGTCGGTCTAATGTCAATGGTTACTTTCTTTGAGTCTTCGGTGCCTTTCGTACCGTGACCAGGGCGCAATGGTCGCCGTATCCTGCGAGCAGGTCCATGCTGTCCACGCCGAGGGGAACGAAGGAATTGAAGTTCACGCCTTTGCCGAAGGAGACAGGCTGGCCACGGGGGCCACGCCGCGAGTAGTGTACCCATTGGTGCCCACCAGCTCGACCACGTCTCCGTCGGCGATAGCCCGGCTGCGCGCCGCGCGGGTGTTGAGCGTCACGTACATGGCGAGCCGGTGCCGCTGGGCGATGTCCATCAGCCAGGGGTTGCCCTGGGTTGTCGTTGAAGTCTCGAAGGGGAGCTTGTAGTTGACGGCGTAGAGCTGTTCGGGCCGGCGCGTGCGGTGGCTCCAACACCCGTACCAGACGGGCAGCGACTGGTAGAGCGAGATGTCCCAGTCCAGGTCGAGCTGGTCGAGCACTTGCTTCAGCTCCCGGCCGCGGTCTCGCACGTGGGGGAAATAGACCGGCATCCTGGGTAGCTTCATCAGGGCCCGGGGGTAGCGCTCGGCCATGCTGCGCTGCCAGGCTACCAGCCCGTGCTCCTCAAACCAGCGCCGGTCGTGGTCGGGGCCAAACATGGACAGCATGCGGCGCTCGACGATCTCCGCGTTCGAGTAGTGGCGATCGGCCTGCAACTTCTGCCCCTCTGCCAGCACAAGCTTCGCGTTGAGCCGCTCGTTGAGCGCCGGTAGCATGCCGACCCGGTCCGCCCACTCGATCAGGATGTCCACGGTCTGATGAACGCCGGGCGGCGGGTCCACGGCCGGCTGGCGCGCGGCGAAATACCAGTGCTTCCCTGTCACCCAGCCCTCCATGCGGTTCACAGGGAAGTCGAACTGCTCCAGGTAGTGGGCAACAGGGAAGACCAGGTCGGCGCACTCGAGCGTCTCGTCCAGCCTGTCGCCGAAGGCGACGACGAACGGGACTTTGTCCAGGGCCTGGGCCACGCGGCGGGGATCCGCGCCGCTGATGACCAGG
>JACPSF010000210.1:0-1679 GCA_016193385.1 Deltaproteobacteria bacterium
GCGCAGGATCAAATGCACGACACCGCACATCAACCTCTCAGCAACGTAGGCCGCTAGAAGAGCTTCACCGCCCAAACTCAAGAAAATATTGATAGGGTAAGAAGTCCAGCGACCGGATGAGGCGGTAACCCGCCTGCCCAAGCTCCTTGATAATCGTCTCCTCCGACACCTTATCCTCTAAGGCTTGCGGACCAACGGGCAATGGCCTTTGGTAGAAATCAACGATGACGACCCTGCCATTTGGTTTAAGGCTCTTCGAAAGCTTTCTGAAATAATCCACCCGATTGCTTATGTGGTGGTACGTGTCGGACAAAAAAATGACGTCCACTGACTGCGGCCCCAGGCCCGGACCATCAGGCTTGACCAGACGCGGTTCGTAGTTTGTGAGATTGAGTCTTCGGGCCTCTTGTCTCATATGCTCCACCATGGCGGCTTCGATCTCCAAGCCGAGGGCTTTTCCCTGAGGACCAACCGCGAGGGCAAAACGCCGGGTGAAATAGCCCGTGCCGGCGCCGATGTCGCCGATCACATCTCCCGGTTTCAGATCGAGATTTTTTATAACCTCCTCCGGCTTCTGCCATTGGTCGCGCTCGGAGCCTTCCAGCATCTCTGCCCAGACGCCGACATCGCCAAAGCCGTGATGGGCATCGTCCACCTGGTGCGTCGGTTGGGCTGCCCGGCCCGGAATGGAAAGGACCGAAAGGACTATAAATAACGCCGCGCTAAACGACGATGCTTTCGTTACGATCTTTTGCCGCATAGACTCTCCTTAACACGGGCACTCATGCTCGCCCTCGTCGCGCGACCTCCTCTACTATGGCCCTGGTCATACATCCTTCTGCCGCAAGCTCGGCTCCCTGCCGGTGCATCTCGACCAAAAGCGTTCTCCCCGCGTCATCGATGAACGTCACCGCTTTTAACATAACCCTCAGTGGCTGCTCGGGGATGACCGCTCGACGCCAGCAGCTTTCTAATTCTTGAACCCAGGGTCCTGCTAGTTTTCCCTCAAGTTCAAAAACAGTTCCCGTCGCGTCCGTTTGAATAGTGATTTTCAACATGAGCTAAGAAAGCAATATCACACTGGGTCCCCCTGTAAAAGAAGGACAAAGACACCTTCGAGTTCGTCTGCCTCTTCAAGAAGCCCGCGATCTATGGCAGTCCTTTGGATTCCGAATCTGTCAAACCAACTGACAACCACGAGATCGCCTGCACTGTCGTAAAGCTCCAAATAATCGCCAGGCCTTTCGGTCATGGTGTCATCATATTCAGCCGCTCCGCCCACGATCTCTCCTTCGACGATTAACCGGAAAAATGAGCGCAGAACAAGACGATTCTTTTCCGGTACCGAAGCAGGAAGAAAGATCTCCTGCTCCGAGGCATTGTCGCTGGCTCGTAGAAACTCAGTTAGTATGGGTTCAAAAAAGAATAACTGGCCCACAAGCCCTAAGATGATGAAATAGATTTTATTTTTGAATGACATGACCTACCTCACTCATTCCCCGGGGAAACTCCTGCCTCCTCTCCTATCTCCTCTCTTTTTTAAAGATAGTATTCGCAAGCACGGTGCCAAACCACATCGAGGTCTGGAAAACACCGATAAGTAGCGAAAATTAGGAAAGTTACGGAGTGCCCCGCTTCTGGCTGGCAGGGATTGTGACGGAAGAAACTGCGCCGGCTTA
>JACPSF010000210.1:1706-8522 GCA_016193385.1 Deltaproteobacteria bacterium
CAGGTGCCGAAATACTGGCGTTACTTGGGCCGAGTGATATTTGGCTTTAGTTGATTGGACTTGTCGAAGAGTGCTACTAGGAGGAGCCTGATGGACACGCAGGCCGCGCTGCCCTAGAGCGACTCGTATCGACCACGAAACCGCCGTTCAGAACGTTACGGCCAAGCAAGAAGGGGTAGGTCATTTCCGAGCGGTCTTTCAGAGTCGCCCGTGTACGGAGGAGTCTTGGGCCTAGACAGATACCTATCTCGACCACAGGCCTTTCCTCGATCCCCATCGAAGTCCGTACTTGACGCCATCCAACGACCGGAAGTTGAAGCCGCAAGTCTCCATACCCGTTTCCGAGCTTGAAGTCAGCCAGGTTGTTCCGCACGGTGACATTCCTGGCATCGAGCGCGGACATTTCCGCTCCCGTGTCGATCCGGGCTGGAAGGCTGATGCCCCACGGAACGAGGACGACATCCTCAACTTCCCCGATCATGATCTTTTGTGACTCTCTTCCCGTTGAAAACGGAATCTCCACATCTTCGAGCGCCTCCGTTTGGTGGGAGTCTCCTGCGGCAGCGCTCGGCAGAGCCGCTAAGGAAAGAACCAGAAAGAGCCTTAAAGCCACACTCTTGCGCATAAAAAATAGGATATCTCTCCCAACATCCTAAGTCAACAGTGTGATTTCTTCTCGGTAAGCCCCCGCTTCCAAGGAATCAGGTTTTAAGGGAGAGAAGTCGAGGGGGGTTGCTTTCTCCGTCCAAGTGCCATCTACCCCTGGACCTCTCAGTGATCGAGGGAGCGCCAGGGCCGCCACAAGTCCATATCCTGCCACTCCAACCACTTCTGGATACTGTCTTCCTCTTCTTCCTGTTCGACTACCGGAGCGCTGAGCGTCGCACAGCTTGACGCCACAAACATGATAAGGAGAAGTGCGGCCAAGATTCCATTCCAGGGCTTCATCGCTTTCATTTCCTTTCTTCCATTTGCCGTATGAGCAACCGTTGTGCCAAACAACGATATCTAAGCGTCAATTTTCAACAGATGTCTCGACAAAGAGCCGTGGAGGGAGGTTGTTTCCTCCCTCCACTTAACCCGTAAGCATGGGCATCTCAGTCACCCCCATACGGAAACATCTCGTTAATATGCTCTTCCTCCTCTTCGGTCAGCCGCGGAGCACTGAGAGTCGCGCAGCTCGACGCTACAAACATGGTGAGAAGGAGTGCCGCCAGTATTCTTTTCCAGGTCTTCATTGGATTTCACCTCCTTTCTTCCCAGATTTCATCTCCCTTCACTTTCTTGTATTGGCAATCGCCGTGCCAAACGACATCGATGTCTAGAAAACACTCTAAGCAGCGAGAATCAGAGCAGTTACAGATTGCTGCTTTCCGTAAGGAAAGGATTGTGACGGAAGAAAGCGCGCCGGCTTATTGGCAGGTGCCGAAATATTGGCGTTACTTGGGTCGAGTAATATTTAGCTTTTTCACCTTGAGAATGTGGTCGCGCTCGGCCTCCTCCAGCGTGTTCGCGCCATGGGGTGCCGGCTCCGCTGGCGGCTTCAATTCATCCAAGGAAACCCGGAGGTCGGGACCACGCGAGAGGATCACCGCACGTTCGATGATGTTTTCAAGTTCGCGAATGTTCCCGGGCCAGTGATACTTCCCGAAGGTGGCCATGACATCAACAGGGACCGAGCGGATCTCCTTTTTCCTGAGGCGGGAATACTTCTGCACAAAATACCGAACCAGTGAGGGAATGTCCTCTGGACGTTCCCGTAATGGGGGTATCAAGATGGGAATTACATTCAACCGATAATAGAGATCGCTGCGGAACCGCTTCTCCGCAACCATCCGGTGCAGATCGGCGTTTGTGGCAGCGACAAGACGGGCATTGACGCGGATGGTCTTCGTGCTGCCCAGCCGCTCGAATTCTTGTTCCTGAAGCACCCGCAGCAGCTTGGGTTGCAGTTCCAGCGGAATATCGCCCACCTCGTCGAGAAACAGCGTTCCCCGATGCGCCAGCTCGAAGCGTCCAATTTTCTGAGCGATGGCGCCGGTAAAAGCACCCTTCTCATGACCAAACAATTCGCTCTCCAGCAGACCCGTAGGGATGGCCGCGCAGTTCACTTTCACCAAAGGGTGGTCGACACGCGAGCTGAGGTGATGAACCGCTCGGGCGATGAGTTCTTTCCCGGTGCCCGTTTCTCCCAGAATGAGCACTGTGGAGTCCGTCGGCGCAACGGTCTCAACCTGTCTCAGCACCCGCTTCAGCGCGCGGCTTTCGCCGATGATCTCCTCAAAATTGTGTTCGGTGCGGATCTCTTCCTGAAGATAGAGCCTTTGCTCCGCCAGGCGGTCCCTGGATTCGGTCACTTCACGATGTTCCAAGGCATTCTCAACAGCTATGGCCACCTGGCTCGCCACTTGGGTAAGAAAATCCACATCATCCTGAGTAAAGACAGGATCCCCCATTCTGCCGAGGCTCAAAACCCCGAGCCCCCGATTGCGGCTGATGAGCGGCATCATGCAGATGGACCTGAAACCTTCGGCCTCGGCCAGGCAATGTAGATGCAAAGGAATGGACTGAGCTATTTCGCGAGCGTTGCCCACCAAGGGCTCACCCGTGCGGAAGACCCGACCGGCAGGCGACGTCTCCATCGGTATCAGGGATTCTTCTTGGAGAAATCCCTTGCTTCCTGGAAAGTCCAGTGCGTAAACCCGCATCTGATTGCTCTCCGAATCCGGCAAGTACACGGCAACACTATCACATTGCATGACCTGGCGAATGCTCGCCGCGATGGCTTGCAGGAGCTGATGCAGATCCAGGTTGGAGACCACAGTGTTGTTAAGCCCGATCAGTAGCCGTAGGCGGTCGCGCTCGTGCTTCAACTGAGCCTGCAAGGCTTGGGATTCCTGGTGGCGCAGAGCATTATCCACGGCGACGGCGACCTGTCTCGCGACCTGCTCCATGAATCCAAGATCTGTCTGTTCGTAGGCTTGCTGATGGACACGTCCCAAGATAATGGCCCCGAGACATCGGTGTACCGTCGTCAACGGCAAACAGCAGCAGGACTTGATGCCATTTTCCCGTAAAATTTGGATCGAACATGGAAAGCGAGTCTCTTGCCCAACATCTCCAATAAGGATCGGCTGCTGGTTCTGCCATACCCATCCCGATAGCGATTCGCCGACGGGTAATTCATCACCAACGAATGTCCCGACGGGCGACGAGGTCTCCAAAATCTGCTTACGCATTACGTTCCGTTCCGAATCGTGGAGACGGACACTCAGGTAATCAAATTGAAGAACATGACCGAGCCGTTGCGCAAGGCCGTGGAATAACTGGGATATGTCGCGATGGGAGGCGATCGACTCCGATACCGCGAGCAGCGTCTCATACTTCGCGGCCACGTGCTTCAGAAACTCGTGGCCGGGGCTGATGCCACTGGAGTTATCTTTACTGGCGTTCATCTGGTGAATTTTCGATTCTGGAAATTTTCTCCAGCAAGTAACGTGCCAGTCCCGCACCTCGCGGTCCAAAGACAAAAAACCAAAATAGGCCGTTACGTGTAGCGGTTCTTTCCCAAGAACGCGAAGAATACGTGATCGAAATCGCAAGTATGCGAGCGCTATCGAGCGCGGCAGCCCACGCTGTTCGGCGCTGGAGATTATCGCCATCTTTGGGCGCGAAGACATTCAGCAGATGCCACTGACTGATTACCAGACCAGAGAGACATTCGGGGGGTTTTTGGCGGCGCCAATAGCAGGCTGTCAGGGTTGACTGGAAGCCCTGAGGCAGTTAATGTAGTGATGTTACTACTCTGAAACAGGAGGGCCTCAAATGCGTATGGGGTTAAGAGAGGCGAACCAGCATTTCTCGAAGGCGATCAAGGCGGTGAAGGCTGGAAAGGAAGTGGTTTTGACTGAGCGCGGAAAACCGATTGCAGTGATCAAACCTCTGGAGCGGGAGGAAAACGTGGACGCGGTGATCCGGCGATTGGAGGCGGAGGGGATACTACGATGCGGTCCGAAGAGCGGAAAGCCCATGCCCGTCTGGCGGTCGCCCGCTCGTGTCAAAGGTAAGCCCATCTCCGGGACTATTAGCGAGGAGCGGGACGAGCGGTGACATTGGCCTACTTTGACACGAGCGTCTTGGTCAAGAATTACGTGCAAGAGGTGGGATCGGCGCGCGCCCGCGCGCTTCTTCGAGATCATTCGTTTCTTTCGTCTTCTATCACTCCCATCGAGCTGATGTCTGCCCTAATGAGACGGAAATCCAAAGGGGAATTAGAAGCACGAGACCTGCCAAGAATCTTAGCGCGCATGCGCGAGGACCGTCCCTATTGGAAGTTGGTCGATGTCGGTCCTTCCGTGCTAAGCCAGGGTGAAGAACTGATTCAAAAGACCCAAATGAGAACTCTGGATGCTATCCATGTAGCTTCGGCGATGACGTTCCAGACTACTTCTGGAATCCGGATTCCATTCATTACGAGTGATGGCAGGCAACGTGACGCGGCTGAGCAGATGAACTTGCAGATAATCTGGATCGGTTAAAGAGGCTTCATCATGAGCCGACAGGAGCTATTACGGATCGAAAATCTCGCCGTCGAGGTGGACCGGAGTAAGGTTCTCCACGATATCGAGCTCAGCATCAACGCCGGCGAAGCGCATGTCTTGTTCGGGCCCAACGGGTCAGGAAAGACCTCCCTGCTCATGGCCATCATGGGGGTGCCACGCTACCGGGTCACACGAGGACGGCTGCGGTTTCGCGGGGAAGACATCGTCCCGCTGGCGGCCGATGAGCGCGCCCGCCGCGGAATCGGGATGGTCTATCAACGACCCCCGACGGTGCGCGGGCTCTCCCTCGGACAGCTCGCGGAACTTTGCGCCGGCGGGAGGGATGGGGCACGGGTCGCGCAACTGGCGGAGCAACTCCATTGCTCGACCTTGCTGTCCCGCGATGTGCACGCCGGATTTTCCGGCGGCGAAATCAAAAAGGCGGAGCTCTTGCAGGTGCTGGCCCAGCGCCCGGTCCTCGCCTTGATCGATGAGCCCGATGCCGGAGTGGACCTCGATAACATCGGGCTGGTGGGCGAGGCGATCAACCGGCTCGTCGGCGAACCCGCCGCCGACGGGTCCCGGCCTGCGGCCCTGATCATTACGCACACCGGTCATATTCTCAATTTCGTTCGCGCCAGCATGGGGCACGTCCTCTATGACGGGACGCTGGTGGCCGAAGGGGAGGTCTCGCACTTACTTGATGAAATCCGCAAGCACGGGTATGGAAAATGTCCGATTTGTCGCTCGCAAGTCCCGGCTCGCTCGGTGAGCACCTAAGCGCGATGCGCGCCCGGGCTCTTCAGGCCCGGCACCGGCCGGCCGTTTACGGACCGGATCTGGATCTGTCCGGGTTTAGCTTGCCCGGCGAGCAGGAACGGCAGCGAGTGCAGTCGTTGTTATCCCTTGGCAAGCAGATCCGGGAAGCGGCCATGTGGGCCGGGATCGACAGTGAAGAAGCCGGGCGCGCCGCGTCCTATTTTCAGATCGACTACTCGGTGATTTACGAGCGCATCCAGCGCGCCTTCCGGGGCCAGATCGAGCTGACGACGGCGGCGGCGGCGCTCAGCGCCTATCACTGGCTGCGCGACTACTGGTGGCAGGCGGTGGCCGTCGACACGGACAAGTACACCGCGCAAACGGAGCTGGCGCAGACCGGTGGGTTCTTCCTGCGAGTTTTTGCAGGCCAACGGGTTATGCAACCGATTCAAGCCTGCCTGTTCGTCCAGGAGAACAACATCAGCCAGAACGTGCACAACTTGATCATCATGGAAGAAGGCTCTGAAGCACAGCTCATCACCGGCTGCACGCTGCATCCGGGGATCAACGCGGGCCTGCACATCGGCGTAACCGAGGTCTTCCTGAAACCGGGCGCGACGTTGGCGGACACCATGATTCACAACTGGGCGGAGGGGTTCCACGTCCGGCCGCGCCCCGGCGTGATCGCCGATGAAGGGGCGACGTTTCTCAGCAACTATGTGCTGCTGCAGCCGGTGCAATCGATGCAGGCGTATCCCACGGTCACGCTGCGCGGCGATCGGGCGCGGGCGCAGTTTCACAACATCATCGTCGGTCGGAAAGGCTCCGTGATTGATATGGGGAGTCGTATCGAGCTGCGCGGCCGGGGGACGCAAGCCGAGGCGGTCTCGCGGGCGGTCGCGAGGGACCGGTCCGAGGTCTACCTGCGCGGAGAGCTGATCGGCCGCCACAATGAGAGCCGGGGTCATTTGGACTGTCGGGGGATGCTGTTATCGGATGAGGCGCGCATCTGGGCCATTCCCGAGTTGCTCGCCGCCGGCGCGCCGCAGAGCCAGCTCTCACACGAGGCCGCGGTGGGCCCCATTGCCGAGGAGGCGGTGGACTATCTGATGACGCGGGGCATCAGTCGAGACGAAGCGATCGCCACCTTGGTGCGAGGCTTTCTCAAACTGGATCTGCCCGGCCTGGCGCCGTCGCTTCGCCGGCAGATCGACCGTGTCCTTGAGATGACGATCGAGCGCAGCATGTAGCGTCCGGTTGACGGGAAACGATGAAGGAGGAGCGAAAGAAAGGAGGATAACGATGGAAGCAAAGGTGAAGGGACATACGTATCGGACCGCCGTGCGGTGGACGGGGAGAAGCGCGCCGTGAGCACGGCGGCGGGCAGCTTTCTTTGCCCTTTCGTTGCATAAATTTCCCGCTTTTTTGGTCATGCAGCATCGAGCGCTTGGAGGTCGTGGAGATCGGAGCCGCCTGGTGAAGCTTTGCTGTTCCCCGAAGCTTCCCGTGCCCCTCA
>JACPSF010000211.1 GCA_016193385.1 Deltaproteobacteria bacterium
AAATTCGCCCGCCGCAACGAACCCACATTTCGCGCGGTCGACATCTCCGCCCTGCTAGCCAACGTTCAAAGTCTCCTGCAGCACGAGAGCGAAGAGAAAGTCGTCAAAGTCGAGCTTGCCCTGGCAAACTCGATACCCGCAATCCAGGCAGACCCCGATCTTCTCCAGCAGGTCTTCTTCAACCTGTACCAGAACTCGCTCCAGGCCATGGATCAGGGAGGTACCATCAAGATCCGTGCTGAAGTCGACGGAAAGGAGGATCCCGCTTCCGTCAAGGCAAGCGAGGCTCGCCTCCTCAGAATCACTTTTGAGGATACCGGCCGGGGCATCCCGGCTGAACACATCGAGCGCGTCTTCGACCCCTTCTTCACAACGAAAGACATCGGCCAAGGTACCGGCCTGGGACTCTCGGTGGCCTACGGAATTGTCAAAGATCATGGAGGAGACATCCAGGTGGAGAGCGAGCCGGGCCATTTTACCCGCTTCGTCATTCGCCTGCCCATTGGCTACCCCCAGGGTGAAAGTGAGAGGGCATCGTTGGAACGATGAACTCGAAAGTGTCTGCAGACCGTCGCGCCCGCGTTTTGGTCGTTGAGGATGACCGGGAAATGCGCCGGCTCCTCTCGGATCTCCTCACCGACGAAGGCTATGAGGTGGACACGGTTTCCGACGGCCATTCGGCCCTGGAGCGATACAAGCAAGCTGGTTTTCACGTCGTCATTACCGACCTCATGATGCCTGGCATGAAGGGCAGCGAGCTTGTTCGCCGCCTGAGAGAGATCGACCCCGAGGCACTGGTCCTGGTGATTACAGCCTTTGGAAGCATCGAGAGCGCCGTGGAGACGATGCAGGCCGGGGCCTATAACTACTTGACCAAGCCTTTTTTGACCGATGAAATCCTCCTGAACCTGAGCCGCGCTTTGGAACAGAGGAATCTAAAGAAGGAACTTCAAAGTCTGCGGGAAGAGGTGCACGGCCGCTACGGGCTCAAAAACATCCTCGGCAACAGCGATAAAATGCAGCGGGTATTCGAGATCGTTTCCCGCGTGAGCGACGTGGAGGCTAACGTCCTTATCACCGGAGAGAGTGGTACGGGAAAAGAACTGATTGCTCGGGCGATCCACTACCATAGTTCTCGATCCCGCGCACCTTTCATTCCGGTAAACTCCGCCGCCATACCGGAAACTCTTCTCGAAAGCGAGCTCTTTGGTTCCCTTCGCGGCGCCTTCACGGACGCCAAGAAAGATCGCAGGGGATTATTCCGGGAAGCCGATGGGGGGACTCTATTCCTCGACGAGATTAGCGAGCTGCCCTTAAACCTGCAGGCGAAGCTGCTACGCGTGATCGAAGACAAGGAAGTCCGGCCTTTGGGAGCCAGCCGCAGCGAGAAGGTGGACGTGCGCATTCTAGCGGCAAGCAATCGGGACATAGAAGAGCTTGCAGGCGAAGGGAAATTTCGCCGGGATCTGTTTTACCGGCTGAACGTGATCCGCGTCGATCTGCCCCCTTTGAGGGAAAGACTGGAAGACATCCCGCTCTTGGCGGACCACTTCCTTCAGAAATTTTCTGGCAAGGCCAGGCGGAAGATTGCCGGTATCACGGAAGACGCGTTGGCGGCCCTGGTGAGCTACCCCTGGCCGGGAAACGTCAGGGAGCTTGAGCACACCATAGAGCGAGCCGTTCTCCTGGGAAAGGGCGAACAAATTAACGTCACGGACCTTCCCCCACAATTGCTGGCCAGATCCAACCGGGCAGTATCCCTGGGGGAGGCTATTGCCAGAGGCTACACGCTCAAGGATCTGGAGCGGGAATACATTAAGAAGGTGCTGGAAGCCACCGGAGAGAACAAAACCGAGGCGGCCACCATCCTGGGAGTCGACCGAACGACGCTTTACAGGAAACTGGAAGAACTAAAAACCAAAGAGTAGGGAACTCTTCTGCTCATTTCTGCTCCGATGTCAGCCCCCCCTTGGGAGAGCACAAGGAGCCTGGTAATTCAGCAGTTCGTCTCCGACTCATCAGTAGCCGGCGAATTCCTCGGCGCGAATCTTGTCGTTGGTGACGCCGGCGTTGTTGAGTGTTGCTTTCATCGCCTTGACCATTGCCGGCGGTCCGGCGATGTAGAAAATGGGCACGGTCAGATCGCCAACGTATTTCGCCAGCATTTCCCGGTTGATATGCTCCGTCTCTCCACTCCAGACTTGCCGCGATTTTTCGATTCCGGTCATGATGCCAATGAACCTGTAGTTCGGATTCTCCTTTTCCAATTGTTGGAGATCTTCCAAGAAGGCGGCATCTTCCGGACGGCGGTTGGAATAGAAAAGAAACAGGCGGTGGGAGAGCTTCCTTTGGGTCGCATCCAGGAGAATCGATCGTACCGGGGTAATGCCGATTCCACCCATAAGAAATCCAGCGGGGCTTGTCGCATCGTTGTGAAGGATAAATGTGCCATAGGGACCCTCCATGCTGACTTCCGTACCGATGGGCAGCGCCTTCAAAACCCGCTTGAATGCCGTATCGCGCATTCGCGTAGCAACCATAAGGTCTGGCTCGAAAGGTGCGCTCGCGATGGAGAAAGTCCGGCTATTCCCTTCCGCATCGGTTTCCGGGGGATCAATTAAAGTTACCTCAAGAAACTGGCCGGCCTTGAATTGAAACCCTGCCGGCTTTTCAAAATAGAAAGCCATCGTGCCCACCGCAATTTCTTCTCGTTTTGTCAGCTTGACTTTATGCGTTGCCACGGGTCACCTCCACCGAAGCGAAAGTGCTTGAGATCAGCAGACGGTTTCATACTATCGTCAAGGAACATTGTGTCAAGTGCGCCACTCGCTTGCATCAGTTCGAGGAGCAGAAGGCCTGAAGAGAGATGAACCCTTCACAAAGTCCTGGCGGATCCGGTGGCCGCCCGAGTTGGCGGTTGTCGAAGCCACTGGTTTTCATTTGATTATACAAGATACATCTTGTAGGATACGGAAATGGATGCAATCGACATGCTCCGTTCCCATGGCATTTCTCTGGGGCGGCCCTGGGTAGCCCCGTTAGGGAAAAGCTTACGCGAGTTACGCGTACGGTCCCGGCGCCAGTTGCGGATTCTTTATTTTCTGCACGCCGGCCGGACTTTTGTCCTTCTGCATGCCTTCGCGAAAAAGACGCGGGAAGTACCGCAATCTGAAATCCGGATCGCGACACGCAGGATGAATGAATATCTTAGGAG